>NZ_JBGBPX010000054.1:0-526 GCF_041107475.1 Rhodanobacter sp. FW021-MT20 | reverse complement strand
AAACGGACATGCACCTGCTGCGATAGAAAAACTCTATCGCTGCAGCTTTGAAATCGACATTCTCAACAGCCTGTTAGCGCGGTGTTCTTGGACGGGTAACCTCTGCCGCTTTTGGCAACGGGTACGGCGGATGGTGAATTAGACACTACGAGGTGCCAATACCAAAGGTCTCCGTCTTTGAACACGACAAAACGATCACCTTTTCCCGTCAATCCTTTCATGTTCATCCCCCGTGGTGCGTTTGAGGCCTAACGCTGGAAATCAGCGGCGCCGGTACGGCGTCCGCTGGATTGACTTGTTAGCACGGCAAACCGTTAGCGAGAGCCTGTTGCGGACAACGCTTTGCACAACGATTCGATGAATCCCATCTCTACCCGATAGCCACGTTGCGGTTGGTTAGTTGCCGAGTACGTAGTACGAATAAGGATAAAGTTGCCATTCTTGGCTGTTACCTGATTCCGTGACCACGTTACCACGCCGCCACCACCTTACGGCCGTCTATACGTCCAAGGAACAATCATGGTCT
>NZ_JBGBPX010000053.1:0-563 GCF_041107475.1 Rhodanobacter sp. FW021-MT20 | reverse complement strand
GTGGATCTCGCGCACCGCCGCGCGCGGCATCGCACGCAGATAGGCATGCGCGTCGAAGCCGTGATTGACGCTGTTGACGTAGACATTGTTGACGTCGAGCAGCAGGCCGCAGCCGCTACGGCGTATCAGTTCGGCGACGAACTCCCACTCGCTCATCTCGGCGTGTTGGAACGTGAGATAGCTGGAGACGTTCTCGACCAGGAACTCCCGGCCCAGCGCGTCCTGCACCTGCTGCACGCGCGTCACCATCAGGTCCAGCGCCTCCCGGGTGAACGGTAGCGGCAGCAGGTCGTTGAGGTGGATGCCGCCGATCGCGCCCCAGCAGATGTGATCGGAAACCAGCCCCGGTTCGAAGCGTTGCACCAGCGCACACAGCGTCGCCAGATGCTCGTCGTCAAAGGTGTCGGCCGATCCCAGCGAGAGGCCGACACCGTGAAGGCTCAGCGGATAGTCGGCGCGCACATGCTCGATTGCCGCATGCAGTGCTCCGCCGTCGGCAAACAAATTCTCACTGTGCACCTCGAACCACGCCACGCGCGGACGTTCGCTCAACACCCGCTGCA
>NZ_JBGBPX010000052.1:0-601 GCF_041107475.1 Rhodanobacter sp. FW021-MT20 | reverse complement strand
CAGGTGAAGTTGCCGACTGGCTATTACAGCGAATGGGGCGGCGCGTTCGAGAACCAGCAGCGGGCGTTGAAGCGATTGTCGCTGATCGTGCCGGCGACGATTTTCTTCATCTTTGTCTTGCTCTACACCGCGTTCAACTCGGTGAAGCACGCCACGCTGATCTTGGCCAACGTGCCGTTTGCCACCATCGGCGGCATCGTCGGCTTGGCGATCACCGGGCAATACCTGTCGGTACCCTCGGCCATCGGCTTCATCGCGGTGTTCGGCGTGGCGATGTTGAACGGCATCGTGCTGGTGAGTTTCTTGAACGAACAACGTGAGAAAGGCTTGCCTGTGCGCGAGGCAGTGATCCGCGGTACGGCCCTGCGCATGCGCCCGGTGATGATGACCGCGAGCGTAGCGATCCTGGGCCTGGTGCCGATGCTGCTCTCCAGTGGCGTGGGTGCGGAAACCCAGCGCCCGCTCGCCACCGTGGTGGTCGGTGGTCTGATCACCTCGACCTTGCTGACGCTGGTGCTGCTGCCGGTGCTCTACGACTGGATCGAAGAACGCGCCGCCCGGCGCCTCGCCAAGGAGAAGACCCCATGAAAGAAGTGAAGGC
>NZ_JBGBPX010000051.1:0-635 GCF_041107475.1 Rhodanobacter sp. FW021-MT20 | reverse complement strand
CACAACGTCACCGGCGCGCGCGAGATCGCCGACCGCCTGATGGCCAGCTTCGGCTCGATGCTGCTGTACTGGTACCACTTCAGCCACAACGGCAAGCGCATCGAGACCGAGACCGAGGACGACTCGATCGCCGGCCACTTCCTGCACCTGCTGCACGGCAAGACGCCCAGCGAATTGCACGCCAGTGCGCTGGACAAGTCGCTGGTGCTGTACGCCGAGCACGAATTCAACGCATCCACCTTCAGTGCGCGCGTGATCGCCGGCACCGGTTCGGACATGTACTCGGCCATCACCGGCGCGATCGGCGCGCTGCGCGGCCCCAAGCACGGCGGTGCCAACGAAGTGGCGATGGAAATCATCGCGCGCTACCGCAACGCCGACGATGCCGAAGCCGACATCCGCGCCCGCGTCGAGCGCAAGGAAATCATCATCGGCTTCGGCCATCCGGTGTACACGGTGTCCGATCCGCGCAACGAGATCATCAAGGAAGTCTCGCGCAAGCTGTGCACCGAGGGTGGCAACCCGACGTTGTTCGACGTGTCCGAGCGCATCGAGAAGGTGATGGGCGAGGTCAAGAAGATGTTCCCGAACCTCGACTGGTTCTCGGCCAGCGCGTACCACATGATGGGCGTGCC
>NZ_JBGBPX010000050.1:0-668 GCF_041107475.1 Rhodanobacter sp. FW021-MT20 | reverse complement strand
CGCAAGACCAAGAATGACCGTGCCGATGCTGAAGCCATTGCCACGGCGGCGCGGCAAGGCAACATGCGCTTCGTGCCGGCCAAGTCGATCGATCAACAAGTGCGGCTGTCCTGGCACCGGGTGCGCGAGGGCTACAAGACCGAGTCGCTGGCCGTCAGCAACCGGATACGCGGCCTGCTCGCCGAGTTCGGTGTGGTCGTGGCGAAGAGCGATCTGGTCTTGCGTCGACTGCTGGGTGACCTTGATGTGCAGGTTGGCGTGCCGGCCGAGCTCAAGGAACTGCTGCGTGATCTGACCGCCCACTGGGCATCGTTGCGCACGGCCCTCGACGCGTGCGACGCACGCATCGAGGCCCATGCGCGTCAGGACGAGCGGTGTCTACGTCTGCGCGCGATCATCGGCGTGGGCCCGATCACCGCCGACGCGGTGGTGGCCACGGTCGGCCACGCCCGCGAGTTCAAGCAAGGGCGGCAGATGGCCGCTTGGTTGGGGCTGGTGCCGGCGCAGCACTCCAGCGGTGGGCGTGCGCGCTTGGGCGAAATCAGCTGTCGCGGTGATGCCTATCTGCGCACGCTGCTGGTCCAGGGCGCGCGCAGCAGCCTGCAGCGTGCCAAAGCCGTCGCGACCGAAAAAGCAACCCCTGAACAAGTGTGGATACGCACACTGGA
>NZ_JBGBPX010000049.1:0-672 GCF_041107475.1 Rhodanobacter sp. FW021-MT20 | reverse complement strand
TAGCAGGCTGTTGAGAAACCTCTGCGCATCGCTGCGGTCATAGACGTTCTCAATCACTGACCGCCCGATCCGATGCGCAGCCCCGACGTCCAACAGCTTGGCATGTTCTCGTATGTGTCGGTCGAAGACCGCGTGCCGCCCGATCATCCGATCCGCAAACTGCGGATTCTGGTGGACGCGATCCTGGGCGAGCTCGATGAGCTACTGGCGGCGCGCTATGCCGCAGGCGGTCGCCCGTCGATCCCGCCCGAGCGCATCCTGCGCGCCTCGCTGCTGCAGGTGGTCTACAGCGTGCGCAGCGAGCGGTTGCTGATGGAGCAGCTCAACTACAACCTGCTGTTCCGCTGGTTCGTCGGCCTGAACATCGACGACGTGGTGTGGGACCATTCGACGTTCTCCTTCAACCGCCAGCGGCTATTCGACGAGGCGATCGCCCAGCACTTCTTCGAGCACACCGTGTTGCTGGCGCGGCTGCGCGACCTGGTCAGCGACGATCACTTCTCAGTAGACGGTACGTTGCTAGAGGCGTGGGCCTCGCACAAGAGTTTCCGCCCCAGGGACGACCACGACGAAGGCGATGGTGACGATTTCCGCGGGCACAAGCGCAGCAACGACACCCATGCCTCCACCACCGATCCGGATGCGCGTTTGATCCGCAAGGGCAAAGGCAAG
>NZ_JBGBPX010000048.1:0-684 GCF_041107475.1 Rhodanobacter sp. FW021-MT20 | reverse complement strand
ATCGAGCCCACATCGGTGAGCATGTGCCCGGCATCGGAAATCAGGGCCAACGACTTGGCCAGGATGCCGACCACCACCTCGACCGCCATGAAGCCGAGCAGCAGCAACAGCGCGATGGTCAGGTACTTCTTGTCCGCATCCGGTGCCACGCCATGGCTATGGTCGTGATGATGGTCATGTTCGTGGGGCTTGGTTGTGCCCATAGGAGTCTCCAGTGCGGCGGCCACTCTACGTGAGCGCCAAAGTGTTATGACATGACATCGGGAAGGACGGGCGGGAGTGACCCGCCCGTCTTCTTCATTCAGCCCCTTGACCGTCGATGGGCCACGCCCGATCCACCGTGCTCTGGTAGACCCAGCCGGCCACACTCTGACCGGTGCGCCCGTGCAGGCGGATCAACTGCACCGCCCGTTCGGCCTGATCGTCCTCACAGAACACTTCGAGCTTGATCTGCCGGGTCACCCGTTCGCCCAGTTCCATCGAATAGACCTGTTCCTGGCCGTTGAGCGCGGTCAGCAGACCTTTGACGTCGCTCACCGACAGGTAACGAAACCCCGCTTCTTCCAGCGCATGGATGACGTCGACCACGCGGCCACGATGGATGAAGGCCTTCACTTCTTTCATGGGGTCTTCTCCTTGGCGAGGCGCCGGGCGGCGCGTTCTTCGATCCAGTCGTAGAGCACC
>NZ_JBGBPX010000047.1:0-831 GCF_041107475.1 Rhodanobacter sp. FW021-MT20 | reverse complement strand
GTGGTGGTCGGCATCCTGGCCAAGTCGTTGGCCCTGATTTCCGATGCCGGGCACATGCTCACCGATGTGGGCTCGATCGGACTGGCGCTTGTCGCGATGCGTCTGGCCAGCCGCCCGGCCAGTGGCAGCTACACGTTCGGACTCAAGCGGGTCGAAATCCTGAGCGCCCAGGCGAACGGGCTGACGCTGTTGTTGCTGTCGGTCTGGTTCATCGTCGAGGCGATCCGCCGGCTGATCGACCCGCCGGTGGTGGAAGGTCTGCTGGTCACGGTGATCGCGGTGGTCGGTATTGGCGTCAACCTGCTCGCCGTGTGGGCGATGAGCAAGGCCAACCGGCAAAGCCTCAACGTGGAAGGCAGCTTCCAGCACATCCTCACCGATCTCTACGCCTTCATCGCCACTGCCATTGCCGGTGCCATCATCTGGTGGACGGGTTGGAATCGCGTGGACTCCCTTGCCGCACTGGTCGTCGCCGGATTGATGCTGAAAGCCGGTATCGGACTGGTGCGCGACTCGGGCCGCATCTTCCTGGAAGCGGCACCACGCGGTCTGGACCCAGTATCCATTGCCGAGGCGATCCGTGCCATGCCGGCGGTGACTCGGCTGGACGATCTGCACGTGTGGGAAGTGACCTCGGGCATGCCGGCACTGTCGGGCCACATCTACGTGAATCACGACATCGACTGCCACGATGTGCGCCGAGAGATCGAAGCGATGCTGCATGATCGTTTCGCCATCACGCACACCACCTTGCAAACCGATCACGCGACCACGGACGAATCGGCCCGCGCGACAGGCTGCACGTTCACCTCACCCGGCGCAGCGCACTAG
>NZ_JBGBPX010000046.1:0-1266 GCF_041107475.1 Rhodanobacter sp. FW021-MT20 | reverse complement strand
TAGCAGGCTGTTGAGAAACTCTCGCCCGAGCCGACTGTCATAGGCTCGATCAATCGCAAGGCTTCCCCTCGATGCGCAGTCCTGACGTCCAACAGCTTGGCATGTTCTCGTACGTTTCAGTCGAGGATCGCGTGCCGACCGATCACCCGATCCGTAAGCTACGCGTGCTGGTGGACACCATTCTGGGCGAGTTGGATGGCCTGCTCGGCGAACGCTACGCCGAAGGCGGCCGGCCATCCATTCCGCCGGAGCGCATCCTGCGCGCTTCGCTTCTGCAGGTGGTCTACAGCGTGCGCAGCGAGCGGTTGCTGATGGAACAGATGAACTACAACCTGCTGTTCCGCTGGTTTGTCGGACTCAACATGGATGATGCGGTATGGGATCACTCCACGTTCTCGTTCAACCGCGAGCGCCTGTTTGACGAGCAGATCGCGCAACGCTTCTTCGAGCACACCGTACTGATGGCGCGCGTGCAAGCTCTGGTCAGCGACGAGCACTTTTCGGTGGACGGCACGTTGCTGCAAGCATGGGCCTCGCACAAGAGCTTCAGTCCGAAGGACGGCAGCGGTGGTGATGGCACCGATTTTCACGATCAGAAACGCAGCAACGACACGCATGCCTCCACCACCGATCCGGACGCGCGACTGATGCGCAAAGGCAAGGGCAAGGAAGCCAAACTGAGCTACCTTGCCAACGCGTTGATGGAAAACCGCCATGCGCTGATCGTCGGCGTGGATGTGCGTCATGCCAGCGGCACGGGAGAGCGTGATGGTGCACTCGATCTGCTGGGCGCGGCCGGCGTGCGCCGAGGCGCCACGCTGGGTGCGGACAAGGGCTACGACACGCACGACTTCGTGGCGGCGCTGGAGCAGCGCGGAATCAAGCCACACATCGCGCGCAACACCTCGGGCCGGCGTAGCGCCATCGATGCGCGCAAGGCGCGCGGCAAGGGGTACGCGATGAGTCTTCAGGTACGCAAGCGCATCGAGCAGGGTTTTGGCTGGATCAAGACTGTTGGCGGGCTGGACAAGTTGCCGCTGGTATCGCTGCCCAAGGTGCGTGGTTGGGTGACGTGGACGTTTGCGGCATACAACCTGATCCGACTCGGCGGCATTGGCGAGTGGTGGAATCCATCGCCAACGTGAGCCGCGACGGGAGGCGTGCGCCCGGAACCTGGAAAAGGGTCTTCACCCAAACGGACATGCACCTGCTGCGATAGAAAAACTCTATCGCTGCAGCTTTGAAATCGACATTCTCAACAGCCTG
>NZ_JBGBPX010000045.1:0-1268 GCF_041107475.1 Rhodanobacter sp. FW021-MT20 | reverse complement strand
GGCAGTCGCCTGAAAGCCCAAGGCAAAAGCGTCATGCGCCTGGGGTTGACGGGAAGTCTCTTACGGAATTGTTAGGCTTGCTTAGCCGGGTAGCTTTGCCGCAAGTACGTCAACTTTCTCGATGGACGGCGGCTCGGAGAACAACTCACCGGCCTTTGCCATTAACGCTGCTGCGACCTTGCCGGAGAGATGGGCTTGCCGACCCGCTTCATTCGGAAAGGCATCAAAGATTCCGAAAGTACTTGGCCCAAGGCGAATGCCAAACCAAGCAGTGGTGGCAGGCTCCTCATTGACAATGGGAAGACCGCCCATAAGGAAGCTCTCCACCTCTTTCTCTTTTCCGGGTTTCGCTTCAAGGCGAACGAACAACGCTACTTTGACCACGATATGTCTCCTGTTGTTGTAACGACATCACGATACGCCATGTTCTCTTGCAAGCCTAACGCTCGAAATCAGCGGCGCCGACCCGCGTAGCGGGTTGGCGTCCGCTGGATTGAGTTGTTAGGCGGAAACACTTTAGTACAGGTCCAAATTTGGTTTCGCCGCCTCATAAATATCCATCTCGGATTTCCCTTGATCTATAAGTTGGCAATACTTGTTTGTGTTTGAGTGGATTTCTGTTCCGCACTTCTCCTGCCAAAGCGAAACCGATTTGCACCTGTTTTCCAATTCCGTATAGTCGTTAGGTTCGGCGTATTTGATCGTCTCGAAGAACCTCTCGAAGTCTCGTTCGGTGGGTTGCTCTTGAACTAGAGTTGCTCCGGATAACTTTTCGTAAACAAACGGGCTCGCACCAACGTACGCGCCCATTCTGTTCTTTGCATTAACAAAGCCGCAGACAGCCCCAGTTTTCGGATTCTCATAAACCGACTCAAACTGACCGCTGCTCGGGTCGATCAGATGTTTTCGTACTTCGCGCTTGGCTTCATTCGTAGCGCCAGGCAGTTGCTCACAGGATGTGAGCGTCAGCACCGTAAGCGCAATTACCACGATGAAACATTTCATAAACCCTCCTTGCCCCTGCATTTCCGCCTAACGCTTGAGTTAAGCGGCGGCGAAGCCGTCCGCCTTGAACGAACTGTTAGGCCAACCTGATGCCCCAAGACGAATGAAGAAGCCGATCATGCTAGCTCTCCACAATGGGATCGTTTGGAGCGTGAGAAGCCGCCAGCCTTGCCGATTGGATGGCCTTTAGCAGGCTGTTGAGAAACTCTCGCCCGAGCCGACTGTCATAGGCTCGATCAATCGCAAGGCTTCCCCTCGATGCG
>NZ_JBGBPX010000044.1:0-1349 GCF_041107475.1 Rhodanobacter sp. FW021-MT20 | reverse complement strand
GGCTCTCTCTCGATTCGTGTGGTTGACCTTTACCCGACCACCTGTTGAGCCGCATGCGTCCACGGGTTTTTCGGCAGGTGCTTGAGGTTGGCGCAGATCAGGTAGCTCATGACGATCAGGTGGCGGTCGGTGCCGTAGCCTCGGGCCCGCGCCTTGGCCGCCTGGATGCGCCCGTTGATCCCTTCGGCAAAACCGTTGCTGAGCCCGGAGCGGAAGTGTTCAAGAATGCCTTCGCGGTGCTTCCTGATGGTCGCGGCGAGCCGCTTGAACGGCGTCAGCCGGCAGCGCCTTGCCCAGTGGATCCACCCATCGAGCAGGATGGTGGCCTGGGCAAGATGGCCGCCCTTGGCGAACACCGCGCGCAGCGCCTGCTTGAGTCGCCACGCGCGTGCCGTCTGCAGGTTCGAGCGTTGCAGCCAGTGCATCTGGTCGATCTGCTTGCGCGTCCAGTTCGCCGCGTCCTTGAGCGTGCCCCAGCGAATGCCCTTCAGACCATCCACCTGCTTGACCTCGGCGCGCCGCACCTGATCCAACGCCTCGTTGGCCAATGCCACCACGTGGAACGGATCGAAGCTGATCTTCGCGTTCGGGCAGTATTCGCGCGTGCCGGCCTGATAGGCCGCGCCAAGATCCAGACTGACGTCGGTGATCGCCGCCGCATCGCCGCCATGCGCGGCCAGGTCGCCGGCGAACGCCTTGAACGTGTCGGCCTTGCGGCCCTGCACGGCGAACAGCAGGCGGCGTGCGGCCAGATCGCAGAACAAAGTGAGGAAGCGTTGTCCCTTGCGCGCACTGCGTTCGTCGGCGCTGACCCGGCGCACGTCCGAAAAGTCCTCGCGCGCCCGAGCGGCTTCGACGTGAAAGTCCAGCACACGCCAGATGCGGTCATCGGACACGCCCAGCAGCGCCGCCACCGCACTCACCGGCATCTGCGTGCACAGCGCGATGACGAAGGCCTCCAGTGTCTCGGTGAAACCCGCGCCAGCGCGCGCCCATGGCACGTCGACCTGGTTCGTTTTCTCGCACTCCCGGCAACCGATGCGTGGCACCTTGGCCTCGATCAGGGCCCGATATTGGAAGAAGTTCAGGTGTTGCCAGCGACGCGGCAGGCGATCGTGAATCGGCTGATCGGCTGCGCCGCACGCCGGGCACGCCAGCCGCTTGGCCGTGCACTCGACCGTGAACACGATGCGTCCGGCGGCCTGCTGAAAGTCGACATGGGCCACGCGCCACGGCGCGGCCAGCCCGAGAGCTTGGGTAAAGAGCGTTTCCATCCGCCAAGCGTGCACTCAGCACCGCATCCGAGGCAAGATCGCCGTCGTGTCAACCACACCAGACGCGAGAGAGCC
>NZ_JBGBPX010000043.1:0-1352 GCF_041107475.1 Rhodanobacter sp. FW021-MT20 | reverse complement strand
GGCTCTCTCGCGTTTGGTGTGGTTGACGTCCGCCGCCGGATCTTGCAGTGGACGGTGTGTTGAGGGCAGGCTTGTCCGATGGAAATGCTCTTCACACAAGCTCTTGGTCTCACCTCGCCGTGGCGCGTGGTCAACGTTGACTTTCAACAGGCGGCGGGTCGCATCGTGTTCAAGGTCGAGAACACGGCCAAGCGGCTGATCTGTCCGGCATGCGGCGCCGCCGACCAACCCATTCACGACCGTTTGCCGCGCACATGGCAGCACCTGCACTTCTTCCAGTACAAGGCCATCATCGAGGCGAACGTGCCGCGCGTCGGCTGCCGGGAGTGCGAGAAGACCACGCAAGTCGAGGTGCCGTGGGCACGCGCGGGCGCGGGGTTCACGGAAACGCTGGAGGCCTTTGTCATCGCGTTGTGCACGCAGATGCCGGTGGGCGCGGTGGCGCAGCTGCTGGGCGTGTCCGACGACCGGGTCTGGCGTGTGCTGGACTTCCATGTCGACGCGGCGCGCGCTCAGGAGGACTACTCGGGCGTCCGCCGTATCAGCGCGGACGAGCGCAGCGCGCGCAAGGGGCAACGCTTCCTGACCCTGTTCTGCGACTTGGACGCGCGTCGCCTGCTGTTCGCCGTGCAGGGCCGCAACGCGGCGACGTTCAAGACCTTTGCCGAGGACCTGGCGGCGCACGGCGGCGACGCCGAGGCGATCACCGACGTCAGCCTGGACTTGGGCGCGGCTTACCAGGCAGGCACACGCGAACACTGCCCGAACGCCACGGTCAGCTTCGATCCGTTCCACGTGGTGGCGCTGGCCAACGAGGCGCTGGATCAGGTACGGCGCGCCGAGGTCAAGCAGGTGGACGGCCTGAAACACATTCGCTGGGGCACGCTCAAGGATGCGGCGAACTGGACGCGCAAGCAGATCGACCAGATGCACTGGCTGCAGCGCACGAACCTGCAGACCGCGCGTGCGTGGCGGCTCAAGCAGGCGCTGCGCCAGGTGTTCTCGCACGGCGGCGACATCGCGCAAGCCACGACGCTGCTGGACGGCTGGATCAGTTGGGCCAGGCGCTGCCGGCTGACACCGTTCAAGCGGCTTGCCGCCACGATCAAGAAACACCGCGACGGCATCCTCGAACACTTCCGCTCCGGCCTCAGCAACGGCTTTGCCGAAGGGCTCAACGGCCGCATCCAGGCGGCCAAGGCGCGTGCGCGCGGCTACGGCACCGACCGCCACCTGATCGCTATCAGCTACCTGATCTGCGCCAAGCTCAAACACCTGCCAAAGAATCCGTGGACGCATGCGGCTCAGCAGATACCGGCGTGAAGATCAACCACACCAAACGCGAGAGAGCC
>NZ_JBGBPX010000042.1:0-1602 GCF_041107475.1 Rhodanobacter sp. FW021-MT20 | reverse complement strand
TTGGCCTGTCGCCATAGCAGACAACGCAGCCGACGCCGCAACCATCCGTCGAGGTTCTTCCACATCACCTTGCTCTCGCTGAGCTGGAAGTAGCCCGTCCATCCTCGAAGCACCGGGTTCAGTGTCTCGATGGTATGGGTCAGGCTGCGCCCGCGCCCCTGCCGCAGCAGTTCACGCACGCGGCCGGTCAGGCGGGCCACGCTTTGCGGCGTGACGTTGAACCGGATTCGACCACCACCGGCGCGGGTCAGGGTATAACCCAGAAACGACCGCTTCCACGGCCGCGCGCACGCGCTCTTGGCTGCATTGACCTGCAACTTCAGGCGCGTTTCCAGGAACACCTTCATGGCGGCCATCACGCGTTGCCCTGCCGCTTCGCTGCGAACATAGATGTTGCAGTCATCCGCATAGCGACAGAACGCGTGTCCGCGTTTCTCCAGTTCGCGATCCCAGTCCGTGAGCAGGATGTTGGACAGCAACGGCGACAGCGGGCCGCCTTGCGGCGTCCCCGTGCTCCGCGCCGCTTCCACCCCGTCACGCATCAGACCCGCTTCCAGATAACGCCGGATCAGCTTGAGCACCCGTTCGTCGTTGACGTGCCGGGCCACCCGCGACATCAGAATGTCGTGGTTCACCCGGTCGAAGAACTTCTCCAAGTCCATATCCACCACCCACGCGCGGCCGTCCTGCACATAGTGCCTGGCCGCGCGTAGCGCTTGATGGGCACTGCGCCCCGGCCGGAAGCCGTAGCTCGATGCGGAGAACGTCGGCTCGACGATCGGTTGAAGAACCTGCAACAGCGCCTGCTGGATCAGCCGATCCAGCACCGTCGGGATGCCCAGTGTCCGTACCCCACCCGAGGGCTTGGGAATGTCCACCGCGCGTACCGCCGATGGCAGATAGCTGCCATCCAGCAGGGCCGCCCTCACCGTGGGCCAGTGCATTTTCAGCCAGTCCTTGAACGATCCCACCGTCAGGCCATCGACCCCCGGTGCGCCACCGTTGCGGACCACTTTCTGATACGCCGACCACACGTTGCTGCGCTCGATCACGGCTTCCATCAGCCGTGACACCTCCGCTTTCGTTTGCCCGGCCGCCGCCGTGACCGACTCGGCACCACACGGCCTACCCACGGGATACCGTCCCGCCTCTTGGCCCTTGGCCCCGGTTCCCCGGGCTTCTGCTTCGTCGTCGATCATCGAGGTCCTGCCGTCCTAATCGCGGTCTCTCATGTTCGGCCCTTCGGTCATTCCGCACCTACTATGGCCTCGGCTGACTTCTCGCTCCGGTTCACACCGTCGGGCTTTCACCCACAAGGCGAGATCTCCCCGGGTATGACGCACCGGCCTTCCCGCTTATGCCTGTCGGATATACGCCGTGTCGTTCCGTGCAAGTACTGGGCTTTGGCCTTCTTTGCTGCCTCACCCCAACACGTCGCCTCGTATCCGCTTCCTGTTCGTCAGGCCAGCGTTTTGCCTCGGGCTTCCTCCAGACCACCAGTCACCCGAGTCGCCCTTGCCTCTGGCTAGCTCTTCCCCTTGCCGGGTGAGCAGAGGACTTTCACCTCCTAGCAGGTGCGCCCTGCCGGGCGCACAAAGAAAA
>NZ_JBGBPX010000041.1:0-1746 GCF_041107475.1 Rhodanobacter sp. FW021-MT20 | reverse complement strand
CCTGATTCCGTGATCTCTCCCCGCCAAACCGCACCACATCAACACCTGCGGTGGATCTGCCCTTCACCCATCGGGTGAGCTGCGGTGTTGGGTATGCTGCGGCTTGATGTCGTTGCCGCACAGTTCGCTCATGCCGCCCACACCGTTCCTCATTCGCCAATCCTCGCGCAACCTGACGGCCATGTCGGGCCTGGCGTTTGTCGGTGTCGCGCTGCATCGTTTCGCCGAGATTGCTCGTCGCATCGATCCGGCGTTTCCGGTGCGCCAAGGCCTGCCCAGCAGCCAGATTCTGACCAGCTACGTCGGTTTGCTGGTGGAGGGCAAGAGCGATTTCGATGCCATTGAGGGCAAGCGCGACGAAGCGTTCTTCCCCCGGGCGCTGGGCCTGTCCGGCGTGCCGTCGGCGGCGACGCTGCGCCAGCGCATGGACACGATGGGCATGGCCGGTTCCGAAGCCGTCGATGCGCTGCTGGTGCCGCTGCTCAAGCGCGGCCGTGCGCAGTTCGCCACGACGACGAGCGGTCACGTGCCGCTGGACATCGACGTGTTCTGCCTGGACAACTCCGACAGCAAGAAGCAGGGCGTGGGCCGCACCTACGCCGGCTACGACGGGTTCGCGCCGATCGCGGCGTATCTGGGCGCCGAAGAGGGCTACTGCCTCGCGCTGGAGTTGCGCGACGGCACCCAGCACAGCGCGAAGGAGAGCGAATACACCCTGGAACGCGCGATCCCGCGCGCGCTGGCGTTGACCGACAAGAAACTGCTGCTGCGCTGGGACTCGGGTTTCGACAGCGAGTCGATGTTCCGCACCGCACTGACGCAAGGTCACGGTCGCATGGATGTGCTCGGCAAGTGGAACCCGCGCCGTTTCGATGTCGAAGGCTGCGCCGCCGCCAAACGCGCCGACACCGATGTTGAATGGGACACGCCGCGCGAAGGCAAGCGCACCACCACCTGGGTGACCGACGGGCGCGTCATCACGCTGGACGAGCGCAAGGTGCCGCTGCGCCGCGTGCTGCGCCTGACCGAGCGCACCTGCAAGGCCGATGGCACGATGCTGCTGTTCCCGGAGGTAACCATCGACGGCTGGGAAACCACGCTCGATCTGTCGGCCGAGGCCATCATCGCGCTGTACGAAGCACACGGCACCCACGAGCAGTTCCACAGCGAATTCAAGACCGACCTCGATCTGGAGCGCCTGCCCAGCGGCAAGTTCGACACCAACACCTTGGTGCTGAGCCTCGCCGCCGTGGCCTACAACATCCTGCGCCTGATCGGTCAGCAAGCCCTGCTGAACAAAGCCGCGCCTCTGCGCCATCCCGCCAAGCGGCGCCGGCTCAAAACCGTCATGCAGGAAATGATGCGCGTGGCCGCGCAGTTGGCCGTCCATGCGCGCCGCGTGGCGCTGAACTTCGGCCAACACTGCCCGGCACTGATCGTGTGGCGCGCGCTGTATGACGACTGGACACGCAGCGAGCCGCCCGAGGTAGACATCATCCCGGCCTAGCCGCGCTCCACGCGAACAGCGCAAGCCACCGGTCGCGCGATCCATCGCGAGGGCAATGCTTGCGCACTGGCTGGAAAACCGACGCTCCATCGCACCGTCCGGCCACGATGACCACGTTGGCGCGTCCCTCATGCGGCGTCTGGCCAAGCCAAATGACCGCCGCCAGACCATGATTGTTCCTTGGACGTATAGACGGCCGTAAGGTGGTGGCGGCGTGGTAACGTGGTCACGGAATCAGG
>NZ_JBGBPX010000040.1:0-3364 GCF_041107475.1 Rhodanobacter sp. FW021-MT20 | reverse complement strand
TGCAGCCACTGCAACGCCAACCATCCATAGATCATGGCTATGAAACCTGACGCAGGACGGTGCTTCTCAACAGCCTGTTAGAGATCATCAAAATCATCAGCGGTCAGCTCTTGCGATCCGGCCAGCATGTCCTTTGAGAGATCACGTTTATAGTCAAGGCGTTCCGCCAAACGTTGTTCAAAAGAGGGGAAGCCTGGTCCGGCTACGGTAGGGCAGTACACGTACACGTCACGGCGCTGACCAATTCGATAGGCTCGATCGGTTGCCTGGTCTTCCTTGGCCGGATTCCATGTCCGGGTGAAGTGGATGACGTGATTTGCGCCCTGGATGTTTACACCAAAACCTACGGCTGACGCCGAGAGGATAAGTACGCCGAATCCCGGCTTGGCCTGGAAATCGTCGATCAAGTACTGGCGGGAATCACCCCGGTTGGTTCCGATTGAGGTAGACCCGTTGATGATTTGTGCTCGAATGCCGAATTGATGCTCGATGGCGCGCTGGAGCAGTCGTTGCAGATCCCTGTAGTCCGTGAACACGATGACCTTCTCACGCAGGATCCTGATTCGATCAAGACATCCAAGCAGCCAGGCTAGCTTGGGTGAGGCGGCAATGTGCTCCTTCACGTTGAGGCGCTCATGATCCTCTCGAGTTGCTGCGAGCGGGTGTGCACAGATCATGCGCAGACGGTGTAGCAGGTTCAGCATGGATACGCTCCGACCTTGCCCACCCTGGTCCTTTGTCTGCCGGTACGCGGCGACTGCGTCCATGTAGGCGAGCCGCTGTACTGGTGACATTTGAAGCGCCACAGTCGTGCGGTCGGCCTCCTTGCCCATGATCTTGCGTGGAAGACCCTCATGTACTTCGTTCTTCATGCGCCGGAGAACCCAGGGCTGGATCATGGCGCGGAGCCGTTCGATCAAGGTCTCGTGCCCCTCCTGCCTGAACTCGATGGACTCTCGGTAAACCTTGGTGAACTCGTTCAATGCTCCCAGACAGCCGGGCTGGAAGAAGTCGAACAGACACCAGAGATCGGCCAATGAGTTTTCGACGGGAGTGCCGGTGCAGGCGATTTTGAAGTTCGCGTGCAAGGCTTTAGCCGCTTGGGTAACGAAGGCGGTGGGATTCTTGATTTTCTGGGCCTCGTCGCAGACTACGATGTCCCAATGTTGTCGTGCGATTGACAGCTCGTAATCGCGAAGGGTTTCGTAGGTGGTCAGCACAAGGCGATAGCCATTGGCAAATCCTGGCCTAAGAAGTTTGGTAACGCCAAGCTGGCGTAGATCATCGTCCAGCGCGTTGCCGCCGGAGCGCTTCGACGCCAGATCCGAACCATACAGGCTGAGCACCGCTCCGTCGGGCCAATCAAGAAACTTGTTTACCTCCTGCTTCCAGTTCTCCAGCAGGGAAACGGGTGCCACCACCAAGCTCGGCTGTGCTGAATTCGAACGCTGCCAAGCCCACGCGATCAGCGAGAGGGACTGGAGGGTTTTTCCCAAACCCATGTCATCGGCCAGCAGGCATCCGGCGATGCCCACGTCCTGACTGAGGTAGCGCTGCTGCATCCAGGCAAGACCATAGGCCTGATGCGGCAAGAGCGTGATTTCCGGACGCAGCGCGGTGGGAAGTTCGATATCCTCGGCTCTCACCGCGCCAACGAGATTCTCGACGGCCTCGACGTACTCGAGAGACTCAATGTTGTGATGGATGCGGAGTCCAACGCGCTGGTTCGGCTTGGGATCGGACAGTGGCTTGGGCGGGTTCTTTCCGCAGGGCTTGACGCCTAGCTCCCGGAACTCATCCACCAATGACTCCGCCTGTGGGATCGGCAGATCCACGTCAGAGCCGGGAATGCGCACTGACGCCAGCCTTTTGTCCTTGGCCTGCCCAATCGCTTCCTCGAGCTCGTCGATGGAAGTCGCCGTCATGATGTGGTTTCGGACTTCACCCGATGCGTGATTGACAGTTACTACACCAACATCATCGTCGGGAAGCCAATCCTTACCCTGAGTCCGATGCGGGACGTACGGCACGGCCTGGACTTTCGAATCAAAACCAATTACCCGGCTGCTGAAAGCACTGAGATCCAATACCTCGCCTGCTGCCTGATGCATCTGGGCAACTTCACTCCGCCCGACCCACTCGGCGAGCAGCGCCAACTGATGCTCGGCCGCCTGATCAAGCAGAAGCTCGCTGCCGTCCTGGTGGAAGACGGGGAGCCCTTGCGCGCGAGATCGGCCTGCCGCCGCGAGCCATTGCTTGGCTTGGTCGTGATCCAGTGTCAGATCTTCGGGCGTCGACGCGTCCAGCACCTGGTGGATGCGCAGCACGACATGTGACGCGGTGGATGCCTCGGGTACGACCTCGAACCGGGCAGGGGCCAGGCCGGCATCGCGACGAGCAGTATTGAACTGCTCCTCGTCAAGCGCCTCGGCAGCTTCGTCCCCCAGTATGGCGTACGGATTGTGTGTGAAAATCCTCGCCTGCTCCGCGGAGAGGCGGCGCGCCGGCATGCCTTTTACAACCTCCAGAACGCGGCGCACTGCGTGGCTCGGAGCGACATGGGTCAAGCGCCCCCCGGCCTGGATAAGGTCGTAACGCCCCCTCACTTGGCCATAGCGATCGAAGGTCTCCACGAAGTTGTCCGGCGCGCCATTGGGCAACGGTCTTACCTCGATCACGGGCAAACCGAAGGCCTGGTCGCGCCGGAGATCGAGCTTCACCTTGTCCGGCGTACAAATGTCTGTCTTATCGAGAAAATCATCCAGGACGGCCCCGCTGGCAAGCGCGGCCTGCCTGATCTCACCGACGGTCCGGAGTATCTGGTCGGCATCAAGCGAAGACTGTTCGCGTGCGAACCGAGACAACTTGCCGAGCAACTTCCACGATGGTTCCGACATCAGCCATTGATCGCTGGACCGCTGGAGGACTGCTCCCTGACGGTCCAACAAGGCATCTCCGAACTGGGCCGAAGACCACCCTCGTACCGCGATCCGAAAGTCGGGATCGGAAAGTGCTCCGGTCGATTCCAGCCGGGGAACCCAGTCCGACCGTTGGGGCAGAGCTAAGAGTGGCAAACTCCCAAAATGGGATTCGTCGGAAAGCAGCGCATAGACGTTCGTCCACGGAAGAAGGAGCGCGTCATCCGTTTCGACCGCCGCGTCTTCGGAGACCAACTGCGCAAGATAGGCTACGAGTGGGCGTTCATCTGACGTCAGCTGATTGCCAGTCCACCACCGCGGAGCGGTCTCGGTCATGTGGGAAAATCTGACGCCGTCGTCAGTATATGTGGCTCTCTCGCGTTTGGTGTGGTTGACGTCCGCCGCCGGATCTTGCAGTGGACGGTGTGTTGAGGGCAGGCTTGTCC
>NZ_JBGBPX010000039.1:0-3720 GCF_041107475.1 Rhodanobacter sp. FW021-MT20 | reverse complement strand
TGTGGCACCTTATTTTTTATAAACAATAGTTTACGGCGTTTTCCGGAAATTTTGAGGATTCCGGCTTAGACCCCCAGGAACCGGCACCGGCCAATCCACTCGCCCTGGACGCCAAGGCGATCAAGGACGCCGGTATTGTGCTCGACAAGGTTGCCCCCCGCGCCTTAACCGACGAACTCAAAGCCCCCGGCGAAGTGAAGGCCGATGCGTATTCCACCGTACTGGTGTCGCCGCGCGTGGAATCGCAGGTGCTGGCCCGCAAAGCCAAGCTCGGCGACGTAGTGAAAACCGGTGCGCCGTTGGTGGTGCTCTCCAGCGTGCAGGTCGCCGAGACGCAAGGTGCGTTGATCGTGGCCGAGCAGGACTGGCAACGGATCGCGTCGCTGGGGCCGCAGGCGGTCTCGGCACGGCGCTACAACGAAGCGAAGGTGCAGCGCGATCAGGCGCGTGCCAAGTTGCGTGCCTACGGACTGTCCGACGGTCAGATCGGTGGCCTGCTGCGCAAGGGTTCGGCCGGTGCGGATGGCAGCTTCGAGCTACTGGCCCCGGCCGGTGGTCGCGTCACCACCGACGAGTTCCTGGTCGGTGAGCGGGTGGAACCGGGCCGCACGCTGTTCACCCTGGTCAAGGAGGATTCGGTCTGGGTCGTCGCGCAGATGGCGCCGGCCGATGCCGAACGGGTCAAGCCCGATGCCGATGTCCGCATCCTCGTGCACGACACCGCGATCCCCGGCAAGGTCGTGCAGCGCTCGCATCAGACCGATGAGCGCACCCGCACGGTGCCGGTGCGCATCGAAGTCGACAACCGCCAGGATCTGCTGCATCCGGGTGAGCTGGTCGAAGCCCGCATCGCCGCCGGCAGCGCGGTGCCGAAGCTGGCCGTTCCCGCCGAAGCGATCGTGTTGCTGCAGAACCAGCCGACCGTGTTCCTCGCCAAAGGCAACGGCCCGTTCGAGCCGGCGTCGGTCATGGTTGGCGATACGCGTGATGGCTGGACGGTGATCACGCAAGGCCTGAAATCCGGCGACACCTACGTGCGCAAGGGCGCGTTCGCTTTGAAGGCCCGCTTGCTGCGCTCGCAGCTGGGAGAAGAATGATGTTGGAACGTCTGGTTGAATTCTCTCTGCGCTACAAGGTGCTGGTACTGATCATCTTCGTGGTGATCGGTTTTCTCGGTTTCCAGGCCGTACGTCAGCTACCCATCGATGCCTTTCCTGATGTCACCCCGGTGCAGGTCAACGTCTACACCGAAGCCTCGGGACTGGCGGCAGAGGATGTGGAGCAACTGCTCACCACGCCGGTGGAGTCGGCGCTGGCCGGCTTGCCCAAGGTGGAGCAGATCCGCTCGGTGAGCCTGTTCGGCCTGTCGTATGTGTCGGTCTATTTCGACGACAGCATGGACATCTACTTCGCCCGTCAACTGGTCAACGAGCGGCTGCAACAGGTCGGCGATCGTTTGCCGGCGGGTTATGGCAAACCGGAAATGGGACCGAACACCTCCGGTCTCGGCCAGGTGTTCTGGTACACCGTCGAGCGCGCCGACAACACCTTGAAAGGCGCCACGGCCGGTACGGCACCGAACGACATGGATCTGCGCACGCTGCAGGACTGGACCATCCGTCTGATCCTGCGCACCGCGCCGGGTGTCGATGACGTCAGCTCGTGGGGCGGGCAGGAAAAGCAGTTCCAGGTGCGCATCGATCCGATGAAACTGATCGCGCACAAACTCGGCTTCAAGAACGTAATCGAGGCACTGCAGGCGAACAATGCGCAAGTCGGCGGCAACTTCGTCGACGTGGGGCGCGAGCAGTACCTGGTGCGCGGGTTGGGCTTGATCCAGAACGCCAAGGATCTGGGCAACATCGTGTTGAAGACCGAAGACGGCACGCCGGTCTACGTGCGGGACGTGGCCACCATTACCGAGGCCGGGGCACCGCGCACCGGGGCGGTGACGCGTGATGGCAAGGAAGTCGTGCTGGGCATGGCGCTGGCGCGCATCGGCGAGAACGCCAAGAGCGTGGTCGATGCGGTCAAAGCCAAGCTCGACACGGTGAAGCAGGCGTTGCCGCCCGGTGTCGTAGTCAAGCCGGTGTACGAGCGCACCGAACTGGTCAATGCGGCGGTGGGCACCGCGGTGCGCGCGCTGGTGGAAGGCTCGATCCTGGTGGCGCTGGTGCTGTTCCTGTTCCTGGGCGAATTTCGCAGCGCGCTGGTGGTCGTGGTCGCGTTGCCGCTGGCGATGCTGATCGCCTTCATCTGCATGAATCAGGTGGGGCTGTCGGCCAACTTGATGTCGCTGGCGGGCTTGGCGATCGGTATCGGCATGATGGTGGATGGCGCGGTGGTGATGGTGGAGAACGCCTACCGCATCATGGCCGAGCGCAAGGCGCATGGCGGTCCGGTGGATCGCACTGCCGCCGTGCTGGCGGCCGCTCGTGAAGTAGCCAATCCAATGGCGTTCGCGATCCTGATCATCATCGTGGTGTTCCTGCCGCTGTTCAGCCTGCAGGGACTGGAAGGCAAGATGTTCAAGCCGATGGCGTTCAATATCAGCTTCGCGATGGCCGGCTCGCTGATTCTCGCCTTGACCCTGATCCCGGTACTCGCCGCGCTGGTGTTGAAGCCGAAGGAAGAGAAGGACACCTGGCTGGTGGCGTTCCTGAAACGTCATTACGCCACGGTACTCGCCTGGGCGCTGGCACGCCGCAAGTTGGTGCTGGGCATCGCCGCCGGGGCCTTGATCGGCAGCCTCGCGCTGTTCCCGTTCCTGGGCAAGGAGTTCATGCCCAACCTGAAGGAAGGCGCCATCATGTGGCGCATCACCTCGATCCCGTCGGCGTCGCTGGACGAGTCGATCGCCATCTCCAAACAGGTCTCGACACTGGTCAAACAGAAGTTTCCCGAGGTCGAGACCACACTGGCGATGATCGGTCGCGCCGAGAAAGGCGAGACGGCAGATGTGAACTACATGGAGGTGTACACGCCGCTGAAACCCAAGGATCAATGGCGCAAGGGCGAGACGCTGGAAAGCATCGAGGAAGCGATGCAGAAGGAATTGTCGGCGGCGTTGCCGACCGCCGTGGTGAGCTATACCCAGCCGATCCAGATGCGCATCGAGGAATTGATTTCCGGCGTGCGTGCCACGCTGGCGCTGAAGATCTATGGAGATGACTTGGGCGAGTTGGATCGTCTGAGCGGTCGCATCAAGAACGTGCTGGCCGGGGTGCCGGGCGTGGCGGATCTCGCACTGGAGGCAAACATCGGCAAGCCGCAGATCCGCATCAAGGTGGATCGCGATGCGTTGGCTCGCTATGGCTTGAACGCCGACGACGTGCTCACCGTGGTGAAGAACGGCATCGGTGGCGAGCCGGTGACGACCTTGCTCGACGGCGTGAAGCGCTTCGATATCGCGGTACGGCTGGACGATGCCGACAAGGCCTCCTTGCCGGCGATCCAGCGCATTCCGATCCGTACGCCCAGCGGCGCGTTGGTGCATTTGTCGCAGGTGGCCGAGGTCAGCGATGCGGAAGGCTATTCGTTCATCCGCCGCGAGCAGTTGCAGCGCTATGCGGTGATCCAGATGGACGTGCGCGGCCGCGACATCGACGGCTTCGTCAAGGACGCCAATGCGGCCATCGCGCAGCAGGTGAAGTTGCCGACTGGCTATTACAGCGAATGGGGCGGCGCGTTCGAGAACCAGCAGCGGGCGTTGAAGCGATT
>NZ_JBGBPX010000038.1:1856-3983 GCF_041107475.1 Rhodanobacter sp. FW021-MT20 | reverse complement strand
CTAGACCCTCGCTTCGCAGCGGGGCGAAACCTTATCCCTGAGATGGCAATGGCGCGATGGCTGATGTCACGGACCGGCGAAACCACAGCCAGCCACTGAGCATGGCCAGTCCGCCCATCCCGAGGGCTCCCAGCATATCGCCGGGGTAGTGCACGCCCAAGTAGATCCGTGCCCAGGCCATCGGCAGGCCGAGCAGTGCGATCCCGATGCCCCAAGGCCGGCTGCATTGATTCAGCAACAGTATGCCGGCCACCACCCATTGCACAGTCAGATGGTCGCTGGGAAAGCTGCCGGTCGCCGCATGAGACACCCATGCTTGACCGACTCCAGCGACAAAGGGACGTGCGCGATCCCAAACCAAGCCGATGATCAGGTTCGCGAGCAATGCTGCAGCGGCGGCACCCGATGCTTTCAGGGCGATCAAGCGCATCGACTGGCGAGGAACCATCAGCATCCACCCAAGAAGGAGAGCTGTCAGGATCAACGGTCCATCGGCCAGGACGCGCGCCACATGAAGCATCGCTGGCGACGGTGGCACCGGCGAATGAATGGCGTTGAACAGTCGAAGGTCAACGGCGTAAACCATCGAGCCAAATCCCGAGATCGGCGACGTCATGGCTTGCCGTTCGGTGCAATGGCGGCGATCCGTGCGTCCTTCGCTTCGCGCAGAATGCCCAACGCCTCCTTCAGCACGTAGCAGGCGATGGCCGTACCGATCACCAGATCAGGCACGGCGCTGTGCAGAAGAAGCACCAGCACACCGGACACGATCACCGCCAGATTGGCGATGACGTCGGCCCGCGTGCATATCCAGATGGCGCGCAGATGCACTTCACCGTGACGAAATCGCGCCAAGAGCCTCAGCACCGTGGCATTCACGATCAAGGAAACGAAGGCAACGCTCATCATCCATAGGCCTTCCGGGTGGCTACCGGTCACCAGACGCCAGAGCACCCCCACCAGTACGCCGACGCCAAGAACCACCAGCAAGGTTCCATTCCAGTGCGCGGCCGACGCCTTGAAATAGGCGCTGCGTGTCCACGCCAGCAAGGCGATGCCGTAGGCGCAGGCATCGCCCAGCATATCCAGCGAATCAGCGACCAGGCCCATCGATTGGGCGATCAGGCCGGCCACGACACCGACCACGAACATGGTGGCATTGAGACCGAGCGCGATGCGCAGGATGCGGCGTTCCGCCTCGCTGGCGGCTTCGGCGTGGCAACCGCAGTCGCTCATGCGCGATCCTCTTCCGGGCGTGTAGTGGTGGATGCGGGCAATGCGTCGGGAGCGCTACGGCCACGAAGCATATTGAACATGAAACCCGCACTCAGCATCAGGACCACGGCGATTTGTGCGAGCAGCGTCTGCCAGGTCGGATAGATGCCGAGCAGTTCAATGTGCGGCACCGGGGCGACCGTCACCGACACCCAGCCAGCTTCCTGCAACGCGGCGATGCCCTTACCCGCGAGAACGACGGCCAGCACGGCGATCAGGATCGAACTCGCCGCGAAGAACTTGCCGATGGGCAGACGCCGACTGGTGCGCAGCAGGAGCCAGGCGATCAGTCCCAAGGTCACCGCGCCGGCCGCAATGCCGCCCAGCAGCCAGACTTCCTGGCCGTCGTTCCAGAGCGCGGCGTAGAACAGGATCGTCTCGAACACTTCCCGATACACCGAAATGAAGGCGAGGCCGAACAGGAACCACGCCGAACGTCGGTCGAGTGCCGCGGCCATCTTTTCCTTCAGGTAGGCCTGCCAGCGTCCACCAATACTCTTTTGGTGCATCCACAAGCCGACACTGAGCAGCACCACGGCGGCGAACAGCGAAGACAGGCCCTCGGTTAGTTCGCGACCGGCGCCACTGATCGAGATGGCATAGCTGGCCAGTGCCCAGGTGATCCCGCCGGCCACCAAGGCAAGAATCCAGCCGGCATGCACGTAACGCACTTCCACGCGTCGATCTGCCTTGCGCAGGAAGGCCAGCAAGGCGACGACCACCAGCAAGGCTTCCAGACCCTCGCGAACCAGAATCGTGAAGGCGCCGAGGAACGTGGCGGCCGGATCGCCCGCCGCATCCGCCGTGACCTCCTGCGCCTGCGCAAGCAGGACATCCACGGCGTGGGCCCGC
>NZ_JBGBPX010000038.1:0-1762 GCF_041107475.1 Rhodanobacter sp. FW021-MT20 | reverse complement strand
GGAACGTGGCGGCCGGATCGCCCGCCGCATCCGCCGTGACCTCCTGCGCCTGCGCAAGCAGGACATCCACGGCGTGGGCCTGCTGGGTCACCGCCGGCAGCGCGGCCTTGCCCGACACCGCTGTGCGATAGGCGCCCATGGCCGTTTCGATGCGGGCGCGTAGCGCGCCATCGCGTGCGTTGAGCTGGGGTTCGATGGGTTCGACGCCATCGAGATAGGCCGACAATGCCAGTTGTGTGGCTTCCTTGGCGTCGCCGGCACGATAGGCCGCCAGGCTTGCAGCAAGTCGCCCCCGCGCAAGCGGAAGCCCCGTCAACGCCTGTTGCATCGCCTGCGGATGCGCACGCAGGTAACCGATGATCGCGCGGGCATGTTCGGCACCCAGTGCAGGAGCCAGTTGCGACACGCGTGCTTGCGACAACTCCTTCAGGTCCGCGATCTGCGCACGCGCGGCCGTATCGTGCTGCCAGAGGGTCGCACCGGTCGTGGCTTCGCGGGTATAGGCTAGCGACCCCACGTAGTACGCGAGTGCCCATCGCTCGTCCGACGACAGCCGGGACGAGTAACTGGCCATCGGCGTTCCCTCGACACCGTGGCTGATCACTTCGTACAGGGACAGCGGGCTGCGCTGGTCCGCACGCGCCTGGTCAGTGAAGTCCACCGGTCGCGGATTGAGCTGCAGCCCCACGGGACCATCGCCATGCCCGGTGGCGCCGTGACACATGGCGCACTGGTTCTGGTACAGCGTTGCGCCCTGCGTCAGATCGGGCGCTTGGGCCGGCGCGGTGGGTATCGGGTACGCCTTCAGCAAGGCATCGGCCAGGGCATGTGCCTCGATCGCCACCTGCGCTGGCGAGGCCTTCGCATCCACTGAAGCGATGAGCTGGTCGGCCTGGGACAACAACGCGGGTGTACCGGGCGTCGGCGGCAACGCCTGAAGGCGGCGATGCACGGTGGCTGTGAACTCCCGCATCTCGGCGTATTCAGACGCGCTGAGCACCGCTCCGTTCTTGACCGCGCCGGCGTAATCCGTGGCCAGATAGTCGATCATCTGCCATGTCTGCGGCACGGTTGAACTGACGTCTTGAGCATGCGCCCGCGGGAGTGGGAGTGCCCAAAGCAGAAGGGCGGCCACGGAGAGGTTGCGCAATATGCTGCGAATACGAGTCGTTATCATTCATGTATCGTACTCGACCTTGGCGAAACCGCCAATGCAATGCCTCCCGGCAGAACCCAAGAAACATGGTTGAAGGCGATCCCACCTCGCCAGCTCCAAGGCGTGATGGGCGAAAGGCTTGATTTTCAGTGATGGAACCTTCTACCCAACTCTCCGCAGAAGGAAACCTTGATGCCGGTCAGCTACGTTACCGAGGGACAACGCGACAATTACGGCCGGTACAACGGCAACCCGTCCAGCGACGAACTGGCACGCTACTTCCATCTCGACGATGCAGATCGCACCTACATCGCGCGCAAGCGCGGTCATGCGAATCGTTTGGGCATCGCATTGCAGCTGACGACGCTGCGCTACTTGGGAACATTTCTGGACGATCCGCTGGATCTCCCTGCGCTGGTGTTATCCACCGTTGCCAGGCAGCTGGATATTACGGACACGGATCCCTCCCTCGACGACTACCGGACAGGTGAACTCCGGTGGGATCATCAGCGCGATATCTGTCGTCAATACGGCTTCGTCGAAATCACCGAACCGCCTATCGGCTTTCGATTGGGTCGCTGGCTGTACGCACTCTGCTGGACGGGA
>NZ_JBGBPX010000037.1:0-5223 GCF_041107475.1 Rhodanobacter sp. FW021-MT20 | reverse complement strand
ACCCAAACGGACATGCACCTGCTGCGATAGAAAAACTCTATCGCTGCAGCTTTGAAATCGACATTCTCAACAGCCTGCTAGAAGCACCCCGAACGCTTCCGTGGACTGTTCCCGAAACACCGGAGAGTAAGTGCCGAGTCCCTCGATTACATCGACGATCTGATCGAGCACACCGATGTCACCTGCGTTCCTCAGCGTTGCCGCATATTGCTGGAAGTCAGACCAGTTGACCTGGGCGTGCGAATAACCTGAGCCAAACCCGCCCTCGACGAATCCATATCGAGCAGGATCGGCCTGGGCAAGCAGCTGGGCCTGCACGTACTTTTCAAATTTCTTGAACTCTGCAATCAGCAACGGCGCTGCCTGCCCGTGCGGATTGGGATCGCGCTCGCCCCAGCACCAGGTGCCTTCGTAGCCGCGACCAATCAGCTGCTCAAGCACCAGCAGTTGTCGGGCGTCCATGACATGTCCGTAAATCATGCGCGGATCGCGGCTGTTCGGGTCCACATCGGTGACGCCGGCCCACTGGAAGATCAGGCCTTCCAGCATCGCATCCCGCGCCGCAGGCACGGTTTCATCCATATAGGCCTGCACCATTCCGACGAGAACCGGGTCCGTCGCCATGGCCTGTCGCAAGTCAGGCAGATTGCCGAACGCCTTCGCTTCCGGCAGATCAATGACGTCGAGAATGCCTGCATTGAACTGCGCGTTGACGCGGTGCGCGGTATCGACCTGGAACCAGATGTCATCCGCAGCCGCGTCCGTTCCATCGGCACGGATCGCCGTGCCAGTCTGCTCATGGGCCTGTCCGTTCGCATCGACCACGCTGGAACTTTCCCACGCCGTCCGCATACCGACGATTCCATTCTCCGCGAGTGTCTGCAGCTCGCCGGCGTCGGTTTGTCCATCACCGTCCAGATCGCGCCAGATGCGCAGCTCCGAGAACGCAGCATCCGCGCCGTCAACCTTGCCGTCCTGATTGGCATCCAGTTCGCGCAAGGCTTCGAAGCCATTCGCGGCCAGCAGGCCGTTGCTCAGCAGCGTCTGACTGCCGAACATCTCGCGACCGCTATCGATCAGCCCGTTGCCATTCAAGTCGCGCACCAGAAACCCATCATCCGCTGATGCCCATGCCGTCCGTTCCCGCATGCCGTTGGCGTCGTGATCGAAATAGCGATCCTTGTCCATCGCCACCGTTTCCACGCCGTCTCCATCCAGATCGATCACGATGGGCGACTTCTTGTTCTCCGCGGGACCTACATCGGGCGCATCTTCATCGTCGTCATCTTCGGTCTTGAGGAAGATGCCGAGATCGTGCGCATCCTTGTGGTAGTTCTCTATCGTCAAGCCACCGTTTACACGCAGGGTAGTACCGTCCAGCACATAGACATCACCACCGCCGTAGTAGGTGTTCTCAGGATCACCTTCCTCGCGGGTGCCACCGGTTAACTGCATGCTACCCCGGTAGACAGCCCCCTTTCCGTCCGAGTCCTCAATCGTGTCCAAATTGTCGATGTCGTAGATGTCAAAACCATCACCACCGCGAAGAGTGTCCGTGTTGCCACCGGCACTCAGATAGTCCCTGCCGGCGGAGCCGTAGAGCGTGTCGTTGCCCCATCCGCCAAACAGACGGTTCTCGCTGGTGTCGGCATCGTCGGCGCCGGATCCCGCATAGAGCGTATCGTCGCCGTCACCACCGTGGAGCTCATCCTTCCCGGCACCGCCTCGCAGGATGTCCGAGTCGTCCAAGCCAAAAATGAAATCGTCGCCGCCACCCGCGGAGATCTGGTCTGAACCGTCACCGCCAAGGATGACGTCCTTCTTGTCATCATCTTCCACGACTACCTGTAGGCTCCCGGCACCCGACTGGAGTGTCACGCGCTGGACCTCACCCAAGTCGGGTGAGAGATTTTCCTTATCCGCCAGCCAACTCTTAATGTTGGCCAGGAGCATGTCCTGCCCCTTTCGATCCGAGCCGCTCGCGATCTTCGACAAATCCAGCGTGATTCCGCCTTGGACTACGTCTAAGAATTCCAAGGACGTGGGGCTGGTCTCGAAGTAGTAGTACTCCGCCAGCGTTGCGAGCGCCCCTCGATTTATATTCTTCTCAAAAGCGGTTCCGCGGGTGCCGATTTTTTGCAAGTCCACACCCACCGCATCCAAGATGCCGCTTCCGTTTGTGCCGCTCGCCAGCTGCCGGTTGTGCAGGGAGGCCATAAAGTCGCGCTTGTCCGACCGCGTATCTGCGGCATACAAGCCGGTGTCGGTGAAGACAGAGAACGCACGATTCTGCTCGATCAGTCCTGTGTTGAATGCCTGCGAACGCATGACAGAACTCAGCAAATCCATCGAATGCAGGGAGATCGCCATCGAGCCTGGAACTGATTCCAAGACTGATGGCGTACCGACTTCGTACTCGTATGCTGCGCCCTGGATGGGAGGCAGAATCGACCTCAGGTATTCGAGCACCTCACCATCTGTACTGTAGGCAACAACGTTCGGTTCTCTTTGCGAAAACAGTGCGCCCAGGCTGGACGTATAGTCATCGAAGGCAGCATTGTTGTAGCCGCTGGTGAAAAGATAGGTTTGGAGCGTACCTAATAGGATGTCATTCCTGGCGCTAAGCTCGAAGGGCGCTGGATCGAAGACGGTCGCTTGCAAGTCTAGGAAGACTGCCATTACCGATGCCAGGCCGCCGCCCAGCGAATGGCCGGTCAGGCTGAAAGTAGCACCTGGATTTTGTGCCATGAGACCAAGCACAAAATCCAGCGCCTCGGTGACTTGGAAGGCTCCCAAGCCGATTCCGGCCGGAACGTTCGAGGCCCAATCCATGCTCTCGTTGGTGCCTGCGAAAGAAATGACGATCTCGCCCCCCCGTTGGTATGCGCTCGCCGAGAAGCCCCACATGTCATCTTCCTGACGGGAAATCTGCACCCATCCGTCGGTGAGCGGAGTCCGGTTCGCGCTTGATCGTGCATACACATGCGTGGCCAGCTGCGCGTATTCGAGATTGCTTGTCATGATTTTTTTCCTAAGTCCGTTTCATTTCAAATCACAAAAGTTGTCTTCTTCACGACCCCACTTGCGCAGGATTCGCTGATACTGCCGTGCGGCCGATCGCTGACGAAAATCCTTGTCTGCAATCGTTACCAGGTCCGGCTCTCCATCCGTATCGGGCCCCGTCAAGAGGTTCGTTTCCCTATCGATGAATCTTTGTTCTAGCGGCACGCGCTCCCATGAGGCACCATGGATCGACTGGTACTCGATGTAGGGCGGTATCGGCCTTCCAAGCGCGTACCATGTCTCGCAGTAGTAGAACGACGCCAACATCGACCAAGACCCGCTGGAAGCGTCGTAGTCCAGAAGCACAGGCACGTAGGTGTCGCGCCACACGGGTGGCGTTTTGATATTGCCTAGTGCCTTGGCGATCGAAACTGACATTTCCACGGGATATCTCCAGCCCCCGGGCCCGCCGAGCTCCGAGTATGTCTTCCCTTGTGCGGTTCGCTGGACCACGACCACCTGGCCATCCCGGAGCCGGACCTGCTCGGACCATTGCAGACTCACTTTGCCGCATCCGGCCAGCGCCATTGTCAACGCGAGAACCAATCCTCGCACCAGCCGCAAGGTCACTCGTGGAGTTAGCATCGAAAGCCTCCCGTACAAATACTTTGAGGAAGATCCGTCCACTCTCTTCATCGCTTTATTACTCCTGAAGTGTGTGACCCACGGCATACTCGATTTCTTTGTCAGCGACCGTCTGACATTCGCTTTCTGTCGGAGGCTTCGAGTTGCATCCCGCGACCAACACAGCGCACAGAATCAAAACCACGTTGAGCTTCATGGACACACTTTCGATGTTGGTTAGAGCAAAAAGGGTTAGGGCAAAAGGGGCAGAGATATTATTGCTATTGGTGCGTAGCCACGGTGAGGCCGCGAGATTGGCCGCTAGGAAATTTACGAGATAATTGGCTTGGTGAGAAATAATGTCCCTGACCTCTCAACCCCTTTCTCTCACAACGACCGCTGTATAGGTCAAACCCTGGGAGTCTACCGGCAGAGCCTGGGGATTTCCTCAGGCATTAAGTTCAGCATCAGCGCTTACAAATTCAATTACCCCCATTTAGTGCAGAACGCCCACTGATCAGAGACTCATCGACGAGATCATCTGGCGGAGTATCCCTGTTGAAGAGATAGCGACTCATCATGGTCTTGAAAGTTGGCATAATCATTCTGAAAACTCCTTCCGTTTAGTAATCATGAAAGTATCCAGCCTGCGCGTGCCCATATTGTTATCGCCATCCTCGGTAGAGGGAATTCCACAAGACGAGGTATTGATATACAGGTCACGCCCATTGAACTCCGGGGAAAAGAACGCCATGGTTTGACGATACGCGTCCATTTTGTGCTTGACATGATCATCGTCGAGCCCGGATGTTCGCTCATGGCCGCTGCAGCAATCGCGCACCACCGAAATGTTTTTCATGCTGAATACGTGATATTTGGCACCATCTTTTTCTCGCTCCTGGATAAAGCGACCGACACCCTGGCCAGTCCGCTCCACCCCGGCAACCTCAATCACGCCAAGAAATGGAATGAAATCAGCCACGGCGCCTTCGTTTGTCGAGTAGCTCACCAGCGCATCTTTATCGTTCCATTTGGCTACGACACCGGGCTTGATGACATCAATCCTCGTTATATCGAAATTCTTCTCGAATGAAAGGCTGCTCTCATAAGCGGCAGCGACGATATGTCTCGCTTCAAACTCGGTGAAATTGCGTGCGATGCCAACACGATAAACGCCTTGGCCCGCGAATCTGTTGCTCAGCTCCGCATTCCTTTTTTTAAGCTCGATGAGGCTGCGAATAAACGACTCCTTTCGTTCTCCAGGCCTCATGGCCTCGCACTTTTCCGTCGCAGCCCGTTCCACGTGACTGGCATAGGCATGGAAAACAACCCAGCAAACAGTAATCACCACAATGCCTGAACTTGCTATCAGGACGACAGTCCGGTTCAGGTACCGCTTACAAAATGACACCATGGTTCACCTCCACCGCCTGACATTGACCAACCTTCTCTTCCAAGAGTGCGAAGCGGGCGAGCCGACTCATTGCCATTGGTGAAATCAATGAACCCGCTCCCCTTGTCGGCTCTCTCGCGTCTGGTGTGGTTGACACGACGGCGATCTTGCCTCGGATGCGGTGCTGAGTGCACGCTTGGCGG
>NZ_JBGBPX010000036.1:0-5993 GCF_041107475.1 Rhodanobacter sp. FW021-MT20 | reverse complement strand
GAGACCTACCGCGCGGTAGCGTCCCGACTTCCGGACAATCCTGCGGTGCGGTTCGAAGGCGAGAACGACCTGGTCGTGGTGTCACCTTGTTTTAGGTGCAAATAGTAACGCTTAGCCTCGTCAAGCAACTCTTTGATTTGACGGGGAATAATGTAGGCGCCCGGGAAGCAATCTTCATAAAATCAACAGTTTGCTGTTAGCCTCAGATCTTCTCCACGGAAAGGCCGGAGGTAGGCATGCAGTACTGGCAGGCGCCGTATCTTGGGCTGCGCACCATTCCCAAGGAGCTCAATCAGTTCGAGCTCCATGCCTTCTTCACTTACTCGGCCAAGGAACGGCGCGTCATTCTCGCCAAGCGCGACGCGCTGCACCGGCTGGGCCTGGCGTTGCAGATCGGCTTCATCCGGATGACTGGCAGCGTGCTTGCGGCCGTCAAAGTAGTCCCTGCCGAGCTATGGGCACATCTAGGCAAAACGCTGGAGATCACGACGCCGGATATTGCCTCGCTCCGCTCGCTATATCGCCGCCGGCCGACCTTGTTCGCGCACCAGAACGCCGCCATGGAAACGTTGGGTTTTGGTCGCATGTCCGAACACCAGCGCCGTGCCCTGGTGCGCTACCTGCGTGTCGAGGTGCTGTCCGAGTTCGATCGTCATCGTTTGAAAACACACGTCAAAACGTGGCTGTACGAGCACGGCATCCTCATTGAGGGCGAGCGCCCACTGAAGAGCGCCATCGATGTCGCGCTAAAGCTGGCCGAGGATGAACTCGGCACCGTGCTGCAGAAGGACGCCCCTTTCACTGTCCTCGATGCGTGGGTGCGGGCCTGCGACGAACCCCATCGCTCTGGTCTTTCCTTTCAGGAATGGCTTGCGCAAGCACCACGCCGGCAGTCGCTCCCCCAGATTCGCGAACAGTTCGAGCGGATCCAATACCTGACCCAACTCGGTGTGGCCGCACACCCCATGCCTTCCGTGTCGGATCACATCAAGCGCCATTACGCCCAGGCGATGGCAGATCGGCCACCCGCGGCGAGTAAGCGTATTGCGGCAACGCGCCGGACCATCGAGGTCGCCTGTTACCTGCAGACGGCGCTGTGCACCGCCACGGACCGGGTGCTGGCCATGACGCGCCAACACGTAGCCGATCTTTGGGGCAACGGGATGCGCGCCGTGGTCCAATCCGCCGAGGCGCGTGCGCGCACGCTGACCACCTTTGCGAAGGAAGTCCGCGAGCTGGCCCTCGATCGCTCCCTTCGCGAAGAGGATCTGCGTGCGGCGATTCTGCGTGCGGTGGAACAGGTCGGCGGCGGCAAGAAACTCAGCCGAGCGCACCTGACCCGTGAACAACTCCTCCTCAAAAACAACCGCCACTCGCGCTCGCTGTTGAAAATGCTGTGTGCGCTTCCCTTTGAGAGCGTGGCGCCGCACCCGGTTCGTCAGGCGCTGGACGCCTTGCGCGAGATCTATCTGCAGCGCAAACCAGCACTGCCCGAGGCGATACCGGTTCACCTCGGCAAAGTGTGGGACGACATGCTGGCAAATCCCGACCGGCAACGTGCCCTGCAGGCCTTCGAGGTGGCGACGCTGCTGGCGTTACGCCGTGCCCTGAAGAACGGCAGCGTGTATGTCGCGCACAGTTTCAGCTTCCGCAGTCGCGAAAGCATGCTGATTCCGTCCGCGGAATGGACCAAGAGCAAGACGCATCATTACGCGCGCTTGAAGCTGCCCCGCGACGCGAAGGAATTCACCGGTCCGCTGGTCGAGGAAGTGTCCAAGCAGCTCCAGCACCTGAGTGAAGCCGCGCAGGCTGGCGACGTCACCGTGGACAGAGACGGTGTGCACTTGCCCAAACTCCCGGCGGAGGACGTGCCGGAAGCCGTGATGGTGCTTCGGGATGCCCTGATGGAGCGCATGGGAGCGGAAGAGCTGCCGGGCGTCATGATGGAAGTGGACAGCCACACCCGCTTCAGCTGGACGCTGCTGGGCCGCGAGCCGCGCTCGATCGATGAGTTGCGCTTGGTGTATGCCGGTCTTCTTGCGCACGGCACGGCATTGTCCGCCGCCGATACGGCGCGCATGATGCCGGGCCTCTCCGCGGATGCCGTCAATCAGAGCATGCGTTGGATCGCCCAAGAAAAGCGCTTACGGGAAGCCAATACCGCCGTCTTCGAGTACATGCACAGCCACCCCATTGCCGAATCCTGGGGACGCGCCGATCTGGCGTCCGCGGACATGATGAGTCGTGAAACCGTCAAGAGCAGCCCCCTGGCACGTCGCGACCCGCGCACGAAGAAGAAGTCGATTGGCATCTACACGCACATCCATGACCGCTGGGGCATCTTTCACGACCAGCCCGTCGTGCTCGGCGAACGGCAACAGGGTGTGGCCTTGGAAGGGGTCCTTCGCCAAAGCACGGTCACGATCAACCAATTGGCGGTGGATACGCACGGTCAAACCGAATTCGGCATGTTCTTGGCGAAAACGGTGGGAAAGGATATGTGCCCACGGCTGCGTGATGCCAGCGCACACAAGCTGTATGTGACCCCGGCGATGACGGTGCCCGAGGGGCTGCGCAGCGTGATCGCCAAGAACCGAGCGCATCCTGAGAAGGTGGAGCCCGTATGGGATGAATGGGTCCGCATGGCGGCCTCCACCCATGTCGGCAAAGCGAGCGCGGTCGACATCCTGTCCCGCTTCGGCTCCGCCGCGGCCGGTGAGCAGTTGTACGACGCGGGCGTCCAGATCGGCCGATTGCTACTCACGCTCTATCTGTGCCGCTGGTTCACGCTACCCGACTTCCGCCGGGAAATCCTGCGCACCCTCAATCACGGGGAACGTGTCCATGTGCTGGAGCATGCGCTGGAAACGGGCAAGGTGCCGCGGCATCAGATGAGCCACAACGCGCGCCTCCGAAGTGTCTCCTCCGCCATCACGCTGTTGAGCAACATCGTCATGGCGTGGACCACGGCGCGCATGCAGCAATCGCTCGCGACCTTGCCCGCCGACATCGCAGCCCTCGCGGTGCCCGAGAACCTGCGCCATATCGCGCCGATCCAGGAGCGTCTCGTGAATTTTCGCGGGCTGTTCCTGTTCCCGGTCGAGCGGTACATGGCGCGGTTGCTGCCCACCCTGCAGCCGGTCAGGCCGGTGCTGCGGAACATGCGTTAACGTCGTTGGAAGCCGCCACGCGTTCGCACGGAATCCCGCATGACCTCCCAACGCAAATCGCCCGCCGAAGCGGCTGCCGGATTAAAGCTGCCACCGGATGTGTCCTTTCACCGCGACCCTTTGCCGGACGGTATCGCCTACGTCTTTCGGCACGCCGAACTGGGGGAGTTGGGACGCCTGCGCGTCACAGGTACCGCGTCCGGCGAAACCTGCGTGGTCACCGACATCGCCGGCGACGAACGGGAGGCGATGTTTGCCCAGCGGCGCGCGATATTGGAACCCCTGTCGCACCAGATCGTGACGGCGCTGGAGTCCATTCGCGGTCCGAGCAGTACGCCACCACCACCCTTGGCGGCAAAGCACTCGCTGCCCGGCGGCACCATCCCCGTCGAAGAAGTGCGTTGCGACCGCTGCGGTGCATGGGTGGCTTTGCTGGTGTTTGCCGAAGGCGCCACCGATCATGGTCGGTTCGAAGACGTCGCGCGGCAGATGTACCCGCACTACGCGGTCACCACGGTGCCGACCTACATCATTGGTCCCGAGCAAGGCAGCACGCCCGCCAATTTCCGAGCCGCCATCCTGAAGGTATGGCCGCAGCGCGAACCGATCACGACGTTGACCCCTGACCAGTTTCGGTCGCGCATCACGCGGCTGCTGACGGGGCATTGCCGATAAGCCGGCGAACAGCTTGCCTTCATGTCCGGCTGATCCACCAAAGAGTGCGCCAGGCTGTCAGGCGTCGCCGGCAGGACGTCTCAACGGCCATGCAGGGAGGCGATGAGGGGGCAGGTAATGGTGCCGCGATGCGAATGACATTGCGCGACCAATCGAGCCAGTACGGTTTCCATGCGCTTGAGGTCTTTCAGGCGTCCCCGCACGTCGGCCAGGTGCTGCGCGGCGAATTGTGCCGCCTCACTGCAATGGGTGCCGTCCTCCAGGGCGAGCAACTGTGCGACTTCGTCGAGGCTGAAGCCCAAACGCTGCGCTGACTTGATGAATTTCACACGAGCGACATCGGTATCACCATAGCGGCGGATGCTGCCATAGGGTTTGTCCGGTTCCGGAAGCAGCCCCTTGCGCTGATAAAACCGGATGGTTTCCAGGTTGACCCCCGCGGCTTTGGCAAACGCACCGATGGTCAGTTGTTCCGATGGCTTCCCCATACCCATTGACTCCGTACATGACTACGGACATAGCGTACACCCACCTCACCCCCTGGGAGACGTTCGTGTTCATTCACTTCTACACGGTGCCGCTCGTGTGCGAGGCGGTGCCGCAGATCGGTTGCGGGTGCCTTGCCAAACCCGTTTTGGCACGCCTGGAGGTTCATCCTGATATTGCAGAGGTTTGGCTGCACCATCGCGGTGACGTGATCGCGATCAAATGGCTGCGTGAGCTTCGGGTCGACCAGCAGGTCGGCCTCCTGCGTGCTGCCCTCGGCGGTGACAGCCAGGTTGCTTTGGTAGCTGCCACGACGGCGTCGGCGTTGCTTGCCACATTTCCGAACCCTTCATACTGGTACCGGCGCGAGACGGTCGATCAGCTCAGTCAGGAGGAGGCGCACACCATGGCCGCCCGTCTCGTCCAGCGGCTGTCGCAAGCACGCGTTCCGTTGCCCGATGGGGCCGCGCTGCAATGCGATCTCGCGTGTGCGCTGCTAGAGGTTCTTGTGGCAGACGAGGCCTTGCCTATCGAAGCTCGACTTGCCCGGCTACTCGGGGTGGCGCGAAACACATTCCAGCAGCATCTCGGACCGAACGCGCTGCCGCAGCTGGAGGCGTGGTTGACGCCCGCTGCGCTCCTGCCCGAGGCCGCGGGTTGACGTGCCGACTTCGCGTCAGATCGTGGGTACGACTCCGTGCTTCAGGACCGACATCTGCGATCCGCCGCGTCTCAGGCTACGACAGGACGGCTCCGCCACGCGAGTTGGATCATGACTGACGTTTGCGTGTGCCACAGCGTGACCGAGGAGGACATTCGCCACGCGGTGGTGGCCGGGGTGCGCAGTTTCGAAGCATTGCAGTGGCTCACCGGCTGCTCGGGTGGCTGCGGAGGCTGCGAGCAGGAAGCACGCCAGCTGCTAAGCGACATCATCACGGAAATCGCATGCGCACATCCGACCTTCCATCTCAGGCCGAGCCACGATGGGCAGTAGGACGTCGGTCAAGGCTCCCGCGGTCTTGGCAATCCACGCTTGATGTCGTACCGAAGTACGGCAGTAGGCTCTGCGCCATGGGCGGAGATTGACCGGACACGCGGTTCGAAGATGAGGATGGCTGCTGGTCGACACGGGAAAGTTTCTGCATGGGTTACCGATTGTCATTTTCAAAGAAGGCCAGAGTGTTTCTGGCCACGTACTGGAGAGTTGAGAATGAATACCGCATCGATTCTGAAATCCGTTCTGGCGGGAGGACTCACGTTGGGTCTGACCACAGTCGCAGCGGCCGCAGGCATGCAGAGCAAACCGATGTCAATGAGTCATATGGAGAAGTGTTACGGCATCAACGCTGCGCAGAAGAACGACTGCAAAGCAGCAGGCCACTCCTGCGCCAGCCAGGACACCAAGGCCCGCGATCCAAACTCTTTCGTCGCGGTGCCCAAGGGCTTGTGCGAGAAGATCGACGGCGGCAAACTCGAACCGGCACAGAAGGGCTGAGCAACACCACGATGCACGACGCGAGCACGCTCGCGGCGCCACCGATCTCGGCTCCTTCTGGAGTCGGGATCGGTCTGCGTGCGCCACACATGCAGCGGGTGTTGAGCGAACGTCCGCGCGTGGCGTGGTTCGAGGTGCACAGTGAGAATTTGTTTGCCGACGGCGGA
>NZ_JBGBPX010000035.1:0-7940 GCF_041107475.1 Rhodanobacter sp. FW021-MT20 | reverse complement strand
CTCGTGAACCGCCGTATGCGGAACCGCACGTACGGTGGTGTGGGAGGGGGCCGGATGATTCCGGCTCCCTACCCGATCCCCCTATTCCCCGATTCGGATCTCCGTGCCGCGACGGCGGTGCAACAACGTCGAGAGACGCAAATGGCCACCTCACCATGAAGCCTGCTCATTGCAGGTATGCGGAGAGGACGATGGAGAAGGTCTTGATGGCTGGCGCATCGGCGCCGGTTGCTGCGGCAGAGCGTTACGTCGTGATCGAGTCGGAGCACTGGTTGAACAGCCGGACGGGTGCTACCGCGTCCATCTACGGCGCGGTACCGTGGACGCGAGATGCCGATGCCGGCGACTGGTCGGTGGTACCGGCGGGCTGGACAATCCGTGATCTGCGGACAGGGACGGTAGGTTGTGGCCGCCGTCCTTTCCCAACTGCTGAGGCGGCGCGCGACTGGATCGTGCAACAGAACAACCGCATGCGGGGGGCGCACACGCAGGCAGGTGTGGTGGGCGCATAACGGCGATGCCGCAACGGTCGCGCTGAACTGCGTCACGATGTCATTGAACCCCGGTACGAAAGTGCCGGGGTTTTGCTTTGCTGTCGCAGCGAGGGTTCATTGCCCACACTGGCACGCCAAAGCAACGCCCTGCCCCGCCTGGCCAGTCACTTCCACTGGAAGCCACCCCTTTGGTTGGCATGTGTGCTGGAGATCGGCATGAAACACAAGAACTATCTGGATTCATTGAACATCACGGCAGCCCTGTGGTGGTTCATCGAAAACGTGGCGGGGGATGCCACGGATCGGAACGACTACTTCTTCTATCTGCGCGAGCGCTACCGGAACGAGTTCCAGGCTCACACCGGAGCCGAGTCGATCGAGAAGGCGGGGAGCGCCGAATCGAACCTCCCCCTCGCTTCGTTCAACGGGAACATCGCACAAGGTGGCGACGACCATCGAGTCGAGGAGGCGCTTTCATGTCTCGGCGCCGCCTTGCGCGGCGGGCAGATGCAAGGCGTCGAAAACGAGAGTGCTCCACGCGGTCTGAGACTCCCGCAGGGCCTTCCTCGCTTCGTTGTGGATGGTCATGAGTTTCCCAACGAGGAGAGCAGCTTCACTGGGGATGGCAAGTATCCGCCGTTCGTCGTGTTCGACATTGACCGTCAGGAAAACCTGCCGGGCGAGTACGCAACACGCGGCCAGGCGGAGTTGGTGGCCAGCTCGAAGAACAACATGGCTGAGGGATGGGATCTGTGGGACGTGGACGGGACGGGCATGCTCGAAATCCAGCGCGTCGATGAAGCGAACGTCTTTGCCACCGATCAGGAAGCTGTGCTCTGCGTCCGCTTGAAAGCTGCGCTGGGGTCGGTGCGTCATCGGCAAGCTGCGGCCATACACGACAAACACAGGGACGCCCTGCTCACTTACCGGCGTCAGGGTGCACAGGCCCCTCAGCACGCGCTTGGAGGCTGACATGGTAGACATGGGCCAATACGACGCACGGCGCCCTGTGCTGACATCGCCTGCTGAGCAGGAGGTTGTTTTCGCGAGGCATCGTGAGCGCGTTCGTCTCATCTCTGCTGAGATGAGCGTGGAGGAGACGGGCTGCGCAGATCAGTCGCCGCCGCACGTTCCTTGCTAGCAAATGACCGAATCCCCTGGCGCATCTGTGCTGGGGGATTTTTTTTGCCTTGAGGGGATCTTTTTTTAAAAAAGATGCCGTTCGTGTATTGCGTCATAGTGTTACCGCTATACACTTGTATTGAAGCTGGCGCGCCCGCCGGCACATTCGAGAGCCGCCATGGAACGTACCTCCCACGCCAACCGAGTCGATCGAGCCTATGACGATCGTCTGCGCTGCCACTGGCGGAGTGTTACCGCGCTGTCTGCGCAAGCCCTGCGCATCGACGTGACCGATGGCGCCCACTGCGACCCTGCGGGCGCGGTTGAATTTGCCAAGGCTGTGATCCCTGGCGTGCGCCACATCACCCTCACTGAGGGCGGCAAGGAGTTCGCCAGCTACGCGGTGCGCGACGACGACTGGAGCCAGCGTAACCGCTGAGCGCTCTCGCCGCCGCCAGAGACAGATCGATCCCATGCCTTTCACCATCCACTAAGGGGAATCACCATGCCTGCCCTCCAAATCCCGCCGTCCACCTTCGACCTCGAACTCGTGCCGGGTGGCGTCAAGAAGATCAAGTCGGAAAACCGTCGCTCCGATGCCATGTCAATGTTGGCGCCCGAGAAGATCAGCGTGCTGCCGAACTTCAACGTTCGCGTGCGCACGCCCGACTACCTGGAGCACCTGCGCGAGATTGTTGACTCCATGAAGGCGGATGGCTTCCAGATCGATCAAGCTCTCAGCGTGTATGTGGCGCGGGAGAGCGACGACGATGTGGTCTATGTGGTGGACGGCCACACGCGCCTCGAAGCAGCCAAGATCGCAATCGCCGAGGGTGCTGAGTTCACCGAGATCCCGGTGATCCTGCTCCCCAAGTCGCTGAACATGGTCGACATGACTGTCGCCCTGAAGCGGAGCAATACCGTTCGACCGCTGACGCCCTATGAAACGGCGCTGGTGGCGAAGCGCCTGGACATGATGGATCTCTCGGAGGCGGAAATCGGTCGCAAGCTGGGCCTGAACCCGTCGTATGTCAACGGCCTCTTGCTGCTCGCTGCAGCTCCCCGCGCCGTCGCCAACATGGTCATTGCCAACGAGCTGTCTGCGGCCGAGGCAATCAATGTCCTGCGCAAGCATGGCAACAAGGCCGTCGAGGTGCTGGCGAAGGCGAAGCAAAAAGCGGGCGAGGCGGGGCGAAGCCGCGTTACGGCATCCCACATGCCCGGGGCCGCCCTCAACAAGGCGATCCGCAAGTCGGCTCCTCGGCTTTTCGCTACCGCCCGTCAGATCACGGAAGACCCTGGCTATGCGTCGCTGCGCACCGAGACGCGCACGCAGCTCGACGAGCTGCTGGCCGAGTTGAAGAAGATGGAAGACGCAGGACAAGCTGCTGCCACTGCGGAATAGCGCGTGGTGAGCATAGGCATGGGCGCTGGCAATGCCGCCGGCGCTCTCGGTGACACCCTCTCGAATGTGACAGGCACCCTATGTCTGAAGATCGCGCCAACTACTCTCACGCTGCACCGGATGCCTCTAAGGCGGCGGCAGCACAAGCATGTGCGGGATTCATCCAGCTCGTGTTCTTCGATGACCGCTCCAATGAGGCGCTCATCCTCGGTGGCGCCGGTTTCCTGACCAGCGACGAATGGGAAGCCGCGTGGGCTGCCGTGCCTGGCTTCAACGGCCACTCCGCCTTCATGGCAGACAAGATGGATGCGAACCGAGACATACTCACCGATCGCACAGTGTCGGCCGAGACGTGCACCAAGCTGCTGGGCGCTCCGATCGATGTCTTGATTAACCGGGCGCGGAAGCGCGAGCGCAAAAACTGATGCGCCGCACCGGCCGACGAATGGGCAACAGCGCCGAGTGGTGTTGCGGCTATTTCACTGCCGTAGCGCTTCTGCTGCGTCAGGAAGGCGCTGTTACCACGGAGGTACGCGAGCTGTTCGCGATGGGCGGCCCGGTCGATCACGCGCACCCCGACGATATCGCGCTGTTCCAGGAGTATGGCCTGATGCCGGTGACGTCAGGCTCATGAATACCTCGCGCAACGGCTGCGGCTTGCAGCTCGGCGCACTGCTCCGCGAAGCCGCCCCAACGGACGGCACGGAGTAATCCTCATGACTTCACCAATTTTCGTGTTTGGCTCAAACCTGGCCGGCCGGCATGGTCGCTCCGCCGCCCTGGTGGCGAATCGGTACTTCGGTGCCGAGCTGGGCGTGGGCGAAGGGCTGACGGGCTCCGCTTACGCCCTGCCGACCAAGGATGCTGCTCTGAACTCGCTTTCCCTGCCGGCCGTGATGGCCAGCATCGAGCGCTTTCTGGCGTTTGCTCGCCACCACCCCGAGCTGGAGTTCGAGGTTACCCGCGTAGGCTGTGGCCTGGCTGGTTTCCAGGATGCCCAGCTCGCTCCTGCCTTCCTTGACGCACCCCGCAACTGCACCCTCCCCTACCGCTGGCAGCTCATGCTCCACCGAGCCACGACGCCACGAGTGATCGTCGCCTATTCGCCTCGCTTCAATAACTACCGTCTACTGCGGGAGAGGCTCAATCACTTCACAGCCAGCTTCACTGGCTCGCCGGCAATCGTTGTTGGAGGAGAGCGTGGCGCTAACACCCTGGGCGAACGCTACGCTACGCGCAGGGAACTGGAGATCTTCCGCTTTCCGGCCGATTGGCGGCGGTTTGGAAGGGCGGCCGGCAGACTGTGCCACGCACGCATGGCGTGGGCGGCATCGCACCTGGTGGCATTCTGGGACGGCCAATCCGCAGAGACGCGCAACATGATCGAGACAGCCAAAGCCGATGGGCTCGCCGTGCGGATCGTATTGTTTCATACCCCAACCCAAGGAGAACAACATGCCTGACATGGGCTCGCTGGTTCGCAACTACCAACATTTGTTTCCCCACTTCGCCCACTCGTGGGTAACCTTGGTGGGCCTCGCCATTCTGATTTACGCGAGCTTGCTGGCTACCTTGTGGCTGGTGTGCCGACTTCGCGGTCGACCCGGCGTATTCCGTGATTGTGCGATGTTGGTGCTGGTGAGCATTCCTCTCGCAATCATCCCGCCTGCCGCGCTGGCACTTATGGGGCTTGCCTTGTTCCTTGCTGTGTTCGGATCGGTCGGCCACGGCCGCGGCACCAAGTAGCAGGACGCGCAGCAAAAGCCGTCGGTAGTACGTCAACGCAACGCCAGACTGCAAGGTTGAACGCCACACTCGGGTGAAGTCCGCGCTGTTGCGGACACACTCGGAGCAAACCATGGGTGCAAACCGCACTGCCCTGAAAGTTGCCATCACGTACTACGGCCAGCCGGGCCTCGGCGTCGATCCCGAAGCGGTAGCGGAATCGCTGCAGCAGCTCGCTGGCAAGCATCTGCAGCTGACGGTGAAGAAGTTGAACGGCGTGGATGGGCCTCATCTGGACGAAGGCATCAACGCTGTCGAGGCGCAGATCGAGGAAGTAGTCGAAGGAATCCCCGGCATCGAACGCGTCGATTTCAACGGTGACCCGCGTGGAGATGCCACGGTAAGCCTGGTCTTCACCAGCGGTCAGTCCAACGGCTTCTCCACGGGTCTCTGGAAGATCTTCCAGGACTGAGACACTCGATACCGAACCAACCTCGCATCTTCGGATGCGGGGTTTCTTTTTGTGTTTACGGCAAACGTGTTACCGTTAAACTCTAAGGGCAACCCGGGAAATCCGGCAATTGATGCGCTCACACGCAAACCCGAGGAGATCTCTGATGGCAGATGGCAACCGTAGTTTCGATTTCGGAAGGGAGTTGGTCGTCGACCTGTTCGCCGGAGCAGGCGGAGCATCGGCCGGCATCGAGGACGAATACAGGGCACCCGACATCGCGGTGAATCACAACCCCATCGCGATCGCGGTGCACAAGGCGAACCATCCGAACACGCGCCACTACATCGCGGACGTGTTCGAGGTCGATCCGATCGAAGCGACGGGCGGCCGTCCAGTAGGCATCCTGTGGGGCTCGCCTGACTGCACCCATTTTTCCAAGGCAAAAGGCGGCAAACCGCGCAGTCGCAAGATCCGCGGCCTGGCTTGGGTGCTGGTGCGCTGGGCCTATGCCACGCGTCCACGCATGATCCTGATGGAGAACGTCGAGGAGTTCCGCGAGTGGGGGCCACTCGGCTCCGACGATCGTCCCGTCAAGGTGTTGCGAGGCCGCACCTTCAATGCGTTTCGTGCCGTGATGACCACGGGTCTGCCGGAAGACCATCCCGACATGCCAGAGATCCTCGCGGCGATCGGCGACCACGTGCCCAAGGCCGCGCTGGTGCGAGGGCTCGGGTACAACGTCGACTTCCGCGAGTTGATCGCCGCCAACTACACGACGCCGACGACCCGCAAGCGCCTATACGGCGTCATGCGCTGCGATGGGCGGCCGATCGTCTGGCCGGAGGCTGAAGCTTTCAAGGTCGCCGCGAACCCAGCGAAGCGCTGGCACTGGGCCGCCGAGTGCATCGACTTCTCCGATCTGGGCAAGAGCATTTTCGAGCGCAAGAAGCCGCTGGCCAACGCTAGTCAGCGCCGCGTGGCGCGTGGCGCATGGCGACATGTGCTCACCGCGGCCAAGCCCTTCATCGTTCCACTCCGCGGCACGTCGAGCGCACACCACTCGACGCATTCCGTGGACGCACCACTCTCCACGATCACGGGCCAAGGAACGCACCACGCTTTGGCGGCACCAATCCTCACCGAGTTTGCCAACGCCAGCACCCAGCGCACGTGGACGGTGGAGGAACCACTGCGCACTCAGGTAGCGCAGGTGAAGGGCGGTCACTTCGCCCTTGCGGCAGCTCACCTGGTGACCAATACCTCGGGACACAGTGGCGCATCGCTCGCCGCCCCTGTACCGACCGTGGCCACCGGAGGTCACCACGCCCTGGCGGCGTCCGTGATGATCCAAGCAGCCCATGGCGAGGGGAAGCCGGGCGGCGTCCAGCGCTGGGGCATCGGTTCAACCGACGCACACGAACCGCTCCGCACTGTGACGGCCACCGCCAGCGGCGGTCACGCCGTGGCTAACTGCCACTTCGAGCCGACAACGGTTGCCTCGCATCTCATCACGACCGGTTACGGTGAGCGGCCTGGCCAGGATGCACGCGCCCAGTCCATCGAGGCACCGTTGGGCACGGTGGTGGCGACGGGCAAGCATGCCGTCGTCTCGGCGCACCTGACGCACCTGACGCATCAAGGGGAGCGCTCGGGCACGCCCATGGATGAGCCGATGCGCACAGTCACGGGTGCTCACCGAGGCGAGCAGGCCATGGTGGCCGCACACCTGACCGCTTTCGGCGAAAACGCAAAGGGCAGTGGCCTGAATGAGCCCATGCAGACGGTGCTCGCCGGCGCGGTGCGCTACGGGCTGGTCGCTAGCCATGTTGTCAAGTTCCGCGGCGACAGCATCGGCCACCCCATGGATCAGCCGATGCCGACCATTACCGCCGGCGGCAACATGGCACGCCCGGCCGGCGCCGCGCATGCCCTCGGCATGGCTTCGATGTTTCTGGAGCAGGCCAATGGCGGCTTCTACGACGGCGATGGCCGCAGCCTGCACGAACCGGTCAGCACCATCGTCGGCAGCGGCAGCCAGCAGCGGCTCGTGAGCGCCTACCTGGTCAAGTATTACCGTGACGGCGGCCAGCTGCAGGGGCTCGACGAACCCATGCACACGCTGCCCACCAAGGGGCGCATGGGCCTGGTGCAGGTGGTGCAGGTGCCGGCGAATCTGCTGCCGCCGGAGATGATGGCCAAAGCCAAGCGCTGCGCCGAGTTCATGCGCCGCTGGCTCCCCGAGCATTTCCCGGAACCGGCCGAACTGATCCTCGTGGGTGACCACGTGCTGGTCGACATCACCCTGCGCATGCTGCAGCCGAAGGAACTGAAGCTCGCCCAGGGCTTCCGCCCGGATTACATCCTCGATCGCGGTCTGTTCTACAACCCGGAGACAGGCCGGGACGAGTGGCGGCCCATCACGAAAACCGACCAGGTGAAGCTGATCGGCAACAGCGTCTGCCGCCAGGTGGCCGCGGCGCTTGTGCGTGCCAACGCGGCCGACCTGATCGATCTCTACCACCGCATCGCCGCGTGAATCCCGGAGTCACGATGACATGAAGATCCGATACGCCCTCAACACGCCCTGGCCAACGGATGTGCCCGGGCGTAATGGACTCGAATCCGCTGACTGGTTCAAGCACGGAGATATTCCGTTCCTACCTGGGGTTCCACGCCGGAACCGCCGAAAATTCCGAAAAACAGTGTAACTAATTGTTCTAAAAACCCTCTACTAGCCGTC
>NZ_JBGBPX010000034.1:0-12404 GCF_041107475.1 Rhodanobacter sp. FW021-MT20 | reverse complement strand
CCAGACCATGATTGTTCCTTGGACGTATAGACGGCCGTAAGGTGGTGGCGGCGTGGTAACGTGGTCACGGAATCAGGTTCTTGTAAAGCTGCTTACGCTGCTCGTACATAGCTCATCCCCCTTGCCATACCTTTACCTCGGAACCCTAACGTAGCTGTAGAAAAAGTGGTGCGGTCAAAGAGCGCTCGAAACACGAGCTAAAATTTGCCTGCGACAGTTCAATTCTGAGTTCATTTCGACCCACGACTCGCTATTGGAGCACGTACACGGGCATCGTAAATACAAGTTTTCAGGTTGTAGACTTTTTCTACAGCTTCAACGCTTGAGTTAAGCGGCGGCCGAACCGCGTAGCGGTTTGGACGTCCGCTTGGACGAATTGTTAGATTTTTGGCCAGCCATAGCCTGCTGAAGTTCCTCGATTGACAAAGCTGGCACCCGCCTGTGCAACATTGAATGACAGTTTGGACATACAGGGCGAAGGTCTTTGATGGGATCGAGCCTATAGCGACCACCAATTTCACCAAGCGGCTTGAGATGGTGCACATGAATGTACCCGGCACCAATGTCGCCATAGGCCTGCTCAAAGTTGAACCGGCAGACAGCGCAGGACACACCCCATTTTTCGATACACGCGATTCTTGCCGACAAGCTACGTTCGTATTTGTTTACTACCACTTCCTGCTTTGCGCCCTCGAACACCTTTGAAGGCTCTATCACCTCGTCCGGGTACTGATGCGTGCTATCGACATGTGCCCAGTACCGAATGACTGGGCTACCCCATCCTTCCGGTGCTTCACGGTACTCCAGCCTAGCAATGCCATCGGAGTTGGAATATTTGCCAAGTGCCTGTGCGGCTCTGCTGTAGGCCGTGTAATACGTACCCGCACCTTCACCCCCAACGCCGTATTTTGCCTCCAACGCAACCCATGTTTCTGGGTACTTGCGGCGTAGAGCGAGAATGAATTCGTAGGTCGAGAATGCCTTACTACCTAGCGACAAGACTACGCTGTGAAGCTCTTTGTCTGGAATTGCGACCATATTCCCCCCGAAAATCTAACTATTGAATATACGGACGCCAGTGTCCGGCTATACAAGTCGCGGCAGAGTCCGGCGACGGTAGCACAACCCCGTGATGCTGATGGAATTTCGTGTGGCTCGGCCTTGCTAACCATGCGCGGTATAAACGGACCCAGCGACGCCGGACCCGGTTCCGCACTCTGCCGCCAGCAACCGCAAGGCAAGTTTCAAACGGCTGCTATCCGGCAACCTAACTGAAGCCACGGGCGTCCGGTCATGGCCGATTCTGTTGAAAAACGCGCTTCTAAAATTTCGAGGTTTTCCCCTGGCGGAAAAATCTCCCACGACAGTCGCTTTCTGTGGCCATGAGCATGTGAATTTGCACAGAACCGAGTTGTCGCGGGCATCGCGATCGATAATTTGGATGCCCATTCGTTAAGACGGAGTTTTTCAACAGAATCGGCCGATAGCGGACATTGCGAAAACCTGTCATGACGTGTCGGGGGGAGCCACCGCATCTGTGTCGGGCGCCGCTTGCGCCAGTACCGGGCCGCCGCAGAATTTGCTTCCGGCAGGAGGAAACCGTGGCTCTTCGGCGATACGGCGCCGCAACCCGCTGTCGCACACCGCGTAGGTCAACCAACAGCGGCGCTGGCGCGTCCACGTGGTGGCATCAGCGATGCGCCGCTGCCACTACCAGAATCTGCCCGTTCATTTCCGGCTGATGAAGGGTGCACCTGAACGTATAGAGGCCGGGCTGGTGAAAGTCGAAAATGGCGGATACGTCCGAGAGCGGCGGCAGCGCGAGGGCGACGAGTTCGTGCGCATGCGGACCGAGCAACTCGAAATCATGCGCGTCGTCCGGCTGCAGATTCCAAAAGCGGATTCGGGTCGGCTGGTTTTCCTGCACGACGAAGAATGTTGGCGAGAAGCCGTAAACCTCACCAAATTTGGCCACCGTCAGCTTGGGGCCGGTCTCCTTGACTGCCACGGCACGGGTCTCCAGCACGATCGAGGCCGTTGCCTGGCCGCCCTGGGTGACACTGACGATCTGTGGCGCCCTGGATAACTCGTGCACAGATCCGGCCGTGGCGGGGAGTGCGCAGGTGCCGAGTGTGGTGATCGACAACCACCCAAGCAGCATGCCAGCGCGACTTGATGTATTCGACATGGCGACCCTCGATCGAATGTAAACGACTGCCGTGCACCGTGCGCATGCATTCCGTCTCCACCGCAATATCACGACGACAGCCCCGTGGCTTGTTCCGGCGCACACGAGGGCTCTTGCCCTGTACCGCAAATCGGGACCGGCGAACGCGCTTACGCCGCCCCGTAACGCCGCTGCCGCATCCACTTGGTAACGATCCACTTCTCGCCGCGCAGCACTGGTGCGCCACCGTGCAGGGTGCGCGGGTCGAGCTGGCCGCGGCTGTTGGTGTATTCGAAATAGACGGCCGAACCTTTCTTCGGCAGCACCGACAGGCCGAGCTCGGGGAAGATGGTGGCGCCGCCATCCTCGACCTCGTTGAGGTACATCACCAGGGTCGAGACGCGCTGGCCGCCAGTGGCCATCTGCACAGCGCTGCCGGGGTCGCCCGGCGGGAAAAAATCGAAGTGCGGCTTGTATTCGCCGCCGGGACCGTAATGCAGGATCTGCAGGCCTTCGCCGTGATCCACCGGCAGGTTCATCAAGGCGGAGATGCGCCGATCCAGCCGCGCGATGAAGTCATCGGCGTTGATCTCGAAGAAGGTGCCTTCGCTGCTGCGGTCGGCAATGGTCTCGTGCTTGCCGGTGGTCGGGTCGACGATGGTGGAGCGCTGCAGCTTGGCGGCGGCGCGGCGGATCAGCTCGTCGCATTCCTCGTGGCTGAGCACACCGTCGAGCACGGCCAGCACCGGTTGCTCCACCCGCAAGGCCACCTGCACCTCGCGGTCGGCGGCGATGATGCGGTTGCCCGGCGGCAGGCGCGGCGTCTCGTAGACATAGCCTTCCGCACGTGGTTCGGTCGCCGTCGGTGCCGCCATGCCGGTTTGCATGCCATGCACGGCCGCGCCGGCGAAGGCCGGTTCGAAACGGTTGCGCACCATGTCGGCAACCAGCGACTGCGCGCTGCAGCCGCGTGCCAGGTTCTCGCGAATCCAGTCGCGCCATTCCGGCGTCAACTGCGTGACCATGTTCATGCGAACGCCCCATCCCAGCCCCGATACCTGTGCCAACGATAGTCGCATGCATGACTGCGTGCCATGGGGGCGCAGGGTCGTTTTCGGGCATGCATCACGCCGGTGGCCGATGCCCGCCGGCGGATCGCTCTCCGGAGCCTACCCAAAATCCATCCGCCGAACCGGGCACCCAGACCTATCCAGGCCCGTCATTCCTGCGAGGTGCTTTTCAACAGCCGAAGAGCTGGTCAAGCAGGAATCCAGCGACTTGATGCCCTAAAACCAGAGACGCTGGATCCCAGCTTTCGCTCACTACTGTCCGGAATGATTTTGAACCCTGTGGTTCCGCATGACTTGTACCGATACCGCACCCTCGCTCGTCATTCCGGCGCAGGCCGGAATCCAGTAGCCGTATGGCTTGGACAGGCGTGATCGCTACTGGATCCCGGCCTACGCCGGGATGACGAGCCGGAGAGCTGGTCGCCGCCAGAAATGGAGTCGCCCCCTTGTTGCATCTCGCGCAAGCGGCGTGGGTATTCACTCTCGAAGGACATCCCAGGATTATTCCGGACAGGAGTGGGCTTTCGCTGGGATGACGATTCACTGGAGATACTCGGAGCCTATGAACAGGCTCTCAGGCCGTCAGTCCGTAGCTGCGCAGCAACGCGTCCGGTTCGGGTTTGCGTCCGCGGAAGGCGACGAAGCTTTCCAGCGCGGGACGGCTGGCACCGACGGCGAGGAACTCGCGGCGGAAGCGCGCGCCGGTGACCGGGTCGATCACGCTGCCGCCATCCTTCGCCGCGTCTTCGAAGGCGCCGAAGGCGTCCGCGCTGAGCAGTTCGGCCCACAGGTAGCTGTAGTAGCCGGCGGCGTAGCCACCCGCAAAAATGTGGCTGAAACCGTGCGGGAAACGCTGCCAGGCCGGCGGATGCAGCACCGCAACCTGCTTGCGCACGTCTTCCAGTACCGCCAGCGTGCGCGCGCCCTGCGCCGGGTCGTAGCCCAAGTGCAGGGTGAAATCGAACAGCGCGAATTCGAGCTGGCGCACCAGGAACAGACCGGCGTGGAAATGCCGCGCGGCGAGCATGCGCTGGAACAGTTCGTCCGGCAGTTTTTCGCCGGTCTGCCAATGGCGCGCGAACAGATCCAGCGCCTCGCGGTTCCAGCCGAAGTTCTCCATGAACTGGCTGGGCAGTTCCACCGCATCCCATTCCACGCCGTCGATGCCGCCGATCGAGGGCAGCGCGATCTCGGTCAGCAGGTGGTGCAGGCCGTGGCCGAATTCGTGGAACAGGGTGAGCACGTCGTCGTGGGTGAGCAGGGCGGGTTTGCCCTCGGTCGGCGGCGCGAAGTTGCAGGTGAGGAAGGCCACCGGAAGCTGTTTACTTTCGCCATCGTCGAAGCGGGCGCGGCAGACATCCATCCACGCACCGCCGCGCTTGCCGCTGCGCGCGTACAGGTCCACGTAGGCGCCGGCAAACACCTTGCCGTCGGCATCCTTCACGTCGAAATAGCGCACGTCCGGATGCCACACGTCGACGCCGTCGCGCGGCGCCAGGGTGATGCCGTAGAGCTTGTGCGTGATCGCCCACAGCCCGTCGATCACCGCCGGCAGCGGGAAGTACGGCTTGAGCTGTTCCTCGTCCAGCGCGTATTCGCGCTGGCGCAGTTTCTCGGAGGCGTAGCCGACATCCCACGGTTCGAGGTTGTCCAGCCCCAGTTCCTTCTGCGCGAACTCGCGCAAGGTGGCCAGTTCGCGCTGCGCCACCGGCCGGGCGCGCTGGGCCAGGTCGTGCAGGAATTCCATCACCTCGGTCGGCGAGCCTGCCATCTTGGTCGCCAGCGATTCCTCGGCGGCATTGGCGAAACCGAGCAACTGCGCGGCCTCGTGGCGCAAGGCCATGATCTGCTCGATGCGCGCGGAGTTGTCGTACTTGCCCGCGTCCGGCCCCTGGTCGGAGGCGCGGGTCTGGTAGGCCCAGTACACGCGCTCGCGCAGGTCGCGCTTGTCGGCATAGGTCAGCACCGCCTGCACGCTGGGCTGCTTCAGCGTGACCAGGTAACCGTCCAGCTCCTGTTCCTTGGCGTACTGGCGCAGCACCGCGCGACCGGATTCGGGCACGCCGTCGAGATCGCGATCATCGGTGAGATGTTCGTGCCAGGCATCGGTGGCATCGAGCACGGCGTTGGAGAATTCGGTGGAAAGCTTGCTCAGCTCCACGCCGATCTCGCGGAAGCGCGAACGCGCGGGCTCTTCCAGTGCCACGCCGGACAGCTTGAAGTCGCGCAGCGCGTGTTCCACCAGCGCGCGGCGCGGACGCGGCAGCGTGGCGAAATCCGGTGCGTCGGCCAGTGCCTGCACGGCGGCGTACAGATCGCGGTTCTGGCCCAGCTCGATGGCGTGGTCGGTGAGCTTTTCCTCGGCCGGCCCGTAGACCTTGCGCAGTGCCGCGCTGTCGGCCACCGAATGCAGGTGCGACACCGGCGCCCATGCCCGTGCCAGGCGCTGTTCCAGCCGTTCCTGGGTCAGCATCACGTGATCGAAATCGCGTGCCGCGCCGGGCGCGGTCAGGGCATCGATGCCGGCGCGGAAGTCGGCGAGGATCGCGTCGACGGCCGGTTCGACCTGTTCGGGCAGGATGCGGGAAAACGCCGGCAAGGTGTCGTCGGCAAGCAGGGGATTGTCTTGGCTCATGGAAACTCCTTTCAAGCGCGAAGCGTGGCGACGGGGCCGGGCGAAATCAAGCACGGCGGCGTGAGGGTGGCTGTCGCGCCCTTCACGGACCGGGGTACCATCGACGCATGCTGCCAGCGCATCTTGCCGGACTGATCACCCGCACCGCGTTGTTCGCGCATCTGGACGATGCGCAACAGGCCGCGCTCGCCCGGCAATTGCACTGGATGTGCCTGCCCGGCGGCCAGACCCTGTTCCGCCCGGGCGAACCGGCCGACGCGCTGTACCTGCTGTGCAGCGGCAGCCTGGGCGTATTCGACGGGCCCACCACGCTGGTGCACCAGCTTTGCGCCGGCGAATGCGTGGGCGAGATGAGCCTGCTCAGCGGCAACCCGCACCGCCTCGCCGTGCGCGCGCTGCGTGATTCGGAACTGCTGCGGCTGAACCGCAGTGCCTTCGAGGCGCTGGTCGAACGCCATCCGGGCGCCATGCTCGACGTGGCGCGACTGGCAGTCGAACGCCTGATGCGGCGCGAACACCATGTCGAAGCACCGGACAAGCCGCGCACCTTCGCGATCCTGCCGGTGGACGCCGAGGTGCCGGCACGCGAGCTGGCGATGAAGTTCGCACGGGCGCTGGAACCGTTCGGCCATTGCGCGGTGATCGACGCCCGCACCGGCGCCGAACGCAGCAGCGACTGGTTCGCCCAGCGCGAAGCGAATACGCGTTTCGTGATCTACCTGGATACCGATGGCGACCCGCTGTGGCGCCACCGCTGCCTGCGCCAGGCCGACGTGCTGCTGTTGCCCGCGCGCGCCGGGGAAACGGCGAAACCCTGGCCGGAAGCCGCGCCGGGCCACCCTTCTCGCGCGCGCCACCGCCCGCGTCACCTGCTGCTGTTGCATCCCGCCGGGCACGTATTGCCGGGTGCCGCGCGACGCTGGCGTGCCCAGTTCAGCGGCGAGCTCACCCACCACCATCTGTGCAACGAGGATGACTTCGCGCGGGTGGCGCGACTGGTCAGCGGCCACGGCCGCGGGCTGGTGCTGGCCGGCGGCGGCGCGCGCGGACTGGCCCACCTCGGTGCATTGAAGGCCTTGCGCGAGGCCGGCCAGCGTTTCGACGTGGTGGGCGGCACCAGCATCGGTTCGATCATCGGCGCCGGCGTGGCCCTGCAATGGGACACCGACACGATGATGCAGACCTACCACGACGCCTTCGTGCGCGGCCGCCCGGTGTCGGACTGGACCCTGCCGCTGGTGGCGCTGACCCGTGGCCGCCGCGCCACCCGCATGCTGCGCGCGGCGTTCGGCGAGGTGGACATCGAGGACATGGCGCGGCCGTTCTTCTGCGTTTCCACCAACCTCACCGGCGAGGATCGCGCGGTGCATCGACGTGGCCCGCTGTGGCTGTGGCTGCGCGCCTCCAGCGCGATTCCTGGCGTGTTGCCGCCGGTGCTGCACCATGGCGACGTCTACGTCGACGGCGCGCTGATCGACAACCTGCCCACCGACGTGATGTCCGACGATGGCATCGCCCACATCACCGCCGTCAGCATCCGCGCCGACGTACGCCTGCGTACCCGCCTGGAAGCCACCGCCACGCCGCCCTGGTGGCGCCTGCTGATGAATCGCCGCGACGACCGCGGCTGGCCGGGGCTGGTCTCCACCCTGACCCGCGCGGCAATGGTCAACAGCGAGGAAATCAGCGAACGCTGCCGCACCCTCGCCGACGTGCTGATCACGCCGTCGCTGGAACACGTCGGCATGCTCGACTGGGATGACTGGGACCGCGCGGTGGAAGCGGGTTACCGCGCGGCCGTGAAGGTGCTGGAAGCGCAGGGCTGAGCCATCGACGAGTACATCCCTCTCCCCCCGGGAGAGGGTGGCGGCAGCCGGGTGAGGGTCCGGGCGAAGCGTAGCCTGCCAGCACTACCGTGCCCTAACTCCCTTCTCTGCCCCGGCGGGAACGAAGGCTTTTCACCGCCAGGAGCGTGGACGGTAGAAACTTTCGAGGCGAAAAAGTGGCTGCGTGAGGACAGATTTTCGACGATTCGTCGGCCCATAGTGGTTCTATGGGCCAAGAAGCGACGGACATATGGACCACACAGACACTTTTGCAGCCCGGAAGATTTCTGCCGCCCACGCTCCTAAAATGCACGGATGAACCTTCGCAGCTACAAGGGCATCGCGCCCACCCTCGGCCAACGCGTCTATGTCGATCCCGCCGCCAGCGTGATCGGCGACGTGGTGCTGGGCGACGACGTCTCGATCTGGCCCGGCGCGGTGTTGCGCGGCGACGTGAACCACATCCGCGTCGGCGCGAAGAGCAACATCCAGGACGGCGCCATCGTGCACGTCGCCCACGCCGGGCCGTACGGACCGGGCTTTCCCTGCCTGATCGGCGAAGGCGTCACCGTCGGCCACGCCGCGGTGGTGCACGCCTGCAGCATCGGCAACTACTGCCTGATCGGCATGCATGCCAGCGTGCTGGATGGCGCGGTGATCCACGACTACGGTTTCGTCGGCGCCGGCGCCGTGGTGCCGCCCGGCAAGGTCGTTGGCGAACGCGAGCTGTGGCTGGGCAACCCGGCCAAGTGCGTGCGCGTGCTGAGCGACCGGCAGGTCGAGCAACTGCGCTACTCGGCCGAGCACTACGTGCACATCAAGAACGATTATCTCGCCGCCGGTTGAGGTCGACCTCGCCAGTGCAGCGGCGGCGACAAGCCGCGTGCCGCCGATGACTACTCGGCCATCGGCGCCTCGCCCGCCTGCGCCGCGAGCCGTGCCCTGATCCGCGCCGCTTCCAGCTCGTGCTGGCGCGCTTGCATGGCGCGTTGCGCGCCCAGCTTGCCGGTGAGCAGCAACAGCGTGTAGTTGTCCGGCGCATACAGATGCAGCAGGTTCAGTTCGCGCTGCGCCTCGTCCAGCTCGCCGCGGTCGATCGTGCGCTCGACGATGTCGCACGAGGGTTTGAAGGCGTCGTGCATGGCCTGCAACGCTACCTCGTTGTGCGGGTCAAGCTGCAGCACACTGAAGTAGAACTCGTAGGCGTTGCTGCCCACCGGGGCGACCAGGTGATGATCGTTCAACGCGCCGGTGGCCAGCTTGAGCAGGATCGCTTCGCCCTGGCTCATGGCCGGCGCGGTCGGCGTGGCCGCCTTCGCATACCAGGACGCGCCCGCCACGCCGACGCCGAGCAGCAAAAGGCCGGCAAGCGCATACGCGCGCCAGTGCGACGTGAACAAGGGAAAACGAAACATGACACCTGCCTGATGGTCGTGGCTGTTTGCGATGGCCTCCGCATGGACGGCATCGACAAACGCGCACGGTAATCAGGCTTCATGTCAGCTGGATGACCCGGCGTCGCGCACGGCGCCAGGCCCGTTTCACCAGCCCAGCAGGCTGCGGCCGTAGCCGGGCGAACCATCCGGATGGGTGAACCACTCGACATGGTTGTCGCCGCCGGGGCAGCCCTTGCCGCTGGTGTCGCCGGTGACCACGCCGCCGGCCGACGTCACGTGGCCGCGATAGCAGCCGCCCAGCGAGTCGTGGAAGGCGAAGATCTGCGCACTTTGCTGGCCACTGTGGCCGGTGAAGTGGCCGTCGCTGTCGTAATTCAGCGTGTCGCTGGTATCCACCGTGTTGTGCACCGAGGCCGAATACAGCGTGAGGCCGCCGAAGCGTTGCGCGACCTTCTGTTCGTAGCCCTGGTGCACCGTGGTGGTGATGCTTGCGCTGCCGTCGGATGCCACCTGCTGGTCGTAGTCCAGGTGCAGCGGATAGCGCCGGTGCTGGCTGTATTCGTTGGTGACGAAGCGGCCGATGCGGCTGGTGCTGGTGCCGTCCATCGAGGTGAGCTGGTCGATCTGCTGGCGATAGGTGGTGGTGTTGAGGGTGAAGTTCTGCGTATCGGCGAAGCCCACGGTCTGCTTCACCGTGGTGTCGACGCGGCCGTGCGAAGTGTTCGCATAGCCCTCGATCACGAAGTGGCGGGAGAGCCGGGTGGTGATCTCGCCGCTGACGTTGCCGCTGGTATCGGTCTTCAAGGTGTCGCCGATGGTCGGCACGGGCGGCTGGCCGACCAGGGTATTGCGCGTGACCGTGCCGGTGACCTGCTTCGCGTGCGGATCGAGATAGACCAGCAGGCTGGCCGTGGCCGAGAAATAGTTGGCCGCGCCGGCCACGCTGACCGCCACGGTATGCGGCGCGCCATCGCTGAGTTCGCCGGCGAACGGCGTCAGGTCGACGCGGTAGGGCGTGAAGTTCAGCGTCTGCACGCCGGTGACCGGTCGCCACAGGTAGGGGTCGATGCCGCCGGTGTAGATCCACGGATAGATCGGCGCCACGCCGGCCGGCTGGCCGTCGATGCTGACCTCGGCTTCGCGGAAGTTGCCGCCGCCGCAACTCTGCACTTCGCTGGCGTACTGATCGGGCACGCAGGTGTACCAGAACTCGTCGGCATTCTGGCTTTGCGCGAATACGTCGAGATAGGCGCGCTCCACGTTGCGCGGCAGGCTGAGCGTCTTCGCCAACTGGCTGGTCGGGTCGTTCAGCGACACCGTGCTGCCCACCGGATCGCTGCCCAGCGGATACACCGCATCGGGCACCTGGCCGGACGGCGCGAAGATCGAGGCCGGATAGAACAGCAGTTTCGCGCTGCCGTGGATCACGCCGGTATAGGTGTCGTTGACGACGTTGCCAAGCACCGCCTGGCCCTGGCCGGCCTGGCGGAACAGCGCGGTGTAATCGGTGAGGTCACGTTCCACGTGCCAGCTCGGCGCCACCGTCGCGGACGGCTCCTCGGTGGTGCCGAAGTACAGGTTCACGCCACCCAGCCACAACGATGCAGTGCGGTCGAACTGGCGGCCGGCGGTGACCGAGAAGTCCGCCTCCAGCACCACCTTCGACCAATGCGTGCCGCAACCGCTCGGCGGCGTGTAGCTGAAGGGGTGGTTGCTGAAATCCGTGAAGGCGTCGTTCTGGAACAGCTCCACCACGCACGGCTTGCCCGGTGGTCGCGGCACCGCCGGATCGGCGGTGGTCACGTTGCTGGAACCGACCGGCGACGGCTCGCTGGAACCGGTCGCGAATGCGGCGCAGGCAAACCACGCAAGCCCGGCCACGGCCAGGCTTGTCCATGATGATTTCGACAACATGCGACTTCCCCTCGCGTGATGCTGTATCCCCTGCGTCGGCGACGCTAGCACGCGATTTTGTTTAACGGGGGAAAGTCCGTCTAAACGGCCAAATGCGAGTGAAAATTTGCGGTGACTGGACGCGCAATCGTGATGCGCATCACGATTGCGCGTGGCTGTTTCGGATCGTTGCCGACGCGGCCGCGATCAGACCGTCGGCTGGCGCAGCGCCTGGTAGACCGGCTCCGTGTCGGGCCGCTGGCCGTGCCACAGTTCGAACGCATCGGCCGCGGTTTCCACCAGCATGCCGAGGCCATCAAAGGAACGGTGCGCGTCGGCCGCCTGCGCCCAGGCCAGAAACGGGACAGCCGCCGCACCATAGGCCAGGTCGTAACAGACGGCGCGCGTGCCGACGAGCGAGAACGGCAGGCCCAGCGACTGGTGCAGCACGCCGGCCGAGGTGGCGTTGATGATCAGGTCGAAGCTGCCGATGTCGGCCAGGTCCTGCCAGTAACGCGTACGCACGCGCGCCGGTTCGCCGATCGCATCGGCCAGCGCATCGGCGGTGGCTGCCGTGCGGTTGACGATGGTCAGCGAGGCCACGCCGGCATCCAGCAGCGACCACGCCACCCCGCGCGCCGCACCACCGGCGCCGAGCAGCAGCATGTCGCGGTCGCGCAGATCGGCACCGTGGCGCTCGGTGAGATCACGCACCAGGCCCGCACCATCGGTGTTGTGTGCGGCGAGGCGACCATCCGCCAGCCGGGTGAGCACGTTGGCGCTGCCCGCGCGCATCGCCGCCTCGCTGCGCTCGTCCGCCAGCGCGAAGGCCGCGCCCTTGTGCGGCAGGGTGACATTGGCGCCGTGGCCGTTCCCGGCGACAAAGAAGCGCTGCACCGCCTCGGCAAACGCCTCTGGCGCGGCATCGATGGCTTCATAGGTCAGCGCGATCTCGAACTGGGCGGCGAACAACTGATGAATCCGCGGCGACTGCGTGTGGCCGATTGGATGGCCGAACACGGCGTAGCGGGAAGGCTGGCTCATGGACTCGCTCCTGGTCTGGATGGCCATTGTACGGGTTGGTCGCGGGTTCTCCCTTCCGCACATCCGCTGCGCCGTTTCGCTTCGACACCGTCATTCCAGCGAAAGCTCACTGCTGTCCGGAATAACCCGAGCATGGCTCCGAGGAACGAAGGCGTGGCGGTGTTTGCCCGGGATGCGGCAAGGGGGTGACTTCACATCGGCTGGCGATGACTTATCGTGCTCGTCATCCCGGCGAAGGCCCACTGCTGTCCGGAATAATTTTGAACCCTGTGGTTCCGCATGACTTGTACCGATGCCGCACCCTCGCTCGTCATTCCGGCGCAGGCCGGAATCCAGTAGCCGTATGGCTTGGACAGGCGTGATCGCTACTGG
>NZ_JBGBPX010000033.1:0-13709 GCF_041107475.1 Rhodanobacter sp. FW021-MT20 | reverse complement strand
GGGGGTGTAAGCCGGAACCGCCGAAAATTCCGGAAATTCGTCTAACCAGCTGTTTGTAAAGGATTAGCTGGACTCAGCTAAAATTAGCTGCATCGGCGAATTCGTGCTAATCGCGGTTGCACCTGACATCACGACGTTGCTGCAGCTGGCGCCGGCGTGGACGCAAACTGCAGCCTAGGCAGAACCTCTTCCAGCACCACAAGTCGGGCCTGCGCGGACACGGCGCGGTTTTCGGCGTCCTGTCGTGCCGCCCGCTCTTGATCGAGCGCCCGCACCGTGGCCTCCTGATCGAGGCGCAGACGTTCCAGCGCCTGGACATCCTGGCCCCACGTCGCGCGCAGGCTGGCCAACTCTGCAACCACGGGTTTGAGAGTGGCGACCTCATCCTGTGCCGTACGCACCGCGCTTCGTGATTGCTGCAACTCCTTGTCCAGTCGCGCCTTGTGCTCCGTCAGGCGTCCGTTATCGCGATTGAGCTGCAAGAGTTCGTGATTCTTGCTCGTGAGGGCTTCGTTTGCCTGGCGCAGGGCGACCTGCAGTTCCTGGATTTGGTGTTCATGCCGGCGTTGTTCCTGCTCTCGCTGTTCTTTTACGGACGTCCGGTAGTGCTCCAGTGCCTCGCGGGCATGCAAGTGTTTCTCCTCCAGCGACTGCGCATGCGCTTCGTGCTCGGCTATGCGGGCGGTCAAACCAGTGACGCGTTCTTCCAGTTGCCGCGCCTGTAGCGTCGCATCGAGCCGCGCCTGGCGCGTGGTCTCGTGTTGCGCCTGTTCTTCGCGCAGCGCCGTCGCCGTGCGCTCCTGGTCGGCACGGATGGACGTCGCCTCCTGCCGCGTCTGGTCCAACTGGGCGGTCAGCTCTTTCCGCTGGGCCTCGAAACGGGTGGCTGCCTCGGCGATCTTGGCGTCCGCCTCCTCCTGAAGTCGTCCCGCCAATCGGCTGACCAGATCGGCCAAGGCGTCGCTAATCGGTAATTTGCCGCCCACGCCGGCCGCGTCCTCAGCCTCCAGTTCTTTGAGGTAGCGGTGGATGGTCGTTTTCGAGCCAGTGTTGCCCAACGCTACCCGCACCGCGTCCACCGAGGGATGTTTTCCCTCAGCCAGCAAGGCGTTACGGGCCTTCTCGATCTCGGTCTTGTACACGCCGCCACGGGCCATCGCCGGGCCTCCTTGGTATTTCGTAACACATTACATACCATGTAATTACGTAATGTTTCAAGTGATCAAGGCGGCGTTCAACATTGAAATTATGACACCGGATAATGGGAAGTTATCCGGTGTTAACACAATTTCTGGGGGGCGCACTATCGTCGATCATTACGATTCCGCCCCGAGCCGCGGCCCGGGGCCGAACCCGAGCTGCAACACTTGCCGTTCGACCACACAAGTCACCTTGGATTGGCGTCGCGTGCGAGCATGCAGACCACCAGTATCAATCACCGGACGCTTACGGTTGTCCCTGTAGGAGTGCAGGAAATAGGAGTCGTCGGCTTCCACCACAACTACCATGCCGTCCCCGGCAACCTGAAGCGTTTGGCAGGTTTCCGCAGCGAAGTCTGTCGCACTTGGCGACATGCCCTGCTGCGGCGCAGCCAGCGTCATCGACAGTCTTGGGAGCGCTTCAATCGTCTCGCTCGTCGCCCTGTGCTGTACTGTCGACAAATCCACCCGTATCCGGGGGTGCACTTCGCTGCGTCACGACCTTAGGCAAGAGCCGTATGCGGTAATGCCGCACGTACGGATCTGTGCGGAGGGCGTCGGGCAACCGGCGTTCCTACCGCAACCTTTGAGCCGCTGCAGACCATAGGCCTGACCGTTGCGAACCCAGCGACCCTTGGCAGCCAGGACAATGGGGGGGGCGTTCGGCAAGCGGTTCGGTCATTGCATCATGGCCAGTCAAGTCCTGGAGGTGGGCTTTGACTTGCTCGCGCTGGCGGGGCGTCAAGCTCGCCAGTTGCTCCAGCCAGCGGTTCAGTTCGCGGCCACGCATCGGTGGCTCCTGCGCCCGAACCCTTCGGACTTGCCGCAACCATGCCCTCAGGCCCACTCACAGCCTGAGACGTCACTACTCAATGCGAACAGCGCCTTACTTTTTCTACCGCCTACACGCAGCCACAGCGTCTGAATCAGAGGTAATTTGATACTCCACGGCATTCAAAGTACCAATCTGCACATTATGGTCATGAAAAAGACTACGGAAATCGAATGATGGCGTTGACCCAACGTATATGCCAACAACGCCCTTAGGTACTACGTAATGGAATAGAAAATTCGGCGAGGCATCAAAAACAACCCATAAGTTACCGTGTAACACGGAAACTATCTCGGGTGTTAATTTCGTATTTTTTGGGTCGCGACTAATTCCAATCTTGTCGCACTCACGAGAGAAAGAAAAAGCGAAGCCGTGATAATCTGTAAAACATGTTTCAGTGTTATTTCCGCAATCGTAAAGTGCAACAGCTTGCGAGTGTGAAAGACGGATAGTTCCTGTGCGGGCATTAAGTTCGATGTCGCTCCCATTTGATGCCGTGAAAATGGCATGGATATTGGAATGCTCACATTTTTTCTGTTGCGCAACAGCTGGAGTCAGGCCAGCTATGAGCAAAAAAACTGATGCAGTGTAACGTATCATGGCATGCAACCACCTGGTATCGAACAATTGAAAGAAGCCCCCACCGAACCGGCCATGGCGTTACCCGCAGAACTTGCGCCCCATTCACGCGGCCACTCAATTGTGGATGTCACCGGATATTTCTGCGTCAACCCCATTCCGAAGTGGGTTTCATGGCCGAGCTCATGAAATACTAAGGTACTGACTCCGGCGAGCGGCGATTGCTTGTACCAGCCCGCCGCTGTAGCGTACTGCGAAACAGCTGAAGCATTTAGGCCACTGTGCCCTGAAAACGAGCTTCCATTCCATATTCCGCCAGTTCCGCCTCCAGCCCCACCATTTCTGTAGTTCATATTGGACGTTACAGTGAACTTCGTTCCATTCCAAACAGCTTTAATCTCGGAACCAGTCATCGAGCCAATGACCTTTCCTTGCGAATTTACAATTTTCACGTTTGCATTGCCAGACAGCGCATTAATTTTCTTGTCATACCTGTTTAGCGCCCCCTCCAAAGATTTTTGTGCTTTCTTGGCGGCAGCCAAGGCTTTGCCCTTCAGGCCAGACTGTATATTGACCTTGCAACCTCCACCTTGCTTCTTGCTGTAATACTCCGCGCAACGGCCCGTCGGATCGGTAAACCGTACTGGATTGTTATTGGCATAGGCATACCGATTAAAGCTGAATATGTTGCCCGGTTCCGGGCCTACCGGGTCTTCGCTAAGGAACCGCCCCACTGGATCGTAGTGGCGCGCCTGCATGTACACCAACCCGGTCTCCAGGTCGTTCACATGTCCTGTGTAGCCCGGTCCATCGGGTCCCTGTCCGCTCACCAGCCCGCCGTACGGCTTGTAGTCGTAGCGCGCCAAGATGTTCCCCTGCACATCCGTCTTCGCCAGCACCGTGCCCTGCGGGTCGGTGTAGTAGAAGTGCATCGTGCGCGCCTGCGCGGCCATACCAACCCAAAACAGCGCCAAGCACACCCAGATCCCATTTAGTCGCTTCATGGCCTCGCTCCCTGCATGACGGTCAAGGACAACGGATCAGGTACGGCTGTACCGTTCCCGGTTTCAGCATCGCCGAGGTTCCATAGCTGCAGATCACCGTTACCAGCGACGATGCCCTCCATCCCGAACATCCGTTCGCGTTGCACGCCTTCACGCTGTATACATAGGTCCCAGGCATCACCGTCCCACCGTCATCCGCGCTCGTTGCCGACCCCGTATAGACTGTAATCAAGGGCGTCCCCGTGCCTGACGGTGCCCGCTGCAGGGTGTAGCTCGTCGCCGCACTCACCGCTGGCCAGTTCACTGCCCACCGACCATTCGGATAGTAAACATCAGTCGGGACCGAGACATACCCCGGCTCGGCCGGGATGATGGCGACCTTGATGGTCCCCGTTCCGCTCCAGGGACCGCAACCGCCGGCATTGCAGGCCTGCACCCGGTAGGTATACGTGCCGTCACCGATCCCGCTGATGGCATCGCTTGTCCCACCGCCGCTGTAGGCTGTGCCCCAGCTGCTTCCGCCATTGCTGCTCTGCTGCAACGTGTAGCTGGTCGCTGTACTGTCACCTCCCCAGCTCACCGTGTAGCTGCCCGTACTGCTGCTACCGGGCACGCTCAGGCCCGGCGCACTCGCCGGTGGGTGCGTGACCGTGGAGGTTCCAGTGCCGCTCCACCCGCTGCAGCCGCCTGCATTGCACGCCTGCACTCGGTATGCATAGGTCCCGTTGCCTTCACCACTCAGACCGAAGCCCGTGCCAGCGCCGCTATAGACCGTCGTCCAGCCGCCGCCATTGACACTCTGCTGCAGGGTGTAGCTCGTCGCCGTACTGACAGGACTCCAGTTCACCGTGTAGCTGCCCGTGCTGTTGGTGCCCGGCACGCTGAGACCCGGGGCACTCGTTGGGGGATGGGTCACGACCAACGTACCGCCTCTCGCCCAGGCCGTGCAGACCGAGTCGCCGGCCGTGTCGTTGCACGCCTGCACCTGGTAGGTGTAGTTCCCGTTGCCCAGATTGCTCAGGGCCATGCTGGTCCCGGTGCCGCTGTACACCGTGCTCCAGCTCGTGCCGCCGTTGCCGCTCTGCTGCAAGATGTAGCCGGTGACCGGCGAGGCGGCGGTCCAGCTCACCGTGGCGCTGCCCGTGCTGCTGGTGCCCGGCACAGACAACGTCGGCACTGGGATCGGCACCACGCCGTAGGCGGTGTTCACACTCACCGTCGCCGAGGTGCCCCAGCCACGGGTGCCGTAGCTGTTCAGCGCCTCGACCTGGTACACGTAGCTGCCCGTGCTCGTGCCCGGACGGCTGATCGAGGTCGCTGGCGTGTTGCTCGCCAAGGTCGTCCAGGACCTGCCATTGACCTGCTCCTGCACGATGTAGCCCGTCGCGCTGGCAGGGCTGCTCCAGCTCACGGTGTAGGTCCCGTTGACCGTACCGCCCGGCGTGCTGATCGTCGGGATCGCCGGCTGCACGCCCAGCGTGGGCGAGGTCGTCCACAGTCCGCAGCCACTGCTGGCACAAGCCTGGACCCGATACACGTAGCGGCCGCCGGCCAGCCCCGACAGCGTGGTGCTGCTCGCACTACCGCTGTAGACCGTGCTCCAACTGCCGCCGCCATCGCTGCTCTGCTGCAGCATGTAGCTGGTCGCATCCGGCACGCTGCCCCAGCTCACGCCCGTGCTGCCTCCGCTCGGGTTGGCGCTGAAGCTGATGCCGCCCGGCTGGGTCAGCTGCACGGTGGTGCTGTCGCCGATCAGCTTGGTGCCCAGGTACACGAAGTTCGTCGCCGTGGCCGTGGCCGGGTCGTACTGGTACATCAGCTGCCCGGCGTGGCCGTAGAAGGCGTACGTGGGATAGCTGGCACTGGTCAGCTGTTTCTCCACCCGTCGCCCCTCGGCGTCGTAGGCATAGGTCGCCACGCCCGGGACCGAGGTCAACTGGTTCTTCGCATCGAAGGTCAGCGTCGCGCCGTTGCGGGTGATCTCGTTGCCCCGGACGTCGTAGCCGAAGCTGTCCACCGTGCTCGCGCCCTGGGTAATGCTGGTCAGCTTGTTGCTCGCGTCGTAGTTGTAGGTGTAGGTCGCCCCGCCACTCAGCCGCGTGCGCAGGTTGTTGACCGGGTCGTAGGTATAGCTCTCCGTGCCGTACAGGTTCGGGGCGCTGGCATTGGTCAGGCGGTTCAGTGCGTCGTAGCCGAAGGTCTTGCTGCGCGTGCCGTCGACCAGGTCGTTGACGCTGGTGAGGTTGCCGTCCGCGTCGTAGGCCAGGTCCTCGCTCACCGCCAGGGTGCTGCCCACGCCGTAGGTGAAGTTACGGGTGAGGTGTCGGGTATTCTCATCGGCTAGGTAGCTGGTGCCGCTGGCGAAGGTGAAGCCCTGGAGCTGGCCGTCCGGGAAGTAGCTGACGCCGGTGGCGTAGCTGCCCACCTGGGTGGGGCGGCCCCACGCATCGGGGGCATAGCTCACGGTTTCACTCGTCCCCGTTCCGGCCGGATAGTTCATGCTGGCCAGATGGCCGTAGGCATCGTAGCTGTAGCCCAGCGCCCAGGTGTACCCGCTGCTGGCCACCGCCAGGCTCTCACCGGTCACCAGGCCCAGGCTGTTATAGGCGTAGGCCTGCGTTGCGATCCCAGAGGCCGCCGTGTGGACGCGACCCAGCGCATCGTAGGTGTAGACCGTGCTCTGCGTACCGCTGGGCGACTGGATCGTCAGCACCCGGTTCATCACATCGTAGGTGCGCGTGGTCTCGGCCGCCGCCGCCACTTGATCCTGGTCGCACCCGGTACCGGTGAGGCTGAGTCCGTTGGCACTCCACGCGATGTTGTTGGCACCGTCGTAGGCCAGCACCGTGCTGCCGGTTTCCGGTTCCGTGGTCCGGCACAGGCGGTGAAAGCTGTCATAGACCAGCGTCTTGGTGACGCTGTCCGTTTCGGTGCCGTAGCTGCCCGACTGGGTGATCGACGTCGGATTGCCGTAGACGTCGCGGGTGACCGTCTGGGTGACGCCGTCCGGCGCCTGGACCTCAAGGACACCGCCGTACGAGGGCTGGTCGAACACCTGGTAGGTGGTGGTGGTGACGTTGCCCTTCGGGTCGGTCACCTGCTCACGGGCACCGGACAGGTAGGCCATCGCGGTGGTCAGCGTGCCCAGCTCCGAGTCCTGCTGACTCTGGGTCAGCCGGCCCAGGGCGTCGTAGGTGCTGTGGGTGCCGCTGGTGACCGACGACAGGGCCGGGCTGCCGCTGACCGGGTACGAGGCGAACGTGGTCAGCCCCCGCCAGTCGTAGGCCTTGGCGGTGGTGATATCTGTATTGCCGTTGGAGGTGTCGTTGAGCACCGGGCGCAGCTCGGCGTCGTAGTAGGTGGTGTCGGTCGACGCGCCCTGGGTCACCGTCTCGCGCCAGTGGCCGGCGGCCACCCCACGCTCGGCACCGGTGACGTAGCTGTAGCTGAAGGTCTTCGGATACCACGACGCGCTGTCGATGCTGCTGTCGTAGGGGTAGGTGATCTGGGTGACACGGCCCAGCGCGTCGTAGCTGTACTGGGTGGTATGCCCCGCCTGGTCGGTGATCGACGTGATGTCACCGAAGTCATCGACGCTCAGGGACTCGCTGGTGCCATCGGGGTAGCCGATCGCCTGCGGAATGCCGCGGTAGTAATTGCCCAGGGTCGTGGTGTGGTTGTCGCCGTCGGTGAAGCTGGCCAGTTGACCCGCACCGTTCCAGGTGTACGTCATCAGGGTCTCGCCGAAGCGTGCGCGCGACGTCAGCAAGTCGATGCCGCTTATGTTTGAGGAGGTGTTGTAGATGTTGCTCACCTCCTGCTCGCCGGTCCCCACGTTCGTGACCGTCTCCGGCAGGCCCAGCACCCAGGTGTTGGTGTCGTTGAGGTAGGTCGTTGCCTCCTCGATCGACGGCTCGCCGCTGATCGAGTTGCTGCGTGTCGCATCAGTCACCTGGGCATAATCGTTAAACGCGTTCGCGTGCCAGGTGTAGGTGTCGCCGTTCTGTTGGATCTGGCGTTGGCCGAGGGGCGCGAGTTCTTCGGTTTGGATCAAGTTGTTCCGATCTTGAGGATCCGCGCCATAACTCGACGGCCAGGGCCCCCCGGTGGGGTTGGCGTAGGTGTTGACCACCGAACGCATCAACGTACTGCCGGCGGCACCACTGTAGGTGTCGGTCCGCAGCAGTTGCCCCTCGGTGGCATCGAAGCGATTGCTGTGGGTATAGCGGGTGGTGCTGCCGCCCGGATTCGTGACATCGATGTACACCGTCGATGCACAGCTGCTGGTGCTGGCGCAGCTGTCGGTCTTCCAGCTCTCGTTGGCGGGCGAGTAACTGTAGCTCCAGGTTTCGATGGGAACGTTCGCCCCTGAAACGACCTCACTGGACATCGACGGCTGGTAGTACACCTCGGGGTAGGTGGAGTACACCGCCTGAGTGCCGCCGTTGCCGCCATAGCAACTCTTGAGCACATAGGAACGACCACGCATCATGGGGATTAGCGTGAAGCTACCCGTGAGTCCGGAGGGTGTGGTGGCAGTCCCTGTGACGGTGTTTCCCGTGAGCGTCGGCACCACGTTGGCGTAGCAATTACCCCCGCTGCTGGTGACCTGTGATTTCTGGAGCGGCCCCAGGTTGTAGGACCAGGCACTGCCATCGGGTAGCTGGACGCGCGTCAGCGCCGAGCTGCTGCTGTCGTAACTGTAGGTCCAGATCCGCGTCGTTCCGTTTGACGCCTGCGCGGTGATCGAGCTGATATGTAGACTGCCCGACACATAGCTCACCGTGATCGATCGACCGTCGCTGGCCGTGATGCTGCTGAGATAGCCTGTGCTGCTGTCGTAGTGATAGGTCAACGTGTTACCGAAGCGATCGCGCACCTGCGTCACATACATCAGGGCGTCACGGCGAACCAAAACCGACCCTCCCTGGCTAATGCCGGACATCGGGCGGTAGACCAGGTGCGCAAAGGTGTATTGGGTCCCGTCGGGCGCCATCGCCACGAAACCTTCACCACCGTCGTCGGCCGTTACGCCGCAACGGATCATCCAGTTCCGCTTGGTGACGGCCGGGAAGACTCCACCACTCGTCGGTATGATGCTTGTACTGCGTTCCAATAGCTCTTGGCTGCCCCGACCTGGAATGATGAGATGGTAGCCATACCACCACTGACCCGGATCCCAGGTGGCCCCCAACGGCGTCGGCACCGGTGGCGGCGCGCCAAAATCAGTGCATCGATCCAGCGGATTGGTCGCCTCCACCTCCCAGCCGGTTACGCTCGGCTCTTTGGCGGTCGCTGTCTCGATCCGGGGGATATCCAGATCCCAGTCACCGAACGGACGCGATCTATTGAGCGTAAAGCTGTCCAGTTCGGTGGTATCCAGTGAGCGCGACAGCTGCAGGGTCGGACCACTGCCTGGCAGGCTGACGTCCGTGACTTCGAACGATAGCGCCCCGTTGTAGAGGTTGATGCTCTCGCCAAAGGGATGAGCGCCCAAGGGCTGGATGCCCGTGTGCACCTGGATCAGCTTTTTGTATTCGTCTTCGGGGGTCACGGACTGCGCGTGACATATCCCTGTCCCGACCATCCAGCCAACCCACACGAGCGCACTTACGCGCGCCAAAGCTCCCTTTGGCATCCATCGCATCGTCGATTGTCCCCAACTGCGCATGACGGGCGTCATGACTTGACTAACGTTCTACTGCGCCACAGCCAACGGCGTCAACCGCAGGTTCATGCGACAGGCGGTATCGACTCGGCAGGAACTGGGGGTTCGCTCGGAATCCTTCGACAGGATTCGTCGCAGACGGAGGGCGCGTACTTCATCGTGTGGGCGACGCAAGTCAAGCATGTAGGTGAAATCCGACACGAGCCGACGACAAAGGATGACAACTCGACGAGATCGCGTCCGCGGAGAAATGTGCAGGTCAGAAGTAATCACACCGTCCGAATCATGCTGATCGCGGACTCACAAACAGCGGGTTGAGCACAAATATGGTCAAATCACCCCCATGGCTGACCTCCGCCCATATCTCGATGCCGCAACGCGCGTCAATACACGGCAAAGTTACGCCTCGGCCATCCGCCACTTTGAGGTGGAATGGGGCGGGCACCTGCCAACGACGGCCGATAGTGTGGCGCGATATCTGGCGGATTACGCGGAACAACATTCCATCAACACGCTCCGGCAACGCTTGGCGGCCTTGGCGAACTGGCACATTGAACAGGGGTTTGCTGATCCGACGCGCATGCCGCTAGTGCGGAAAGTGCTCAAGGGCATCAGGGCCTTGCATCCGGCTGTCGAGAAACAGGCTATCCCTCTGCAACTGACTGAACTGGGCACGGTGGCAGACTGGCTCGATACCGCAGGCTCACTCGCAGAACAGAATGACGATAGGTTGCGCACGTTGCAATATCGGCGCGATCGGGCCCTGATGCTGCTGGGTTTCTGGCAAGGATTCCGCGCCGATGAACTGACCCGTTTACGTATCGAACACATCGATCTTCGGCTTGGCGAAGGCTTGACAGGGTTCCTGCCGCGCAGCAAGACGGATCGGGACAACCATGGCCGAACATTCAAGATGCCGGCGTTGTCGCGCTGGTGCCCGATCGACGCTGTCCAGGCATGGATCGCCGCCTCCAAACGAACGGAAGGGCCGCTGTTCGTTGCCATCAATCGCTGGGGAAAGCTGGGCGAAACGCCACTCGATGTCGACAGTATCGTGCCGATCCTGCGTCGGGCGTTTGCCCAGGCCGGTTTGTCCCAGGCCCATGCCTACAGTGGACATTCGCTGCGGCGCGGCTTCGCCAACTGGGCGAACGCCAGCGGCTGGGATCTCAAGAGCCTGATGGTGTATGTGGGATGGCGCAAGGTCGATACGGCCATGCGCTATATGGACGCGAGTGTGCCGTTTCTTCCGATCAGCACCAACTTGCAGACAGCGGCTACGCCGGCACTTCCCACGCCACGATGATTGCGAAAAACGAGCGACTGGCCGTCCTCTCGGAAGCCGAACAGGAAGCCCTGTACGGCCTGCCAGATTTCGATGATGCGCAGCGGTTGGAATACCTGGCTTTGACAGAAGCTGAACTCGCGCTCGCCAGTAGCCGGTCAGGCATGCATGCGAAGGTTTATTGCGCCCTGCAGATCGGCTACTTCAAGGCCAAGCATGCCTTCTTCCGTTTCGACTTGGACGATGTCGAGGATGACCGCACCTTCGTACTCAGCCGCTACTTCCATGGCAAGCGATTCAAGCGCGAATCAATCACCAAACACGAGCGCTACGCCCAGCGCGAGCAGATCGCCAGGCTGTTCGGCTACCAGCCATGGACAAGTAGGTTTGTGCCACAGCTCGCGCAGCAGGCCGCGCAAATCGTTCTGCGCGACGTAACACCCAGCTTCGTCGCCGCGGAGCTGATTGTTTGGATCAACGAACACAAGATCATCCGGCCTGGCTACACCACCCTGCAAGAGCTGATCAGTGACGCCTTGTCCACCGAACGCCTGCGTCTGGGCGGCCTCCTGGCTGAAGTGCTCGATGAATCGACCAAAGCTGCATTGGCCCAGCTGTTGGTGCGCGATGACACCCTGTCTCAACTGGCGGCACTCAAGCAAGACGCCAAAGACTTCGGTTGGCGCCAGATGGCCCGCGAGCGCGAGAAGAGCGTCACGCTGGAGCCATTGCACGAGATCGCCAAGACGCTGCTACCCAAGCTGGGCATCTCACAACAGAACCTGCTGTACTACGCCAGCTTGGCGAATTTCTACACCATCCACGACTTGCGTGACCTCAAACCGGAGCAGACCCACCTCTATCTGCTGTGCTACGCATGGCTGCGCTACCGGCAACTCACCGACAATCTTGTCGATGCCATGGCGTACCACATGAAGCGAGTGGAGGACGAGAGCCGTGCCGGCGCAAAGAATTCATTTGTTGCCGAGCAGTTGCAGAGGCAACAGGAATCCCCTCGTGTAGGGCGTCTACTGTTGCTATATGTCGATGACACCGTGGTCGACGCCACACCATTCGGTCACGTGCGAAAGCAGGCCTACAAGATCCTGCCGAAGGATACGCTTCAAGTCATAGGCCAACGTATGAGCGTGAAGCCAGCGAACAAGCTGGCCCTGCACTGGAAGGCGGTGGACAGTTTGGCTGGGCGCATGCGTCGTCATCTTCGGCCGCTATATGCTGCACTCGATTTCGCCGGCACCGATCCGAACAGCCCGTGGCTTGCGGAGTTGGCCTGGGCCAAGAGCATGTTCGCCAAGCAGCAGCGGCTATCGCTGCGGCCGGTTGCCGAATGCCCAGCCGCCACGTTGCCAGAACGGTTGCGCGCGCACCTGCTCACTTTCGATGCCGATGGCCAACCGAGCGGCTTGCAGGCCGATCGCTACGAATTCTGGTTGTACCGCCAGATCAGAAAGCGGCTCCAGTCGGGCGAGGTCTACATCGACGACAGCCTGCAGCATCGTCACTTCTCCGATGAGCTGGTGTCGCTGAGCGAGAAGCCGGATGTACTCGCCCAGATGGATATCCCTTTCCTGCGGCAGCCGATCGACGACCAGCTCGATGCTCTGGCGACCGAACTGCACACGCAATGGCTGGACTTCAACCGCGAGTTGAAAAAGGGCAAGCTGAAGCATCTGGATTACGATAAGGTCACACAGACGCTTGTCTGGCACAAGCCCAAGGGCGAAGCCCCGAAGGTAAGCGAACAGGCGTTCTACGATCAGTTACCGCACTGCGATGTCGCCGACGTGTTCCGCTTCGTCAACGACCAGTGCCAGTTCCTGTCGGCACTCACGCCACTGCAGCCACGCTACGCAAAGAAGGTGGCGGACGCTGACAGTCTGATGGCCGTTATCATGGCGCAGGCCATGAACCATGGTAATCAGGTCATGGCACGCACCAGCGACATTCCGTACCACGTCCTGGAGAACACCTACCAGCAATACCTTCGACAAGCGACGCTGCACGCAGCCAACGATCTCATCAGCAACGCTATCGCCGCATTACCGATCTTCCCGCATTACTCGTTCGACCTCGATACGCTATACGGCGCCGTCGACGGCCAGAAATTCGGTGTCGAGCGGCCCACTGTGAAAGCGCGCTACTCGCGCAAATACTTCGGACGCGGCAAGGGCGTCGTCGCCTACACGCTGTTGTGCAACCACGCGCCGATCAACAGCTACCTCATCGGTGCGCACGACTACGAAGCTCATCATGTGTTCGACATCTGGTATCGCAACACCTCGGACATCATGCCGACGGCGATCACCGGCGACATGCACAGCGTCAACAAGGCCAATTTCGCCATACTTCACTGGTTCGGGCGGCGTTTCGAGCCACGCTTCGTCGACCTCGATCGTCAGCTGAAGGACCTGCATTGCGCTGACAACCCTGCGCAGTATGAAAAGTGCCTGATCCAGCCAGTCGGCCAGATCGATCGACAGCTCATCGTCAGCGAGAAGGTGAACATTGACCGGATCGTTGCCACGCTTGGCCTAAAGGAAATGACGCAGGGTACGCTGATCCGCAAGCTGTGCACCTACACCGAGTCGAACCCGACGCGGCGCGCGATCTTCGAGTTCGACAAGCTCATCCGCAGCATCTATACGCTGCGCTACCTGCGTGATCCGAAGGTCGAACGAAACGTTCATCGTTCACAGAATCGCATCGAGTCGTACCACCAGCTACGCTCGACCATCGCCCAGGTTGGTGGCAAGAAGGAATTGACCGGGCGTACCGACATCGAAATCGAGATTAGCAACCAGTGTGCTCGTCTGATTGCCAATGCGATCATCTATTACAACTCGGCCATCCTCTCGCGGCTACTGACCAAGTACGAAGCGACCGGCAATGCCAAGGCCGTGGCAATGATCACCCAGATATCGCCGGCAGCTTGGCGGCACATCCTGCTCAACGGCCACTACACCTTCCAGAACAACGGAAAGATGATCGATTTGGACGCGCTCGTCGCCGAGGTTGAACTGGGTTGAGGGACACCCCAACATCTCGACGGCTAGTAGAGGGTTTTTAGAACAATTAGTTACACTGTTTTTCGGAATTTTCGGCGGTTCCGGCGTGGAACCCC
>NZ_JBGBPX010000032.1:0-21100 GCF_041107475.1 Rhodanobacter sp. FW021-MT20 | reverse complement strand
CTGCCAAAGAATCCGTGGACGCATGCGGCTCAGCAGATACCGGCGTGAAGATCAACCACACCAAACGCGAGAGAGCCGTATATGTGCGCTGGATCGCCTCGCTGGATGGCCTGAATTTCCCCCATTTCATGGCAAGTAGAACCCTCGCTTGCTTTCCTTCCATCGGAAACCCAGGTTGCGGATCTCTGCAAGTTCTTCAGCGGTCGTGTTTCTGCTGGTATAGACCCAGAGCGCGCCACCCTTCAGTCGGTTGTCGACGACCTCAACATCCATATTCCTGAGCTTGCTGATCAAGGTGGGGGGAGGCTGCACTCGCCTCACGCTGGGGCTGGCCGTGATTTCGTTCTGAGGCAGGGAGGGCGCACGCGGTGATCTTTTCGTCTTTGAGTCGTCAGGGAAAACGCCGACGTCCCGAAGCCGGTCGAGGAATTTTTCTTCCCATGCGGCACTCGGTTGGTGGGTCCACTGTTCGCCCGTATGCCGTAGTGTGGTCAACGGGTACGAAGCCATCCCAGTCTTGATTACCCCATCACTTAGTCGAATAGCCCGCGCTGCCGTCCCCACTTCACTGAACTCGATGAACAGCCAGCCACCAATTTGCATGAGGATGGCATTGTTGGTGGAGGTGCTTGCCGTGAGGTCGCCCAGGCGCTCGCCCTTCTTCGCTATAAATGCCCTGACGTCCGGATCGCGACTACTCCGCAACCGACCACCCAGAAGTATCTGGGTGAAGGTCATCTGATCCTTGAACCGAAGCCAGAACGCCAGTCGCCGCTCATCGACCATCCTTTCGGTGTTGCACAGCCGATAGAAGTCTTCGAGATCGTCCTTGGCCAGCCAGCTGTTGACCATCTGCCGGACGGAAGGTCGACAAAGATCCCACTTTGTGTTTCTCGCCAGCTGGGGACTTCCCCAAGCTTTCAGCGAGAAGTCCATAAGCGACGGTTGTATCGAGCGATCTCTCCCTGCGTCGTAACGCTCAAGGATGGCCTTCGGAAGCTCATCGCCCATTAGGGGAATCAGATGGTCAAGCTCCAGGAACGCGTCAATCGATGCTCGGAAGGCCGCCTCGCCAATGGATGCGATCTGCTGAAAAAGCCTCGATTTGAGCTGCTGCCAGAACCAGCTGGTGGGTGGAATATCCACGTGATCACGGAGATCTGCGAGCAGTTCGTGCTCGCCGGCCATCATCTCGTCGACATAAGGAAGGCAGGGCTCGTCGCCAAGCAGGTGCTCGTGTCGGGTCAGGGTATCCAGCCACGCGGGGCGGCCTCGGCGACGCTTCACCACCGGTTCAATCGTCTTCGAGAGCAGGAGCCTCAGACGTTTCTGCCAGTCGCCATCTGGCGCCTGCATATAGGATCGGAACAGGCCGCGCCAATGCGACAGTTTTAGCACTTGGTTGCGTGCCGCCGACTCCCAATCGTTGAGCAGTTGTCGGGCCACTCGTTCGTGATCGAGAACTGACCTGCCTTCGAGGCCAGCGATCGGTTGCGCCAGCGAATGTGCAAGAACGAAGCGGTGACTGGCGCGTAACTTGCCTAAGTCAGACAACGCCTGACGGGCCGCGGCCTCGACCCTGTCGGGGCGAATGGCTGCCGAGGCCGTACCGAAGCGGTGCTTTACCTCGGCGACCTGAACCGCCAAGGGTAGATGATCGGCGTCAGGGATCCGTTCCCGGACAAGGTTCGCGAGCAACTCGTCCAGGATGCGCCAATCGAGAAGTGATCGACTTAGTGGAGCATGCATCGGTCGGTCGCCGTGACTTGGAATATCGGCTTGGCTTGTGAGCTGTCGGTATCCGAACCGTAGAATTGCAATTTGAATTCCACCCTGCGGCTGGCATCCTTGGTGGACTTGGCGCCGTTGAAGGACACGCCGCCGGCAAGGAAGAGGTCCCGGACCCGTTGAAGCTGCTGTGACGTCAAGGAAAGATCGGTATTGCGCTGCGGATCCAGAAGCAGGCACATCACCCATTCCGAGCGCTCAAGACTTAGATGGAGGTTGTACAGATAGGATCCGTCGGTATCAGTGAAGCCCTCGATGACGACTTGTTTGAGCCATTTGCGGCCCAACGGGTCGTCTGCAGCCTCGAGTACGGCCGGGACCAGTCTGGCCAACGCCGGGCCTGCAGCAGACGGGAGATGATAGTCATCGTGACCGAACCGTCCGGCCTCGCCAAAACTGATGCGGTTGTCTTCGCAATCCACATGAACCACGCCGTCATTGGCCAGCTGACTTCGGATATTGCTGCAGATTTGCTTGATCTGCTTGGCGCGAATGACCTCTTTGGCCTCGACCTGGCGAACCTTGTGCGTGATGGCCACCATGGTCACGGCCATGGCTGCGAGGAACAGTGTCATCATCGCGGTCATGAGATCGGCGTAGGAGATCCAGAAGGGCTTTTCTCCTTCGCTCTTGCTCTTGCCCTTGCGCCGAACGACTTTGGCAAACATCATCAGCTCGCCGCATCCACGGACTCGGCGATCTCTTCGAAGGCGCTCTTGAGCATGCCGACTGCATCGCTGAGTTGCTTGTTGTAGGTTGCGAGGTTGTGTTCGAGCGCCTGACTGACGCCGACCCCGAATTTAGCGACCATATCGCCTAACTTGTCCCGAACCTCATCCGTCAGGGACGTGAGTGACTGTCCGGTTTGTTGGGCTTGCTGGGTCAGGCACCTCAGATCCTCAAGCATGCCGCTGCGGGCGGCACTTTCTGCCTGAACCAGCTTGCCGAACGCGTCAAAATGCGATGTTGCAGCTCCAAGGGTGCCTATGGCCGTGCTGAGAGACTGCGCCGCGCCACCCAAGACATTGCTGGACTGCGCGATCTGCTCTGTTGACTGGTTCAGGCCCGACTGCAGCGCGGACATCTTTTCGGTCAGGATGCCGAGGCGCTCAACGGCGGCGCGCACGCTGTCGAGCGCCTGTCCCACGGCCAAGGCGCCCTCTTCGAGACCGGATATCGCTTTGGTGGACACCTCGCTTAGCGACGCCGCCAGAGCGACACCGCGCTCTTGGGTTTCGCGATTGCTGCTTGCCAACTGGTCGACGCGATCATGCATCGCTTCCATGAGGGCGGAGACAGACTGCTCCGATCGCTGACTCATGTTCTCCTGCTGGCGAGCCACCTCCTTAACTGACGATTCGACTTGGGTGAGCAGGTTATTGATGCTGACGGTCGACTGATTGGCGTGGAGACGTTGCTGTTCACCCATCTGTTCGATCAGGTCGCGCACGGCTTGCTGCATGCCTGAGGTCGACTCGCCACTTACTCGCTGCATATCTGTCACGAGTGAGCGCATGGCAGCTTCGACCTGCGTCATGGATTGTGCCGAGGTGCGCATCATCTCGTTAAGGCCATCCATCTGGCCCCCAAGCGTTTCCTGCATTTTGTCGATGAAGGCACGCATCAACGTCTCGATCGCCGTGGTCGCCATGCTGGTCTGTTGTCCGCTGGCGGTGCGCACTGTGTCGGCAATATGGGCAAGTGGCTCCTTCAGGCTTCCTTCGATCCGCTCGCCGATCTCGATCGAAAGTTGCTGGGTTGCTGCGATCTGACGCTCCGCTAGCTGCGTCAACAATTCCTTCAAATCCTGAACCAGACTTTCCTTCAACTGCCTGGTTTGCGTTGCATTGTCCTGCGACGAGCGCAAAAGATCCGATAGATACTCCTCGCCAACGCCAGCGCGGAACAAGCTGTCCAGCTTCTGCGAAACCCGACCGACCCACTTGGCGCAGGCGGCGTAGATCCACTTCTCAGTGATCGTGATGATCATCGCAAGGATGATCGCCATCATAGAGAAGGAGAATGCGTGGAGAACATGGCCGAACAGGCCGCTCAGTCCAACCTTGAGCGCATCCGCATCCACATCGGGATTAAACGCCACGAGGCCCTGAATCAGTCCGTTGAACGTGCCGATGATACCCAGGCCGGTAAAGATGCCTGGCAGGTGTTTGAAGTATTCCGATCCGATCCTTGGATCAACTGTGGTTTCCAAGTTGATAAAGGATTCCGAGGGTACGGTGGCGCGAACCTCGCGCACCTTCCGCTCACCATTCCGGATGTCGTACTGGTCGTGGAGTGTCTCTTCGTACTCACTCCAGGCGTGATCGCATGCGGTGCCTTCGAATACCTTTTTCAGCTCTTCCCGCAGTGTGGGACGAGGTTTGTTGGCAAGAGCCTCGATGCGCGCGGCAACCGTTTTGAGCTGCTGGCGAAGCAGCAAGCCACGTGTGGCGTAACGCCAAAGATAGTCGAACAGCAGCGCCGCCGAGATCGTGGCCAGCGTGACCACGAGAACGCCGCCAGCCAGGACGTCGTGAATAAAGTTCATTGGATCCCCCCATTGCCGGGCATGTTCCGCGTCGGCATTTGCTGCATGTACTGCATGGCTGGAGCGATCAAGCGGGCCGCTTGTTGCGGCCGTCGCTTAGCCCATCCATGGAACGGCACATTCAGTACTCCAGTTGCATCGATGAGCCAGACGGCTCCAGTGGCATACGCTTCATTTTGAGCGAGGCCCTAAGGACGGTCTGGCGATAAGTTCAGGGGCGATAGTTATCCGATCCCGTGACTCGCGGTTAACTTTAGGGCCTGAAAGGATGAATGGCTAGCATGATGCTGCTGTGTCGTCGTCGCTGATCACGCCTTGGTCCATGCGAAAGGCAGATTTACGCCTCACCCTGCCGTGCGCGCCCGCGTGACGCGGCTGGCGGTGTCCTTGTGCAGCTGCGCGGCCAGCCAGGCGCCGGTGGCGATCAGCAGGTCGAGGTCGATGCCGGTTTCCATGCCCATGCCGTGCAGCATGTAGGCCACGTCTTCGCTGGCGACGTTGCCGGTGGCACCTTTCGCGTAGGGGCAGCCGCCGGTGCCGGAGACGGAGCTGTCGACCACGCGCACGCCTTCTTCCAGGCAGGCGAGGATGTTGGCCAGGGCTTGGCCGTAGGTGTCGTGGAAATGCACGGCCAGCGCGGCCATCGGCACTTCCTGCGCTACGGCGTGCAGCATGGCGCGGGCCTTGGCCGGGGTGCCGACGCCGATGGTGTCGCCCAGCGAGATTTCGTAGCAGCCCAGCGCGTGCAGGCGCTTGGCCACACGCACCACGTCGCTGATCGGCACTTCCCCCTGGTAGGGGCAGCCGAGCACGGTGGAGACGTAGCCGCGCACTGCCACGCCATCGGCCTTGGCCTGTTCCAGCACGGGCACGAAGCGCTCGATGGATTCGTCGATGGAGGCGTTGATGTTCTTGCGGTTGAACGCCTCGCTGGCGGCACTGAACACGGCGATTTCGGTGGCGCCGACCTCGCGCGCACGCTCGTAGCCCTGCAGGTTCGGCACCAGCACCGGATAGCTCACACCCGGCACCTTGCGGATACCGGTGAACACTTCGGCGGCATCGGCCAGTTGCGGCACCCATTTCGGGCTGACGAAGCTGGTGGCTTCGATGGTCTTCAGGCCGGTGGACGAGAGCCGATCGATCAGCGCGATCTTCACCTCGGCCGGCAGCAGGGTCTTCTCGTTCTGCAAGCCGTCGCGGGCGCCGACTTCGACGATGCGGACGTGGTTGGATGTGGTCATGGGCGGCTCCGGACGACGTGTTCTTCTCCCCCCGGGAGAAGGTGCCCCGCACAGGGGCGGATGAGGGTGCGGGGCTTGCGTGAATGTTCGGGCGAAGCCGAACCCTCACCCCAACCCCTCTCCTACGGGGAGAGGGGCTCAAAATCTCAGTCGGCGAAGTGGACCAGCACGGCATCGGCTTCGACGAATTCGCCTTGCGTGGCACTCACGCTCTCGATGGTGCCGGCGCGCGGCGCCTTCAATGCCAGTTCCATTTTCATTGCCTCCATCACCAGCAATTCCTGGCCTTCTTCCACCGCGTCGCCGGGCTTGGCTTTCACCAGCACGATACGGCCGGGCATGGGGGCGACGACCTGGTTGCCGCCGGCGGCGTCCTTCGATTCCCAGGCGTAGGCCGCGGCGCGGTCGAAGCGCCAGCGGCGGCCCTCGGCGTCGTGCAGCAGCACGCGGTGGCCATCAGCGCGCATCGGCAGGCGCAGTGCTTCGCCGTCGAAGCGCGCATTGAGCTGGTTGCCGTCGAGACGGGCGCCGGTCACCTCGCCATCCCGTTCGCCATGGCGCAAACGGTAGTGGCCGGCGTGGCCGTGGGCTTCGATCTCGAAGCGTTCATCGCCGTGGGTCAGCGCGATAAGGCGCTTGCCGGGATGGCCGATGCGCCAGCCATCGGCGCGGGCCCATGGCGAGTGCGGGTCGGTCGCGGTGCCCTGGACGGCGGCTTCGTCATGCAGCAGCGCGGCCGTGGCAGCCGCGAACAGCGTGCGTCCGGCGGGAGTGGCATGGCCGGTGACGAACTGGTCGAGATGGCGGTCGAGGTAGCCGGTGTCGATGGTTCCTTCGACCACGCTCGGGTGGCGCACCAGGCGTTCGAGGAAGGCGATGTTGGATTTCGGTCCGGCGATCTCGCATTGCGCCAGCGCTTCGCGCATGCGCTGCAGCGCGCGTGGGCGATCTTCGTCCCACACGATCAGCTTGGCGATCATCGGATCGTAGAAGATCGTCACCGTGTCGCCCTCGATCACGCCGCCATCGAGGCGCACGTGCGCGGACGGCGCGGGCAGGCGCAGCATCTGCAGCTTGCCGGAGCCGGGCAGGAAGTTCTGCTCGGGGTCTTCGGCGTACAGGCGTACTTCGATGGCGTGGCCGTGCGAAACGACCTGATCCTGGGTCAGCGGCAACGGCTCGCCATCGGCAATGCGCAATTGCCATTCGACCAGATCCACGCCGTGGGTCAGCTCGGTGACCGGGTGCTCGACCTGCAAGCGGGTGTTCATTTCCATGAAGTGGAAATCGCCGGCGGGCCCGACGATGAATTCCACCGTGCCGGCGCCCACGTAGTTCACGGCCTTCGCGGCGGCCACGGCAGCTTCGCCCATGGCCTTGCGGCGTTCCGGCGTCAGGAACGGCGAGGGCGTTTCCTCCAGCACTTTCTGGTAGCGGCGCTGCGCCGAGCATTCGCGCTCATCCAGGTGGATGACGTTGCCGTGGCGGTCGCCGAAGATCTGGAACTCGATGTGACGCGGCTGCTCGATGTAGCGCTCCAGCAGCATCGACGCATCGCCGAACGCGGCCTTGGCCACGCGCTGTGCGGTTTCCAGCGCCTCGGGGAATTCCGCGTCCGAGCGCACGATCTGCATGCCCTTGCCGCCACCGCCCGCCGAGGGCTTGATGATCAGCGGATAGCCGGTCTTGTGCGCCTGCTCGGCCAGGTATGCGTTGTCCTGGTTGTCGCCGTCGTAGCCGGGCACCAGCGGCACGTCATGCTTCGCCATCAGGTGCTTGGCGGCGGCCTTGGAACCCATCGCCTCGATGCTGGCCGGATCGGGACCGATGAAGACGATGCCGGCCTCCTGGCAGGCGCGCGAGAAGGCGGTGTTCTCGGAAAGAAAGCCATAGCCGGGATGGACGGCCTGCGCGCCACTCTTTTTGGCGGCGTCGAGGATCGCGTCGATGCGCAGGTAGGAATCGGCCGGCAGCGAGCCGCCGATCGGCCAGGCCTCGTCGGCCAGGCGCACGTGCTGCGCATCGCGGTCGGCCTCGGAGTACACCGCGATGGTGCGAATGCCGAGCCGGCGGCAGGTGCGGATCACGCGGCAGGCGATCTCGCCGCGGTTGGCGATCAGGACGCGTTCGAACATGCAGGTTCCTTGGGGGGAAGTTCGAGGGGGGCAAAGCCCCGGAACGGTAGCAGATCACCGCCGGCGCGCCGATGCGCAGCGCAGCAAACCGGCACGATTATTCGCCTCGCCAGTAGTCGCAGGCGTCTTCCATGCGGCACAGGTGGCGCAGTGCCTGCGCGTTCTCGCCGGGCTGCGTTTCGGCGTAGGCGCCGAGCTTGCCGGAGTCGGGGTATTCGCAGATCTCCACCGGTTCCATCGTGCTCACGCCCAGGTAGCGCAGCTCGGTGTCGCCGGTGTTGATGATCTGGTGCGCGGTCTCCGGCCCGCCGCAGGGGCAGGCCACCACGTCGCCGGCGCGCAGCGCGTGACGGGTATCACCCAGGCGCAGTTCGCCGCGGCCTTCCAGGATGAAGAACATCTCCTCGTCGCCACGGTGGCTGTGGAACGGGCAGGCGCGTTTGCCCGGCGCCACCACGGTGAGCCGGTAGCCCAGCTTGCGCGCGCCGATGCGAGTGCTGATCTCGCCGCGGCGCAGGTCGTAGCGTTCGGCCGTGGCGCCCGGCAATGATTGCGGGGACGTGGGCGACTGGATGGCGACGTCGTCGAGGTTGAGCACGGGATGAGTCATGGCGGCGTCCGGTTACGTGGTTTTTCCAGTCTGGTGTCGGCTTCCTGCCGACGTGATGTCAGCAGCCTTGCTCAGCCGCCGCCGACCCACGCCGGTGCGCGCTTGTCGAGGAAGGCGCTGAGCCCTTCCTGGCCTTCGGAGGACACGCGCAGCCGGGCAATCAGCGCGGCGTTGTCGTGGTCGATGCGCTCGGCACCGTCTTCCTCGTGGCCGGCCATGCGCAGCGCCAGTTGCTTGGCCTCGCGCTGCGCCTCGGGGCCGGCCTTGGCCAGCAGCTTCAGGGTGAAAGCCACCGCGTCGTCCAAGGCCTCGGCGGCCACGACCCGGTGCAGCAATCCGATGCGTTGTGCCTCGTGGGCATCGAACACTTCGCCGGTAAGAAACAGCTTGCGCGCCTGGCGCAATCCGATCGCATGCAGCACGTAAGGCGAAATCACCGCCGGCACCAGGCCCAGCTTCACCTCGGTGAGGCCGAACTTGGCCGTGTCCGCGCCGATGGCGATGTCGCAGCAGGCTACCAGGCCCACGCCGCCACCGTAGGCTGCGCCGTTGACGCGGGCGATGGTCGGCTTGGGGCAGAACTGCAGGGTGCGCATCAGCTCGGCCAGACGCAGCGAGTCGTCGCGGTTTTCCTGTTCGCTGGCGCTGGCCATGCCACGCATCCAGTTCAGGTCGGCGCCGGCGGAAAAGCTGGCGCCGGCGCCGGTCAGCACCACGGCACGCACGGCCGGGTCGCTGGCGGCGGCCCGCACGGCGGCCGTCAGTTCGGCAATCAGCCCGTCGTCGAAGGCGTTATGCACCTCGGGGCGGCTCAGGGTGAGTTCGCGCACGCCGGCGCGGTCGGCAATCTGGATGGCAGTCATCGGCGGGTTCCGCTGGACAAAGGGCACATCTTAAACGCTGGTGGCGGCCTTCCAGGGCATGGCTGCAGGAAGACGAAGAAAGCATTACAATGCGAACAATTCTTATTTAAGCGTGGTGCCTGTGCGCCTGTCCGAATTGCAGAAGGGTGCGCCCGCCGTGGTCGAACGTGTCGATGACGTCCAAGCTGCCGATCCCATTGCGCAGCGCCTGCGTGACCTTGGTTTCGTCCAGGGCGAGCCGGTGCGCGTGGTGGCGCGCGGCCCGATGGGCGGCGATCCGCTGTTGATCCAGATCGGTTCCACGCGATTCGCGTTGCGGCGCAACGAAGCCGCGCGCGTCGAGGTTTGCGTGGAGGTGGCGGCATGAGTGCGGGTACGTTGCGCATTGCCCTGGTGGGCAACCCCAACTGCGGCAAGACGGCGCTGTTCAACCAGCTCACCGGTGGTCGGCAGAAGGTGGCCAACTACGCCGGCGTCACCATCGAGCGCAAGGAAGGGCGCTTCGTGGCGCCGTCCGGGCGGATGCTGCAGATCCTCGACCTGCCCGGGGCCTACAGCTTCGACACGGTCAGCCCGGACGAGAAGATCACCCGCGACGTGCTCAAGGGCAATTACCCGGGCGAGGCGCCGCCGGACCTGATCGTCTGCGTGGCCGATGCCACCAACCTTCGCCTGCACCTGCGTTTCCTGCTGGAAGTGAAGCGGCTGGGGCGCCCGGTGGTGCTGGCGCTGAACATGATGGATGCCGCGCGCCGCCGCGGCATCGTCATCGACGTGCCCGAACTGCAGCGTCGGCTTGGCCTGCCGGTGGTGGAAACCATCGCGGTGAAGCGGAATGGCGCGAAGGGCCTGGTCGAGCGGGTGGACGGTGAAGTGCCGATCGCCGCGCCGAAGCAGCCTGACGATGCAGCCAGCCGTGCCGACCTGCATGCCGAGGTGCGCGCCTTGCTGGCCGCCACCGTGACCATGCCGCGCGCCACGGCGAAGCTGGACGACACGCTGGACCGCTGGGCGCTGCACCCGGTGTTCGGGCTGGCGATTCTTGCGCTGGTGATGTTCCTGGTGTTCCAGGCGGTGTATGCCGCCGGCAAGCCGATGAGCGACCTGATCGGCGACGGTTTCGGCTGGCTGGGTGGTCACCTGGCCGTGTGGTTGCCGGCCGGGCCGCTGCAGGGACTGGTCACGGATGGCATCTTCGGCGGCCTGGGCACCGTGCTCGGCTTCCTGCCCGAAATCCTGGTGCTGTTCTTCTTCATCCTCACGCTGGAAGAATCGGGTTATCTGCCGCGTGCCGCGTTCCTGCTCGATCGCATGATGCTGTCGGTGGGGCTGACCGGGCGCTCGTTCATCCCGCTGCTGTCCAGCTTTGCCTGCGCCATTCCCGGCATCATGGGCACGCGCAGCATCACCGACCAGCGCGACCGCCTCACCACCATCCTGGTGGCGCCGTTGATGACGTGTTCGGCACGCCTGCCGGTGTACGCGCTGCTGATCGCCGCATTCATTCCCTCGCATCGTGTCCTCGGCATGTTCAACCTGCAGGGGTTGGTGCTGTTCGTCCTGTACGTGGCGGGTATTGCCGGTGCGATGCTGGTGGGCTGGGTGATGAAGCGCATCCATCGCGACAAGAGCGAGCACGCACTGCTGATGGAACTGCCGTCATACCGCATGCCGAAGGTGCGCGACGTGGGCATCGGCCTGTACGAACGCAGCATGATCTTCATGAAGCGGCTGACCGGCGTGATCCTGGCGCTCACCATCCTGATGTGGGCGTTGTCCAGCTTCCCGGCGCCGCCCGCCGGCGCCACCGGCCCGGCGATCGACTACAGCTTTGCCGGCTATATCGGCCGCGGTTTCGCGCACATCTTCGCGCCGATCGGCTTCAACTGGGAAATGAGCCTGGCGCTGATTCCCGCCTTCGCCGCACGCGAGACGGCGGTGGCCGCGCTGGCCACGGTCTACGCGGTGGGCGGCGACAGCGGCGCGCTGGGCCCGGCGCTGGCTGCGCACATTCCGCTGGCGAGCGCGCTGTCGCTGCTGGTGTGGTTTGCCTATGCGCCGCAATGCATGTCCACGCTGGCGGTGATCAAGCGCGAAACCGATTCCTGGCGCAATGTGGCGATCTCGTTCGGCTACATGTTCGTGATGGCCTACGTGGCGTCGCTGCTGACCTTCCAGATCGCGAGTGCACTGACATGAGTACCGGACTGCTGATCCAATACATCGTGGTCGGGCTCATCGTGCTGGCGAGCGTGCTGGTGGCGTTCCGCAAGCTGGCGCCGCAACTCACCAACCGCTGGTTTGCGGCAGCCTCGATCCGACTGGCACGGCCTGGCCGCTCGCGCCTTGCGCATGCACTCAGCCGCCGCCTGCAACCGAAACAGGCCACCGGCAACTGCGCCGACGGCTGCTCCACCTGCGGCGCCTGCGGGCCGAAGAAGCCGGCCACGGCGAAGTCCGCTGCCGATACGGTCATGCCGCTGAATTTCCGCAGTCGGCAGCACTGACCTCACCCGCGTTCCCGATTCGCGACAAGATTCTGCCGATACCCCACCGTTCGCCCTGAGCGCAGGCCCGCAGGGCCGGAGTCGAAGGGCGCGCCTGTATGCGCTTCGCAAGCCACGTTCCGCGCGAACGGTCTTCTTGGCTGAGCTTCGCCGCTGATCGAGCCTGCGTCACAAGCTGCGCCGGGGGTGCTGGCAAGCTTTGGCCGCGTTCCTCGCGCGAGTCTGTCCGCGAGTATCCCGCCTATGGCGCCAGCAGTCGGCGCAAGGTATCGAGCTGCGCCGAAGCCATGCGGCGGCGTTGAGCCGGCTTCATGTCATCCATGTGTGCCACCGACCAGCGATCCATGGCCTGCAGCATGGCAAAGGCCAGTTCGGCTTGCAGGCTGGCGGGCAGGTCATCGCGCACCGCGCCGCAGCTGCGGCCGGCCTTCAGTACGGCTTGCACCCAGCCATCCACTCCGGCCAGCAAGCGCCGCATTGCCGCGCTGCGCTCGGCCGAGACGTCAGGCAGGTAAAACAGCTTGCCGAGGTCGGCGTACCACGCCGGTTTCGCCAGCGCCGCCACCGCGTGCGTCACGAAGGCTTCCAGCCGGGGCCAGAAATCCGGGCCCGCGAGTGCCGCCGGATCGGGCGCGGCCAGTTCGTGCGCCAGCGCGGCGGCGGCTTCGTCCACCACGCGATCGAACAGCGCCTGCTTGGAATCGAAGCGGTGGTAGAACGAGCTCTTGCTCATGCCACAGGCGCGGATCACGGCGTTCAGCGAGGCATGCTCGAAGCCGGCCGTGGCGAATTCCCGCGCGGCGGTGGCCAGTAGTTCGTGTTCGCGTGGTGAGGGGGCTGTCGGGGTGGTCACGGTGACATCGTAGCGGCACTGGACCGGGTGGTCCATGGTGTGCAAGGATGAGACTTCTGGACCGGGTGGTCCACAGGAGTCGCGCATGTTCATCGCCACGTCGTTGAATGCTCAACTTGCCCGCGCACAGGCCGACCATTTGCGGGTGCTGGTCGTCGGAGCCGGTGTGGCGGGCCTCACCCTGGCGCAGGCGCTGCGTGCCGGGGGACTGCATCCGGTGCTGGTGGAACGCGCTGCCGATCATGCCGACGACGGCTACATGCTGGCGCTGATGCCGCTGGTCGAACCGGTACTGCGCCAGGCTGGCGTACGCGATGCCTATCGCGCGCGCAGCGTGCGCTTTCATCGCTACGTATTGCACGGACGACATGGCCAGCGCCTGCGCGAATACGCCATCGACAGCCTGCTGAGCCGCTATGGCGAGTACCGCGGCATTGCCCGTGGCGAACTGATGCAGGCCTTGGCCGACGAGGGCGCTGCCGTGAGTTACGCAACCACCTTGCGGGCATTGCGACAGACGCCGGAAGCGGCGTATGTCCTCTTGCGCGAGGGCGACAGCACGCACGAAGCCGTGTTCGATGCGGTGGTGTTGGCCGATGGCCTGCATTCGAGCAGCCGCGAACTGTTGTTGCCGGCGCAGCAGGTGTCCACGTTCGACTGCGGCTGGGGCGGATGGGTGGCCTGGATGGACAGCGATGCCGCGCATGCCGACCGCGGCGACGAAATCTGGGGCAGTGACTTCTTCGTGGGCGTGTATCCGGTACGTGGTCGCGCCGGCGTGTTCGTGGGCGGCCACCGCGATGACACCCGTGCCGGCCCGCAGGCCTTCGTGGCGCATATCCGCAGTCAATTGCGGCACGTCGACGACTGGCTTTTGCGCGCGTTGGAATCGGTAGCGGAAAGCGGCGACACGCCGTATTACTGGAAGCTCACCGACATCCGCAGTGCGACCTGGGCAGTGCAACGCACCGTATTGCTCGGCGATGCGGCCGCCGGTTTCGTGCCCACTGCGGGCATCGGCGCCGGCATGGCGATGGAATCGGCCGGTGTGCTTGCACGGCAATTGCTGGCCACCGACCGCGCCGGCGTGCCGGTGGCGCTACACGACTACGAACGGGTGCAACGCCCGCGCGTGGAGTCCGCGCAAGACAACTCGCGGGCGCTGACGAAACTGATGTGCCGCCGCAGTCCGGCGCTGGCCGCCGTGCGCGACGTGGTTGCGCGCTTCGTTACCTTGAAGGCCGCCCTGGGCCCGATCCGCAAGCTGCTGGACAGCGCACCAGAGATGTAGCTACATCCGGAACACACCGTAGCGTTGCGGTTCGATCGGTGCATTCATCGAGGCGGAGATGGCCATGCCGAGCACGCGGCGGGTATCGGCCGGATCGATGATGCCGTCGTCCCAGAGTCGGGCGCTGGCGTAGTAGGGGTGGCCCTGGCGTTCGTACTGTTCGCGGATCGGCGCCTTGAACGCGGCTTCCTCGTTGGCCGACCATGCGCCACCACGTGCCTCGATGCCGTCGCGCTTGACCGTGGCCAGCACGCTGGCGGCCTGCTCGCCACCCATCACGCTGATGCGTGCGTTCGGCCAGGTCCACATGAAGCGGGCGCCGTAGGCGCGGCCGCACATGGCGTAGTTGCCGGCGCCGAAGCTGCCGCCGATCACCACGGTGAACTTCGGCACGTGGCTGCAGGCCACGGCGGTGACCATCTTGGCCCCATCCTTGGCGATGCCGGCCTGTTCGTACTTCTTGCCAACCATGAAGCCGGTGATGTTCTGCAGGAACACCAGCGGCACGTTGCGCTGGTTGCACAGCTCGATGAAGTGGGCGCCCTTGAGTGCGCTTTCGGCGAACAGGATGCCGTTGTTGGCGACGATGCCGACCGGATAGCCGTGGATGTGGGCGAAGCCGGTGACCAGGGTCTTGCCGTAGCGCGCCTTGAATTCGTGGAACTCCGAACCGTCGACGATGCGCGCGATCACTTCGCGGATGTCGAACGGGCGACGGGTGTCCTGCGGGATCACGCCGTACAGTTCCTCGGCCGGATACTTCGGCTCGATCGATTCGCGCAGCGCCAGCGGCATGGACTTCTTGCGATTGAGGCTGGCGACGATGTCGCGGGCGATCGACAGCGCGTGCGCGTCATTCTCGGCGAAGTGGTCGGCCACGCCGGAGATGGACGTATGGACGTCCGCACCGCCCAGCGTCTCGGCATCTACTACCTCGCCGGTGGCGGCCTTCACCAGCGGCGGACCGCCGAGGAAGATGGTGCCCTGTTCGCGCACGATGATGGTCTCGTCGCTCATCGCTGGCACGTAGGCGCCGCCGGCGGTGCAACTGCCCATCACCACGGCGATCTGCGGAATGCCCAGCCCGGACATGCGCGCCTGGTTGTAGAAGATCCGGCCGAAGTGCTCCTTGTCCGGAAACACTTCGTCCTGCAGCGGCAGGAAGGCGCCGCCGGAGTCGACCAGATAGACGCAGGGCAGGCGGTTTTCCAGCGCCACTTCCTGCGCGCGCAGGTGCTTCTTCACCGTCATCGGGAAGTAGGTACCGCCTTTCACCGTGGCGTCGTTGGCCACCACCATCACCTCGGTGCCATGTACGCGGCCGATACCGGTGATGATGCCGGCGGAGGGCGCGGCATCGTCATACATGCCATGTGCGGCCAACGGCGAGAGTTCCAGGAATGGCGAGCCGGGATCAAGCAATGCGCGGATGCGCTCGCGCGGCAGCAGCTTGCCGCGTGCCACATGCTTTTCGCGGGCCTTGGCGCCGCCGCCTTCGGCCGTGCGTGCGAGCTCATGGCGCAGCTCGTCGGTCAGCGCGCGCAACTGCGTGCTGCTGGCCTGAAATTCGGGGGAACGGGGATCGATCTGCGAGGTGACGATACTCATGGTTTCGATAACTGGCGCAGGGGCAAACCATGGATGATAACGGCCAGCGTCCACGATGCGGAAATATCGCCGCTTTCGCCGGGTTCGCCGGGCTGGAAAATCCTTCGCCGGGGCGAAAAAAAACCGGCCGCACGAGGCGGCCGGTTTTCAGGCGAATGCCGGAAGGGATCAATGACCCTTCATGGCATCCTTGGCCTTGTCGGCAGCGTCCTTGGCCTTGCCCGCGGCGTCCTTCGCAGCGCTGGCGGCGTTGGAGGCAGCGTCGGCGGCGTTGGAGGCAGCAGCCTTCATCGAGTCGGTCGCCGAGGTGGAAGCATTGGCCGGAGCCGAAGCAGCGGCAGCAGCCTGCTGAGCCTGGTCAGCGGCCTGGCCGGCAGCCGCAGCAGCGGTCTGGGCCTGGTCGGCAGCCTGCTTGGTGGCGGCGTCAGGAGCCTGAGCCGCAGCGTTCTGAGCCTGGTCGGCAGCCTGCTGGGCCTGGTCAGCGGACTTCTGGGCGTCCTGCGCGGAATCTTGCGCGCCGTTGCTGCAAGCCGCCAGCAGCGCGACGAGCGCAGAGGCGAGAAGGATACGCGTGAACTTCATGGTGAATCTCCTTAGCCGTGGAATGCCGGATGGCTCAACCATTAAAGCGCGTTCCCCGTTAACACGCCACTTGTTTCGCAGTGTGTTTCAGGAGGCATTAAAGCGACGGTTAAGCGGCTTTCACAAATCGCGCGCCGGGTGTTCACATGGCTTGGACATTTCAGTGCACTTTGGAACGGCACGAAGCACTCGTGCGAATGGCGAGGGCTTTGTCGCGGCAGGCATAAGCACCTCTTCCAGACAGGAACGGGCCGGGCATTCGCATGCCCGACCCGTCAGTTCGAAAAGCCCGCGAGGGTGATGCTGCGAAGCGACCTCAGTCCAGGCATTCCACCGCGATGGCGGTGGCTTCGCCGCCACCAATGCACAGCGAGGCGATGCCGCGCTTCAGGCCGCGCGTCTTCAGTGCGTTGACCAGGGTGACGATAAGCCTGGCGCCGCTGGCACCGATCGGATGGCCCAGCGCGCAGGCGCCGCCGTTGACGTTGAGCTTGTCGTGCGGAATGCCGAGTTCCTTGATCGGCGCCATCGCCACCACGGCGAACGCTTCGTTGACCTCGAACAGGTCCACGTCGGCAACCTTCCAGCCGGCCTTGTCCAGCACTTTCTGGATGGCCGCCACCGGGGCGGTGGTGAACCATTCCGGTTCCTGCGAATGGGTGGCGTGCGCCACGATGCGGGCCAGCGGGGCAACGCCACGAGCCTTGGCATCGTCGGCCGACAGCAGCACCAGCGCGGCGGCGCCATCGGAGATGGACGACGAGCTGGCAGCGGTGATGGTGCCGTTTTCCTTGCGGAAGGCCGGCTTCAGTGTGGGGATCTTGGCCACGTCGGAGCGGCCCGGCTGCTCGTCGGTATCCACCACCACGTCGCCCTTGCGACCCTTCACCGTGACCGGCACGATCTCGCCGGCAAAGCCGCCGTTCTGCTGCGCGGCCTTGGCGCGGTTCACCGATTCGATGGCGAACGCGTCCTGCTCCTCGCGGCTGAAGTGGTACTTGTCGGCGCACAGCTCGCCGAACACACCCATCGCCTTGCCGTCATAGGGGTTGGTCAGGCCGTCCCACGCCATGTGGTCGACCAGCTCGCCGCTGCCGTAACGGATGCCGCCACGAGCCTGCACCATGTGCGGCGCATTGGTCATCGACTCCATGCCGCCAGCCACCACGATGGCAGCCGAACCGGCCTTGATCAGGTCGTGGCCAAGCATCACCGCCTTCATGCCCGAGCCGCAGACCTTGTTGATGGTGGTGCAGCCGGTGCTGACCGGCAGGCCGGCTTCCAGCGAGGCCTGGCGCGCGGGGGCCTGGCCGAGGTTGGCGGGCAGCACGCAGCCCATGATGACCTCGCTGACGTCGCCGGCAGCCACGGCGGCTTGCTCCAGCGCGGCGCGGATGGCGGTGGCGCCCAGCTTCGGCGTGGGGACGCCGGTGAACTGGCCGAGGAAGGAGCCGATGGCGGTGCGCTTGGCACCGGCGATGACAACGCTGACGTCCGACATGGGGATCTCCGCAGGAACGTGGAGGCGCGATGCGCCCGGGAGTAGGAGCCTGTCGTACTTTGGTCGGCCGGGCTGCAAATCCGTCTGCACGGTCCATATTTCCGTCGATTCTTGACCCATAGAACCACTATGGGTCGGCGAATCGCCGAAAATCTGTCCTCGCGCAGCCGAGTTTTCGCCTCGACCACCAAAGTACGACAGGCTCCTAGCCTTCGGATTATCGCAGCCCATGATGCGGCGCGGCAAACCGGTCCGCTCGACGTCTGCCAGGGAGCGTTCCGGTGCATGGCGGTTATGCCAAACTGTGCCGCGTAGCCGACCGCAGGATGGGGTCTTGCCGCGTCGGTCGTGACACGGAATGTGTAGCGGGGACAATCAGATGAAAGCAGACGTGCGTGGTCCGGGTTGCCGCGAGGCGGCGTTGTTCATGGCGATTGCACTGGCGCTGAGTGCCTGTGGCGGCGGTGGCGGGGTCAAGCCGTCACCTGCGGGCAGCAACCCGCCTCCGGCCAGCACGGCGCCTCCGCCGCCCCCGCAACCGCCGCTGGATGCCCAGCTTTCGCTTACCAACACCTACGCGGCACACGATGCCGGCTATACGGGTGTCGGCGTCACCATCGGTGTGGTCGACAGCGGCATCATGCAAAGCAACCCCACGGTGGCTGGCAGGGTGACCAAGGAGTTGATCTACGTCGACCCGACGCAGAACAACACCAAGATCGACGACGTGGTCGGTCATGGCACCTGGGTGTCGGGGATTGCCGCAGGCACGCCGTTCGCCCAGTTTCCCGGCGGCATTGCGCCGGGGGCCAACCTGGTGTCGGCGCGCATCATCAGTGACAACGCGCCGGACGACAACGGTTCCACACCGCCATCGCAGGTCACCGTCAGCGATGCGCAGTTCTTCGGTTCCGTGAACCAGGACCTGATCAGCGCCGGCGTCAACGTGATGAACAACTCCTGGGGCGGCATTACCTGGAGCAGCACTGATACCGCGGTAACCCAGGCTTTCCACGACGCCTACAGCAACTTCGTGCTCAATCACGACGGGCTGGTGGTATTCGCCGCCGGCAACGATTCGAATGCCAATCCCAGCACCATCGCCGCACTGCCCAGCCTGGCGCCGGACCTGGAGAAGGGCTGGCTGGTGGCCGTGGCGATAAACAGCAACGACCCGACCCAGCTCGAGGGCTATTCGAACAAGTGCGGCGTGGCGATGAATTACTGCCTGGCCGCGCCGGGCGACGTGATCGTGCTTGGCAAGGACACCACCGCCACCACTGCCAAGCCCAGCTACTACATCGTGGAAGGCACTTCGTTCGCGGCACCGGAGGTGTCCGGCGCGGCGGCGCTGGTGTGGCAGGCGTATCCGTATTTCAGCAACGACCTGGTGCGGCAGACCCTGTTGGGCACGGCCGACCCGCTGGGCGGCTCGCAACCCAATCCCACCTTCGGCTACGGCGAACTGGACGTGGGCAAGGCGGTGAATGGCCCGGCGCAATTCAACTGGGGTGACGTCACGGTCGACTTCAGCGGCGTGTCCAGCTGGAACAATCCGATCTCGGGTGCCGGCGGCCTGATCAAGCAGGGCACCGGCACCCTCAATCTCACCCAGCCTTCCAGCTATGCCGGCCTCACCACGGTGACCGGCGGCAGCCTGGATGCCGTTTCGCTGGGAGCGGGCGGCGCCAGCATCGGCACGGCCGGCACGCTGGCGATCACCGGAACATCCAGCACGTCGGTGGCTTCGATCGCGGGCAATGTCGCCAACGCAGGTGCGCTGGTGGTGGGCAGCAGCAATCTCACCGTCAGCGGCAATTACACGCAAACCGGACGGCTGGCGGTACCGCTGGGTTCCTCGCTGCAGGTGTCCGGCAGCGCCAGCCTCACCGCCAACGCCGGGCTTTACGTCTACGGCGCCGACCAAGGTTATGTGATGAGTTCGCATACCACGGTGCTGACCGCTCATGGTGGCTTGAGCGGCACGTTCGCCAGCCTGGGCACGCCGTCGACCGTAACCTTGAAGGCCACGATGGGCTACGACGCCAACAATGCCTGGCTCGACGTGACCCAGGTGAATCTCACGGCGATCCAGGGGTTGCCGTACTCGGCGGCCAGCTATGCCGCCGCGGCGCGCGTGCAGAGCGCCTTCGCGGCCATCGACGGACAGCTGCAAGGCACCGGCAGCGGCGGTTCCGCGCCGGTGTCGACCGACTTCATCGCCGGCGCCGCGCATCTGCAATACGAGGCCACCACGGCGCAGGCCGCGCGCTCGTTCGAAAGCCTGTCGGGCCAGTTGCATGCGGCCAGTGCGGCGATGGCTTTCGAGGCACTTGATGCGGGTACGCAAGCACTTTCCAGTCGCTTCGAGCAGTTGCTGGATGCACCGCAACTGGCCGGTCACGTCGGCGGCTGGACGCAAAGCCTGGGCGATCACGGCAGCATGTCACGCAGCGGTTACGGCAATGTCGGTTTCGACCTCAACGGCCACATGGTCGGCGCGGACAGCCGGCTCGGTCGCGATGGTGTGATCGGCTACGCGATCAGCCAGAGCCAGGGACTGGGCCGACTTTCCGAAAGCGCCGACCAGGGCAGCAGTCATGCGCTGGAAGGCATGTTCTACGGTGGCGTGATCCGCGGCTCGTGGTATGCGATGGGGCGCGTGGGCATGGGCAGCTATCGCGAAGACATGCGCCGCCAACTCACCCTCGGTGACGCATCCGCCAACGTGGCCAGCTACAGCAATGGCCAATACGGCGTGGCCTATGGCGAGAGCGGCTATCGTCTCGCCCTTGGTGGCCTGCAGCTGACGCCCTACGTGAACCTGCAATACGCACAACTGAGCCTCGACGGTTTCAACGAGAGCGGCGCAAACGGCTTCGGCCTGATGTCCGGTGCGCAGACGGTGACGCGTTGGCAGGCCGGCGCAGGCATGCGCGGCGCCCACCAATGGCTGTTCGCCAACGGCAGCACGCTGAGCTTGCAGGCGCGCTTGCTGTGGCAGCAGGCCTTCGCGATGAGCGGCGAACAGCTCGATGCCAGCTTCACGGGCCTGCAGCAGTGGCTGCCGGTGGGCGGCATCGGCCTGTCGCGTTACGGTGGCCTGGCCGGCGTCACGCTCGACTGGAACGTCTCGCCGCGCAGCAGTCTGGCCTTGGACTATCAGCAGCAAGTAGCCCAGCACGTCGCGGCGAAGCAGGCCACGCTCAGCTATCGCTGGCGTTTCTGAAATTCTTGCTACGCGTGCTGGTCGAGCATGATCGGGAGGTCGGCAGGACGTGATCGCACCGCGGCTGCTGATCCTTGGCGGAAAGTTGCTGTTGAAGGGCCGGAGTCGGTCGATTCTGTTGAAAAACTCCGTCTTAACGAATGGACTTGAAAATTCTCGATCACGACAGCTGTGACAATTCGATTCTGTACAAATTTGCAGGCGCGGTCTGACAGAAAGCGATTGTCGCGGTCGATTTTTCACGCTTCAGACGAGCTCAAATTTTCGGCTCTCTCGCGTCTGGTGTGGTTGACACGACGGCGATCTTGCCTCGGATGCGGTGCTGAGTGCACGCTTGGCGG
>NZ_JBGBPX010000031.1:0-23856 GCF_041107475.1 Rhodanobacter sp. FW021-MT20 | reverse complement strand
GGATGTATGCAATTATTATTATAAACAGTATGTTACGATATTTTTCGGAAATTTTGAGGATTCCGGCTTAGACCCCCTTCCTGCGCCATGACGGGGCCGGCCAACACAGCCAGCAGCGCCATGCCCAGCAGACTGCGTTTCAAAAGAGAGGGATTCATCGCGAGATTTCCTGATTAAGGCCGTCCTGAGTGCGGCCATCGAGCCAGTCAGTGAGACGGCCCGCAGCGGTGAGGTAATCGAACCAGGTCTGCCAGGTCTGGCTTTCCAGTTCTTGGCCGGACAACGCGGTGTCCAAGCTCTGTTTGAGCTGTACGAGGTAATCGGAGGTGCTGATTTCACCGGCGCGCCAGAGCTTTTCCAGCAACGCGGTGCGATCCTCGAACGCGGCGGCCCGGCCACCGCGGAACGCCTCGGCGGCATGCCGCAAGGCGGCATAGCGGGTCTGCGTTTCCTGCAGGCTGGCACGCAGCACAAACTGACGCGAACGCGCGGAAGCGGCGGCTGCATCGGCTTCCGCGCGGGCGGCATCCACTTCGGCACGGCCGGTGTTGAGTACCGGCAAGGGAATGGAAACACTCAAGCCGATCACCTGATCGGTGCGCGGCCCGCTGCGCACCTGTCCGCCGGTCAGGCTGAGCGTGGGGTCGGGGATGCGTGCCCGGCGGGCGACTTGCACGCCTGCTTCGGCGCTCGCTTGTTGGGCACGGGACTGCCGCAGTTCGGGCAGCTCATCGACCGGCAACGGCGTAACACTGCCCGCCGCAGGCGACAGGCCAATAGGTAGCGGTGGCAGCGTGGTCGGCTGATCGCCGCTGATGACCAGCAATGCCGCACGGGCCGCCGCTTCATTGCCGGCGAGAGTAGCTTGCTGCACCTGCGCCTCGCCCAAGGCCAGACCGGCCAAATCGCGCTCCGGACTGCTGATGTCGCCTACCTTCAGCCGTTGCGCGGCCAGATCATCGAAGCGTTGCATCAGCGCCAGGCGACGTCGGCCCAGCTCGCTCTGTCGGGCTGCGAGTGCAGCCGTCGACCACGCCTTCAACCAACGGGCCGCGACGTCGCGACGCAAGAGGTTATAGGTCGCCTCGGCGGCGCGCAGGTCGGCCTTGCCCTGACTGGCCCGGGCACGACGCTTGCCGGACAGATCCAGCGGCAGGCTGATGCCGGCCGTGCGCCGATTGACGTCCGCATTCTCCGCATCGAGCGACAGCGAGGGGTTGTACAGCGGCTGGGCTGCAGCGCGCGCACGGGCCTGGGCCGCGTCAAGGTCCGCCCGCGCGGCCTGCACCTCGGGGCTGGCTTGCCAGATACGGTGTACCGCCTCCTGCAAGGGCGACGATGCCAGCGCAGTCGGCAGAGGACCTATCGGTGGGGAAGGATGGGATACGGGGGCGGCACCGAGCATCGCCGCATACAACAGACACACGGCGCCGATCGGCGCCGAACGAAAAACAGACATGAAGCCATCTCCTGAAAACGGTCACGAAGCGATGCACCGCACAGGCGGTGGCGTCGCGTAACGGAGCGGTTTCAGGCGATCGGAGGGCGCAACAATGAGCCGGTGGTGGCCGGCGTGACCCCCGAATGGAAGGTGAGCGGCGCGAAGTGCGCCTCCATCCGGGCGATGGGAAGCGGTGCACTGGCCGGCAACGTCACCGAATGCGCACAGGCGCAATGACAGCCGCTTCCTTCGCCAAGGAGACAGCTGTTTGCATCGTCAGCCGCTGTCGGGCTGACGGCGGTATCCGCCACCAGGGGGACGGTGACCGTCGTCGTCGAAGCGAATCGCGCCCCCGGCCCATCGGCCATACAGATCGACCCGCTGACCAGCTTGATCAGCAACACGGCCACGGCCAACACCCACAGACCGCGGTGGCGGCGCAGGCGAGTCAGCAGGGATGGCGCAGACCGATACATGCTTCGATCCTAAACGACAGTCGCGCTGTTAGACAATTTCACTTGGGCGCCGGTCGTGATGAATTCAGACAGCCCCTACAGTCGCCAGCCGACCCCTATGAAGATGGTCTACCCGCAGCACGACTTCTGTTGCTGGATCGGTGGACACGGCACGCTGCCGTAGGAGCAGAACACGCAGCAGTCGCCGGCTTTCGGTCGGAGCAGTTCGCCGCAACCCGCACAGTCGTAGAAGAACTGGCACGCGTCAGTCGGCATGGTCTCGGTGGCCTGATGGCCGCAATGCGGACAGGCCAGGGTGCTCTGCAGGATGAGTTCGGTCGTCATGCGTTTCGCCGGAGAAATGGATGGGAAGTGTCGGCAGGGTCTTCGTTGTGCCCATGTCTATCGTGTCGATTCAGTGGGCATCCATCGCATCACTGGCCGTGCGGCAGGACGCGCTGGGAGCCGGCGCCAGCAGATCGCGGACTGAGACCGCCACCATCAGCAGCAGGCCCGGATAGAGGAGCCATCCGGTGCGATGGCCACTGGCCCGCATCACCCATACCGCCAGCAGCACCAGCAGCGGACCGAGCATACCGAGCACGGCACGCGACCACTGCCGGTGACTGAGCCAGCCCAGCGCATTGGCGAGCAGCGCGATGGCGGCAAACGCCGGCAACAGGATGCGGATGAACAGGCCTTCATACGGACTCAGTACGCCCAGCCCGATCGCCGCACCGAGGCTGGCCAGGGCGGGAAAGCAATTCACGCAGGCCGCTGCCGAGACGACACTGCCGATCAGTCCGGCCTTGTCGGCCAGCCGAGTGAGCAGGGACATGGGGTTCTCCTTTCGCGCGGAATGCCGATGATCTAAGGTATTCCCGTAGTCAAGTACGGAGTCAAGTCCATGCCCTCCACGCAGGAAACGTTTTCCATCGGCGCCTTCGCCAAGGCAGCCGGAGTCAATGTCGAGACGATCCGCTTCTACCAGCGCAAGCGCCTGTTGGCGGAGCCCGCCCGTCCTCCGGGCGGCATTCGTCGCTACGGAAACGCGGAGGTCGCGCGGGTGAAGTTCGTGAAATCCGCGCAGCGGTTGGGATTCAGCCTCGATGAGGTGGCGCAGCTACTGCGGCTGGAGGACGGCACCCATTGCACGGAAGCGGCCAGTCTGGCCGCGCTGCGGCTGGCCGATGTACGCCATCGGCTGGCCGACCTCGCACGCATGGAAACAGCCCTCGCTGCGCTTGTCGAGCAATGCGGCACGCGTCAGCGCAACGTGTCCTGCCCGCTGATCGCCTCGCTGCATGCCCGCTGAAATGGCGGCAGGCAGGATGCGACAGGCATGACGCCGGTGGAGCGCATCGGCTGGATGGTGCAACCACGCCTTCACCACTCCGCCATGGCCCGTCGCGGAGCATGCCGCCTTGGCGGCCTCGTCGTCGTGCCGTTCAGGGCATGGGCCGCGTGTGATCTGCCCACTGCGCCGTGCCCTGGATCAGTTCCGCCCGCACGCAATGCGCGCCCATGATCGACGTTACCGTGGCTTGCCCGCTCGCGGCGAAGTGTTCAAGGGGCACACCTTTGCTGGGAATCACGTAAGCCACTCTCATGACCTGCAGCCGCGTGCCGACGGCGGGCAGTGGCGTAACCCGGTAGCAGATGTCCAGCTGCCGGCCGTTGACATGACCAATCCAGCCGTCGGCATAAGCATTGGTCAGTGATCGGCTCGTTCTCGAGGATCGTGGCCGGCCGCGCTTCGGCGACGGCGTCGACCCAGGGCTGGGCGCGCTTGAGGGCGGCGGCCCGATTTTCTGTGTTGGAGGTCATAGTGTGTTACGCAGCGTATCATGGCCTAAACCTAGCTTTTACCCTGTTTTGGCGCTACGTTCAAGTAGCTAGATATGCAGAGGATACGCTCGCAGTATATTATCGTCGCCGCAATGGACAATAATTACAGTTATCATCTAGGAGGCTTGATTTTATAAATCACATGGCGCACAGTAACGCCGCAGCCGGTGCTGCACGGAGACCGTCATGAATGAGGCGATGAACGCGGTATTTGCCACCCTCGAGCTCGCGCACAGTGGCGCACGTGCGTTCGGCACCATCACCCGGGCCGAGATCGAGACCGATGTGTTCGATGCATCCGCAACCGACACGCTGCTGCGCGTGGTCAACCTCAGTGCGCGTCCGCGCAAGCCCGCCACCGCCACCTTTGGCGAAGGCGTCTGGTCGGGGATCTTGGCGGCCGCCCGCGCCATTGCTGATCCCACCCCGACGGTCGCCCAGCTGCTGCGCCATGCCGCCCACGAGCGCGCCTGGCTGATTGTGGAACCAAACAAGCAGGTGCGCCTGGTCGCACCCTCGAGCGTGCGCGAGACCGTCGCGGCGTGGGAGCTCTTACCCATCCAGCCCGGCTCGAATGATGTGTTCCTGCTGGAATTGGCCGGCACGGTGGAGTCCAATATGGAGGACCTGCTTGCGCGGATGCATCAAGCGCTCGTGATCACCACGGCCCCGGCGACCATCCACACGTCAGTGAGCGGACCGACCGTCCTGATCACGGACAGCCCGCTGCCACTCACTCCAGAACAGGCCGCGATCGCCCGTCGCGATGCCCTGCTCGCGCGCGCGCGCTCAGAAGAATGGCCCGAATCGGGGGTCGTTGGGCAGCAGCTGGGCAGTAGCAATGAAGAGGCCGGACGCCAACGCGCCACGCGCGACCGCGCGGCCGGCCGGTTGTTTGGCGTGCGTCCGCCCGGCGAACGCACATTCATCCACCCGCGCTTCCAGTTCCTGCCCGATGGCCGCGTGCACTCCAAACTACCCGACCTGCTCGCCGCCCTGGCCACCAACCCAGAGCTCACCGAGGAGACCGACCCGGCCGGCTGGGGGCGGCTGGGCTGGCTCTACCAGCCGCGGCGGTCGCTGAGTGTGCGCAGTCTCGCCGAAGAGCGGGCACCGGATGGCGTGGCCGACGACACCCTGGACGCCCGTGGCCGTACTCCCGCCGAGGCCTTCCTGACCGATCCGGAGGCCGTGGTCGCGCTGGCGATCGAGGATGCGGAGGTCGTGAGTGGCCGTCGCTGATACGCTGCATCACCGTCTCTTCGACGTTGTGCCAGCGGGCGACTACTGGCATGTCTATGACCTGGCCTACGGTCCACTGGCGACGCACCCGTGCTGCCAGGCCCGGCTCGCCCTCGTCGCCGGCCGCCCGGAAACCGTGATCGTGCGCCCCACCTTCTACATCGCATGGACACCGGACGCGGCGCTGTGGGAAACCGCACTGCGCGACGTGGTACCCGATGCCGCCGGCGGCGTCAGCCTGCTGCCGGGCTATGCGGCGGGGCATGGGCTGGCCCGCCTTTCGTTGCGCCACCCCCTCCCGATCGTGGCGATGGATCATCCGGCGCGCCGCAAGGTCATCGACTACAACTCGCCCGAAGACCAGCGCTGGCATGGCCACCTGACCACCGATCGCTACCGGCGCACCCACTTTGCCGCCGCGACCGTCGACGCCCAGTGCCGCGCGACGGGAGAGCTGCTCCCTGGGTTTCGTTGGCACTCGCGACAACTGCAGAAGGACCTGGTGGGTGTTCTGTACGGGGCACTGTCCAACCACTGGAGCGTCGCGGAGACGATCGAATTGGCCGCGCCCCGCGGGCAAGCGATGCTGACGGCCGCGCTGGCGCGTGCGCAGATGGTGCTCGTGCCGGACCTGCGCGCGGTCGTGGCGGACTCACGCACGGTCGATCCCTGATGGACGGCACCCAGCTGCTGGTGGTGGATAGCCTGCAGGGCCTGGTGCGCGCGGCACCCGTCGCACCACAGGCGTTGCAACCCGCCGCGACACCGCCGACTGTGCCGGCGATCCTGGCTCGCCTCGCTGAATGGCAGGCGGACTTTGTCGGCGGCCAGTCCGCCGCCACGGTGCGCGCGGTCCGGGCCGACTGGAGCCAGTACATCGCCTGGTGCGAAGGCACCGGACAAGCGCCGTTGCCGGCGTCGGTCGAACAACTGGAAGCCTTCCTGCGGAATGCCATTGTGCGCGGCCGCAAACGCTCGACCATCAACCGCTACCTCTACACCGTGGGCTTGGTGCATGCGGCGGCCGGTTTGCCCAATCCGGTGAAGGACGCCCGGTGGCCGGTCAAGTGGAAAAAGCTGATTCGGGAGCTCGGCGCCCGCGGCGGCAACCAGCGGACCCAAGCCGGTGAACTGGTGGCCACCGACATCGCGCGTATCGTTGCGGGTCTGGGGACGACCCCGCGGGATCTGCGTGACGCGGCGATGCTGCAACTGGCGTCGGATACCCTGCTCCGCGAATCGGAGCTTGTTCGCGTCGAGGTCGAACACCTGGCGTACAACCCGACCAAAGACACGTGGACGGTCGTGGTGCCGTTCTCCAAGACCAATCAGGCGGGTGAGCAGGAGGATTTCCGCCACGTCGATGTCGACACCCGCGCCGCGATCCAGCGCTGGCAGGATGCGGCCGGCATTACCACGGGCGTGCTCTTTCGGCCGATCGGCGGCCGGGTGCGCGCCGCCGTCCTGGAGGCCCGCGCGCGAGGTCTGCCCGACCCCGTGCTGCCGCTCGGTGCCCAGGAAGTGGCACGCATCTTTCGCCGTCGAGCCGTCGCCGCCGGACTCGATCATGCGTTCACGATCTCGGGTCACTCCGCGCGGGTCGGAAGCGCCAACGACCTCATCAATAACGGCTACACCACCGCGCAGATCCAGGACGCCGGGAACTGGAAAAGTGCCGAGATGGTGCAGATCTACACCCGGCGCTCGCAGGCGGGCGCGAACTCCATGGCTGACATGCGACGGAGCCAGAAAGCCAAAGCGCCGACGCCGGACAAATGAACGATGCATGGAACCGAAGCCTGGTCCCGTCGTGGTGAAGATGCGCGCGCCGTATAGGCATGGCACTCGCGTATCCCATATCGAAGGCAACGTCCACGCAAGGCGTTGAAAGAGATGCAGGAAGTACCCCTCGGCTGACTTTACATTTTGGGGGGTTGGGCAAAATTAGCCAATGAGCTAGCGTGCTTTTTGCGAAAATATCCAGAGTCCCGGCCGAACCCCAATCCATGGTCGTGCATGGATCGGGCCAACGCGTCGTTGAGGCGTGGCAGCGGCTTGTTCTGGAAGCCCAGCACGGTGTTCTTGATGAGGTCCGCGCCATCGAAAGCCAGCAGATCCTTCGGGATGTCGACGTGCTGCATGAACGCACTGGGGTTGGCGGCCACTTGGTTGCGCACGGCTTGCGTCCACGGCGCCTCGGAGAACGCCACCCAGAATTCGGGATGACGCTGCGGATCGTCGATGGTCAGCAGCAGGTTGGATGACGTGGCGGCAAAGCGTGCGCAGGCGGCATCGCTGCGACCCAGTCCGTGGTGCAAGTCGGCCTGCATGCGTTCCAGCTGCCCGTTGGACTGGGTGGCGTAGTAATCCCACGACTTGTCCTGCGGGTAGTAAACGTACAGATACCCCTTGCGCAGCCGCCGCACCACGTAATGCGAGCAGTTCAGGCGGGTTTCGGTGCCCGACTGGGCGAGCTTGCGCGCGGCGAGATACCCGTGCCGGTCGAAGCTGCCGGCCATGGGATTGCTGTCCGGCTCCATGTAGGGGATGTAAGCCGGAACCCCAGAAAATTCCGCCCACTCACCCGCCGTGTTCGGCCTTGTAGCGCTCCACACGCTCAAGGTATTCATTGTTCCCTGCTTTCGTGGGCGGGGCCCATCCCATCGCTTCCACCTGGTTCATGATCCGCGTGTTGGCGTCGTAGAGCGCGTTGAAATCGGCCCGCTGCGCCGGTGGCAATACCTCGGGGGTCAGGTGGTGCACTAGGTAGCGGTGGGCCAGGGTCAGGAAATAGGCGTTTGCCTCACTCACGTATCCACCCGCATTCTTCGGATCAATCCGCTCCTCCAGCTTCGCCAAGCCGAGCAGGTAGCCCGGTGGGCGCGTGTGGGCGTAGATGCCTTCCAGCGGTTCGAGCATCGCCGCGACGGTTTCGTGTGGCGTGGTGGTCCGCAGGTAGATCCCGCTCTGGATCGACAGCGGCGTGACATGCATTTCGTTGATGTACTTGGAGTCAGGCGGCGAACCGGGACTGGTGGCCTCGATGTTGAACCATCGTCCGTTGACATCTTGGAGACGCGCAAATTCGTGCTGTGGTGCTTGGCTCAGCGTCATGTTCAGGCCGAGCTTCTGGCCCAAGATGATCAGCAGCGTGGGCATCGACACGCAGTTGCCCTTGCGCGTGCGCAGATAGGTCGACACCAGCTTGTTCTGATATTTCGCGCCGAGCGGATCGTCCAGGTCATAGGAGAACGGGTGGTTGTCGTTCCACGGCCCAGGCGTGTAGATCACCTGTCCCAGCACCGTCATCACGTCCGTTGGTGGCGCACCTTTGGTCCCCCGCGCCCGAACCATATTGGACCATCGGTCCAGTTCCGCGTTGAAGGCTGCCGCATCAAACGTTGGATTGACCGCGCGCTCGATAGTTGTCTGCACTTTCGCGTAATCGACGCGGCCATCCGCCGGGTTCGCCAGTTGCTCCAAGATCCGCACGTTTGGATCGTTGGGGATGGGCACGGCACCGGGCGTTTGGGCCTGGCTCCAAGGACTGATCGCCATGAAAGCTATCACCCAACCCCAGCGCATCGTGCGATGCGCCCTTCTTTCGCGAGCTTGAGCAATCATTGGGATCGGGGTGACGGCTTCTTCCGGAACCAATCGACGTGGTCGACGTAGAACAATCCTCGGGGATTGGCTTCCGACGCCGCGGTGTAGGTGCCGATGACTTCGGCATCGAATACCCGGAGGGATACATCCATGACATCCCCCGTCAGTGCCCGGTCAAACTGAGCGGCCTTCGAGGTTGGCGGCAGATGATCGGCAAATCGAAACCCAATCGCCGTGCCCGGTGGACAATGCGGGTCCACAAAGGCGGCTCCATGCCTCGGCCCCATGAGTGCCCTGGCCTTGAGGCGAATTTCACCCATAGGCGGGGACTGGCGGCTGGCATAGAGTTGGCAGACGGTCATAGTTTGGGCTTGCTCTGCCCTTCCAGCCGCAGACACGGAGCAGCCGACCACTCCCCCGATGACGAGGCAGAGAAGCCACAGTGCGCGGCGCATTAACACCCGTTGATCCCACACCAGTAGTTAGTGGACGCATTTGCATTATTATTGATGCGTGCATTGATGTCTTTCATCAACGCCCCTGGCGCATAGAGATCGTTGGAAACCCCTAACCCCCTTGCCACGCCTATCTCTGTGCGATACGCGTTCATTTCCGTGGCGTGCTCGGTGGCCCGATTGGTCGGATAGCCGATCGCAGGGTTCATGTAGTCCAACTGATGTTGCCCTTCATGCGCGATGGCCTCAGCCCCGAACGCATTGGTGAGCTTCGACGCGCTCATGCCCGGGTTGTATTGTTTGAACATTGCTGCGAGCGGAGCAGCCTGCTTGACATCGATGGTCATCAACGAAGAGCTATTCGCTTCGGCAATGACGTTCTTAGTCAAGCTGCCGGCGGCCAGCGTTACACCGTTTCCATCCCCCAAGGTGCCGATGTGGTCTGACACAGCACTCAATTTGGCGTAGGCGGCCGAATTCGGATTGAGATTGCCCATGGCGGTATGCAGGGTGTTCACGAACCCGTTGATCTGGGTGCACGTTTGCTTGTTGTCACTGCCGCACGCATAGCGCCCGTCCGGATCGATGTTGACCACCGGATTATTCTTCGCGTAGGCGTAGCGGTTGAAGCCAAATACGTCGCCGGCCTTCGGCGGCACGGGGTCTGGCGTTAAAAAGTGCGCTTGCGCGATCGTGCTGACACCGATAGCCGCCACCATGCAAAGGCCGGCCCATGATCCCTTCCCCATAGCAACCTCCAGTTCCCCTTTCTGGTGAGTTTACACCCGGCAAAGAGGCGCGCAATGACGGGCTTTTATCTCCCTGCGCACCCCAGCGGCAACCGATGCGATCGATGACGGGGGTTAAGCCGATACCGGAACCAGCGAAAATTCCGTCATCCCAGATCCAGTTCGGCCACGAGCGCATCCAGGTCGATCATCTTGCCGTCGCTTTGGAAAGTGTAGTGCCCGTTCAGCAGGATGTGCCGCCAGGCCGCGGGCGACATCTGTGTGATCAGCGCCACGGCTTTGGCGTTGCTGCTTGCTTCGTACTTCGTCAACAGCCGCGACAAGATCGCCGAGTTGTAGTAGATGATGGCGTTGGCGATCAGCCGCGCGCACTGGTTGCTGATCTCAATCTCGATGTCGGTGCGCCCGGTCAACTCCTTTTTGCCGCCGACCTGGGCGATGGTCGAGCGTAGCTGGTGGTAGGACTCGATGCGATTCTGCGAGCGGTGGACCTTGCGTTCGAGCTGCGGATCGCGCAGGTAACGCAACGTGTAGATGCTGCGGATGAGCTTGTCGAACTCGAAGATCGCACGCCGCGTCGGGTTCGGCGCGGTGTAGGTGCATAGCTTTCGGATCAGCGTGCCCTGGGTCATTTCCTTGAGACCCAGCGTGGCGACGATCCGGTCCATGTTCGATTTCTCGCCGATGATGAGCGGCCGGTCGATCTGACCCACCGGCCGGATTAGGCACTTTTCGTATAGCGCTGGATCGTCGGCGCAGTACAGCTCCTGGAGTTGGTCTTCCAGGTCGGTGAAGCGCGGTTCGAAGCGCCGACCGAACCAGTGCAGGATCGCGAAGTTGGCCTTGTTGACGCTGTGCATGTCACCGGTGATCACGGTCGGCACGATGTCGGACGTGTTGCGGTACCAGACGTCGAACACGTGGTGGCCTTCGTAGTCGTGGGCGCCGATCAGATAGCCGTGGAGCGGTATGTGGTTGCACAGCAGCGTGTAGGCGACGACGCCCTTGCCGCGCCCGAAGTATTTGCGCGAATAGCGCGCCTTCACGGTCGCCCGCTCGACGCCGAACTTCTGTCCATCGACGGCACCGTACAGTGCATCCAGGTCGAACGAGTAGTGGGGGAAAATCGGCAACGCGGCAATGGCGTTGCTGATGCAATCATTGGCCGCATGCAGCGATGCCTGCCGTAGGTACTGCTGGTAGGTGGTCTCCAGCACGTGGTACGGAATGTCGCTGGTACGCGCCATGACCTGATTGCCGTGGTTCATGGCCTGCGCGATGATGGCTGCCATCAAGCTGTCGGCGTCGGCCACCTTCTTCGCATAGCGCGGCTGCAACGGCGTCAGCGCCGACAGGAATTGGCACTGGCCGTTGACGAAGCGGAACACGTCAGCCACATCGCAAAAGGTCAGTTGCTCGTAGAGTGCGTTCTCGTGCGCCTTGGCATTCTCGCTCTTTGGCTTGTGCCACGTCAGTGTCTGCGTGTGCTGGTCGTATTCGAGGTGCGTCAGCTTGCCTTGTTTCAGCTCGCGATTGAACGCCAGCCATTGCGTCCGCAACTCCGCCGTCAGCGCATCGAGCTGGGTTTCGATGGGTTCGCGCAGGAATGGGATGTCCATCGGTGCCAGCACACCGGCTTTCTCAGCAAGCGAGACCAACTCGTCAGCGAGGTGGCGATGTTGCAGGCTGTCGTCGAGATAGAGTTCGCCCGACTTGAAGCGCTTCCGGATCTGCCGGTACAGCCAGAATTCGTAACGATCGGCATGCAGACCCGCGGGATCGCCGTTGGCATCGAAGATCAATAGGTACGGCCGCAACCGTTTCGGCAGCGTAGCCGTTGGACATTCGGCGAGCGGTCGTTGCGACAGACGTTGCTGTTTCGCAAACACGCTCTTGGCCCAGGCCAGCGCGGCCAGCCACGGGCTGTCCAGGTCGGTGCCGGCGAAATCGAGCGCGACATACAGCGGTCGCAGATGGCGGCGCATGCGTTCGGCCAGGCCGTCCACCGCCTGCCAATGTAGGGCCAGCTTGCTCATCGGCTTCACGCTCATGCGCTGGCCGATGAGCTGAAGCGCGTCTTTCGGCAGGATCTTGTACGCCCGCTGCCGCACATTGCCGAACGGTGTGGTATCGGCCACCGTGTCATCGACATAGAGCAGTAGCAGGCGCCCCACCCGTGGCGTTTCCTGCTGACGGCGCACCTGCTCGGCGACGAAGGATTGCTTCGCACCGGCACGGCTTTCATCTTCCAGTCGCTTCATGTGGTACGCCATCGCATCGACCAGGTTGTCGGTGAGCTGCCGATAACGCAGCCAGGCGTAGCACAGCAGATAGAGATGGGCCTGGTCCGGCTTGAGGTTGCGCAGGTCGTGGACGGTATAGAAGTTCGCCAGGCTCGCGTAATAGCGCACGTTCTGTTGCGAGATGCCCAACTTGGGCAGCAACGTTTTGGCGATCGCGTGCAACGGCTCCAGTGTGGAGCGCTTCTCGCGTTCGTGTGCCATTTGACGCCAACCAAAATCCTTGGCGTCTTGTCGCAGCACGGCCAATTCGGACAACGTGTTGTCTCGCACCAGAAGTTGGGCCAGCGCGGCTTGGGCCGCGTCATCCAGCGCTTCGGCCAGTAGGTCGCCCAAGCGCCGGCGTTCGGCCGACAGTGTTGCGCTCACCAGTTCTTGCAAGGTGGTGTAGCCGGGCCGGATGATTTTGTGCTCGTTGAGCCAGACGATCAGCTCAGCGGCGACGAATCCCGGCGTCACATCACGGCGCGCGATCTGTGTGGCCTGCTGCGCGAGCTGTGGCAAAAGGCCGGCCGTCCACGGCCGATAGCCGAACAACTCGGCGATGCGCTCACGCTGGGTGTAGTGCTCATGCTTGGTAATCGTCTTGTTTTCGAAGGCCTCGCCGTGGAAATAGCGAGTCAGCACGAAGGCAAGATCGTCGTCGACCTCGCTCCAGTCGAAGCGGAAGGAAGCCTGTTTGGCCCTGAAGTAGCCGACCTGCAAGACGCAATAGACTTGGGCATGGAGGCCTGGACGGCTGACCGCGAGCGCCAGTTCAGCTTCGGACAGGGCCAAGTACTCCAGTCGCTGGGAGTCGTCGAAGTCGGGCAACCCATACAACGCCTCCTGCTCGGCGTCCGAGAGGATGGAAAGCAACTTGTTCTTTGCCGCCACGGTCTCGCGTTTCACCCGCTGTTGGTCCAGTCATCGACGGCAAGTGCTCCATCAGGAACAAGAGTGAATGCTTTGTCGTGAGTGATGAGCGTCGCGTTGGCGGCCACCGCATGAGCGGCGATCATCATGTCGAGTGCTCCCAAGGTGATGCCCGCCGACGCGCAGGAGGCCCGCAAATCGCCATAGACCGTGGCGGCGTGTTCATCCCACGGCAGTATCTCTACGCGCAGCAAAAACTCGCGGATGACATTGGCAAGGGCAGCGGGATGGCCTTTACGGGCTAACCCATAAAGCAGTTCCGCTTGTGTGATGACGGAGATGATGATGCTGTCGATGGGCAGCGCGACGAGTCGCTCGCGGATCTCCGGAGGGTGCCCTTTGATGACGTAGCTCGCCATGTTCGTATCGAGCATGAAGCGATTCAAAACAGGCTCCTTTCCTCGGCGGGCAGATCTTCTCGATTCGCCATGAAATCCGCCGGCATCTTGGTACGGTTGGCCAGTTCGAAAAACTCTTGCCAGGAAGCAGGCTTCGGCGATAGCACAACGTCGCCGGTCTGGGGGTCGCGGCGAATAAATACTTCGGCCCCCTGGAAACGAAACTCCCTCGGAAGCCGGACGGCCTGACTTCGCCCGGTGATGAACAGCTTGGCAGTAGCGGACATGGTGAGACTCCTTCTGATACCTATCATTAATATATACCTGTGCATGGTACATATCAATGGTATCTACTCCGCATGATGCAACTAGTTCAATTAGGGTATCCCCTTGGCAAACTACCCGAACGTGGTACTGCATCATGCGATACTTCGACCCATACGAGACCAGTTCGGTCAAATCACCCTAAGTGTACCGATGACCACTTTTGTCCGCGCTTACCTTCGCGCCTCCACCAACGAACAAGACGCCCAGCGGGCACGGGGCATGCTCGATAGCTTCGCGCGCGAACGTGGCGTGGTGATTTGCAACCATTACGCGGAAAACGAATCAGGCGCTCGGCTCGATCGTCCCGAGCTGTTCCGGCTGCTGGCGGACAGCCGACCGGCCGACGTATTGCTGGTGGAGGACGTCGACCGTCTGTCGCGCCTTGCCGGGGGTGAGTGGGAAAAGCTCAAGAGCCTGATCCGCGAACGGCAGATACGTATCGTTGCAGTCAACGTGCCGACCACATGGCAGCACCTTTCGCCGAAGCAAAATGAATTCGATGCGCGGATGTTTGGCGCGATCAATGACATGCTTCTGGACATGCTGGCCGCCATCGCTCGCCGGGACTACGAGCAGCGCCGCGAGCGCCAAACGCAAGGCATTGCGAAGGCGAAGATCGCCGGCAAGTATCGCGGCCGGCAAGTCGATCAGCACCGCTACGCGGCGATCAACCGGCTGCTGGCCAGCGGTAGCTCGTGGTCGATGGTGCAACGAACGATTGGATGCAGCCGAAGCACGATCAGCAGCGCGATCAAGCACGCCAAGAGCACCGCGGCGCGCAGCATTCCGGAACCGAGTGCTGCACCAAGCCAGCAGACCGTCATCGTCGTGATCCGGGCCTACGTTGAGAACGGAAGCAAGTTCACGCGTGGCAAAACCCGCGTCAAGAAAGAGATCGATGACCTGGTCACGGCTTCTTTCAAGGGGACCAAGAAGCTCAACGACACGGAATACCGCGTGCCGATTCACTATGAAACCGATGCGGATCTCAAAGCTCAGCTCGATGATCTCCTGCAGGAGATCTACCACATCGCCGATCTACGCAACTGCGTGGTGGATGACGTGAGTATCAAGAACGAGGCGACGAAGCAGTATTGGCGCGACTACGAAGGGCGCTGGGAATCGTAACTCGTGGCCGGCCAGATGCTGGGGTGACGGAATTTTCTGGGGTTCCGGCTTACATCCCCCTATCGCTCCGCCGGAGCAATTGGCCACGGAAGCGGCGGCGGCCGTGCGCGACATCCTGGCCGAAGCGGCGTCGGCGAACACCGCGCGCAGTTATGCCAGCGCGCTGCGCTACTGCGCCGCCTGGTATCAGGGCCGCTACGGCCAGCCGTTTGCCCTGCCATTGCCCGAGGCGGTGGTGATCCAGTTCATCGTCGACCACCTGGCCCGTCGGAGCGAATCGGCGCTCACCTGGGAGCTGCCGCCCGCACTGGATGCCGCACTGGTCGAGGCCGGCCTCAAACAACGCCTGGGGCCGCTGAAGTTGAGTACGATCAGCCATCGGATCGCCGTGCTGTCCAAAGCGCACCAGTGGCGTCGCGTGGCCAACCCGTGCGAGCAGCCGGCCGTCCGTCACCTGCTGGCCCGCGCCCGCCGCGCCGCGGTCAAACGCGGCGACCGCCCCACCAAGAAGACCGCGATCACCCAGCCCGAGCTGGCCGCGCTGCTGGCCACCTGCGATGCCTCCCTGACCGGGGTGCGCGATCGCGCGCTGCTGCTGTTCGCGTTCGCCAGCGGCGGGCGCCGACGCAGTGAAGTGGCCGCCGCGGACCTGAGCGATCTGCGCCGGGTCGGCGAGCGCGCGTTCGTGTACCACCTGGGGCACAGTAAGACCCAACAGGCCGGACCGAGCGTCACCGCCACGCCCGACAAGCCCATCCTGGGTCCCGCGGCCGACGCACTGGCCGCTTGGCTGGCGGCGGCTCAGCTCACGGACGGCCCGATCTTCCGTCGGCTGTGGCGGCACCGCATTGGTGGCGGCCTCTCACCCGCCTCGGTCGCAGCCATCGTGCAACGCCGCGCCGCGATGGCTGGGTTGGAGGGGGACTTCGGCGGGCACAGTCTGCGCTCGGGCTTTGTCACCGAAGGCGGCCGCCAAGGCATCGCGCTGCCGGCGTTGATGGCCATGACCGAGCACCGCGCGGTGGGCAGCGTAATCGGGTACTTCCAGGCCGGTGGCGTGACCGACAATCCCGCGGCGCGCCTGCTCGACGATGGCATCCTGCATGCGTCGCACGCATCGTCCCCCTCATCGGTTTCGGGCGACGATGCGTCATGACCGCCGGCGCGTGCTCCACGCGGGCTATCCGCGCACAAACATCACCCCGCCTGGCGCATCCGATGACCCGATTCAAAAGATGGCCATGCGGGTGCGTAAAAATTCCTCATCCGACACGGACAATTCCGCCAGGTTTTTCAGTGCGGGCAAACGACGCACGTCATCCATGGCCATCGGAAAATCCAGACGCGGGTTGATGCGGTGGTAGGCGGTACCCAGCAGGCCCGCCGCCAACAGATTGGTGTACTGCGACTGGCTTTCGTCGATGACGTTGTGGAAGTGCGCACCCCAGGCCAGCAAACCGCCGTTACGCAAGCGTTCTGGGGTATAGGGCATGGCACATTGCTCACCGGTGCCTATCGACAATACGGCCAGTTGTGCCAGGCACGTGGCACCAAGGTCGTGAGGCGGCGCGATACCGCGCCGACTCGGGCGGCTGAACTGGAACGCCTCCACCACACCGAGTAGCGCGGGGTTGTTGGCGTAGAGCCCACCATCGACGAGATCGCTCAGGCGTTCCGTCGCGTGGGCGGCGAAGAAGGTTGGCGCCGCCGAGGTGGCTAATGCCAGATCGGCGAGACGATCTTCGCCACGCCATGGGCCTGGCTTCGCGTAATCGCTGCGGAAGAGATGGGGTCGTGCATTGGTCAGCGAGGCCGCGGTGACGCAGACATCCGTCTGCACCGCGCCTAAGGTGAGGTCGCCGAAGAACGCATGCATCGCCTCGCGTAAGGCGTCGCTGCGGTAACGGGGGCGGAAATTTCTCATCCACCCGAAGCGCCGCATCGTTGAACCGAAGATGCGCGGCACGTGTCTTTCATACAGGGCGGATATCTCGCTCACCGGTCGGCCCAGTGCCAGCGCCAGTGCGATGATCCCGCCCGTCGACGTACCACAGATGAGGTCGAAACGCGCCCCCAGCGGCAGCGCGTTATCAGTCAGCGTATTCAAATACGCTTCGACGCATTCGAGAATCTTGAGTGTCAAATAACCGCGGGCGCCGCCCCCATCCAGGGTGAGCACCGAAAACAACCGGGCGGTACCGGCACGAGGCGATGGGGGTTGCGCTAAATGCATGGCAGAGGGTGTGCTGGCTTGGACTCTTCGATGCATGAGAGGAAACGCGAAGGCTGCCCTTGTCTTGACGAGTTCGTTATGCGCCTCGCGTGGGTTGAGGTGCTGCACTAGGTCACGTCAGGAAAGCTACACGCCGTGCGGACTTTTTGCTTGGCGCGCCTGCTACACCATCGAACTGATGTCCGAGGCATAGCTGGGATAGGCAAAGATGATGCCCTTGAGCTTGTTCGCCGTCAGTCCAGCGCCCATGGCCATGGCGAGCAGATTGATCTGTTCCTCGGCGCCGGGGCCGATCAGATGCGCGCCCAGGATGTTCCCGCTGCCTTTCTCGACCAACACCTTGTAGGCGCTGTGTCGCGCGCCCACGCGCAGGGAGGAATACCACTGCGCGGTTATCTCGAAATGCGCGTCAAAGTCCAGCCCCTGCTCGCGTGCCGCGTCTTCGGACAGCCCGACGGACGCCACGGGCGGAAGCGTGAAGACGACGCTGGGGATCGGCGGGTAGTGGATCGCGCGCTCGTCTTTTCCGGCGAGCAGGTTCTTGCCCGCGATCCGGCCCTCGTTGGCCGAGACCGGGGTGAGATTGGGGCCGCTGTCCGCGCAGTCGCCGGCCGCGAAGATCGCCGGGTTGGTCGTGCGCATGAAGGGACTGACTTGGATGCCCTTACGGCCGTAGGCCACGCCCGCGGCGTCCAGGTTGAGATGCTCGATGTTGGGCACGCGCCCGGTGGCATGCACCACCCTGTCGCAGGCAATGGTCTGGGTGCCTTGCGGCGTTTCATAGGTCACGATGAACCCGGCGCCGTCCTGCTCGATCGTCAACACCCTGGCCTCGGTCCGCAGGTCGATGCCCAGATCGGCGGTCGCTTCGGAAAGCATGCCGACCATGTCGGGGTCGAAATTGCCCAACGGGCGCTTCATCATTTCTAGTACCGTGACGTCCCTTGAGCCGGCGCGTTTGCAGATGTGGGCAAATTCCATCGCGATGAATCCGCCGCCGACGAAGACGACCCTGTCCGGCCGCTCCGGCAATTCGAGGAAGTCGGTGCTGGTGATCAGCAGGTTTTCGCCCGGGATATTCAAGGTCATCGGCCGGGCGCCGGTGGCAAGGTGAAAATGCCGAGCGGTCAGGAGTTCGCCATTCACTTCAATCGTGTTTGGTCCGGTGAAGCGGGCCTGGCCATGCAGGGGAACGACACCGGCCCGCTGCATCCCGGCTTCGATCCGACCTGACATGAGGTCGGTAAAGCTGCGCTTGAAAGCGATCATGTCGGGCCAATCGACAGCGGTTTGCGCCCGAAGCCCCTTGCCTTTCAAGTTGCGCGCCCAGTCGACGCCCTCGGTCACGGCGATCAGCATTTTTTTGGGGTCACACCCGCGTAAGGCGCACGTACCGCCATAAGGCAAGCTATCGACCACGGCGACCTTCCAGCCTGCCGCCGCAGCCATGCGGGCGACGCCCGTACCGCCGGTACCGGCCCCGATCACGATCAGGTCGAAACTCTCATTTGGGTTCATGCCATGCTCCTTTACTTCCGACGGACGTCGAGCAGCGCTTCGAGGTTGACAGCGATCGTGGACGCAAGGCGCTTGGCCTGGATGGCGGCGTGCCCGCGGAATTGCTCGTCCACGGTTGCCACAAATAACGCCAACCACCGCTGAAAGTGGTGGTGGTGCAAGGAATGTCGCGTGTGCAGCGCCATGTGCTGGGCAATCATGTTGCGTCGATAGCCCTCATGGTCACCGAGCAGCATCTTGCGCCAATACGCGCGAATCTTTGGTATATGTTGCTGCAGGTCAACGTCTTTGAAGATCGGTCCAAGCGCGGCATCAACCCTCACCTTGGCGTAAAAGGCGTCCACGAAGTCGGCAATGGCCTCCGGTGAGTTCAGTTCACGCGAATCCATGGCGATCGTTTTCACCTGGCGCTCAAGGGCATGCGGATGCGTCCGATCGGCCCTCGACGAATTCAAGCCGGCCGTGCATCAAACCGCTCATACGCGTCCTCCAAACGCACGTATCGCCCGCCACACGGATAGCCCGAACAAGCTGATCAACCCCAGTGCCGCGATGACCCAGTGCGCACTGAAAAAGGCGCCGGCCGTCGTACCCGCCAAGAGCGCGGCCAGGATCGGGAGGTGACACGGGCACGTCAGCACAGCCAGCCCGGCCCACAGGTAACCCGTGATGGATTTGCGCTCGTGACCGTTCATCGCCGTGCCTCTTCGTGTCGACCAACCTCTGCCCGCAGCGCGCTCAATTGCGCCTCCAACCCCACCAATGCCTGCCGCCGCTCATCGACGATTCCGCCTACCTCTGCCAGGCACATCACCGTCTTATCGGCATTCGATGCATCCAGCGACCGGCACAGTCGCGTCACGACGTCCAGGCCGACCCCTGCCTCGACCGCGGACCGCACGAAACAAAGCCGGTGCAGGGCGTTCGCGTCGAACACGCCATAACCTCCATCGGTGCGCGCGGCCGGATGCAGCAGCCCGCGCACCAGGTAGTCACGCACGATATGCACGCTCACGCCGGCGTCTTTAGCCAGCTGTGACACGGTGTAGGCGTTCATCGAACACCCCGTCTCCTCATCCGGCACAGCAGGAAAGTTGCTTGACGTCCTTGGTGAAGGTCTGTGCCGCCAGTTTCAGGCCCTCGACCATCGTCAGGTACGGGAACAACTGATCGGCAAGCTCCTGCACGGTCATGCGCGCCCGGATCGCCAGTGCGGCCGCCTGGATGATCTCGCCGGCTTCCGGCGTCACCGCCTGCACCCCGATGAGCCGGCCGCTACCCGCTTCGGCCACCAGCTTGATAAAGCCATGGGTGTCGAAATTGACGAGCGCCCGCGGCACGTTATCGAGTGAAAGTGTGCGGCTATCCGTCTCGATACCCTGCAGGTGCGCTTCCGCCTCGCTAAGGCCTACGGTCGCGACTTGGGGCTCCGTGAACACCACCGCCGGCATGGTGGTGAGATCCAAGGTCGCCTCGCCCCCCATCAGGTTGATGGCGGCACGTGTACCGGCGGCGGCCGCCACGTAGACGAACTGCGGCTGGTCGGTGCAATCGCCCGCAGCATAGATGTGCGGCGCACTGGTTCGCATACCGCGATCGACCACGATGGCGTTTTGAGCATTCACCGCAACACCCGCCGCCTCCAGCGCGAGGTCACGCGTGTTGGCGGTCCGGCCCGTGGCCACCAGCAACCGATCGGCACGCACTTCGCCGTGCCCGGTGGTGAGCACGAATTCACCGTTGGCATGGGCAACTTGGCTGGCCTGGGTGTGCTCCAACACCTCGATGCCTTCGGCACGGAACGCCGCCGTGATCGCCTCGCCGATGGCCGGATCTTCGCGAAAGAACAAGCTGCTGCGCGCCAAGATGGTGACGTGACTGCCCAACCGCGCGAAGGCTTGCGCCAATTCCACCGCAACCACTGACGAGCCGATGACGGCGAGCCGCGGCGGAATCGCGTCACTGGCTAATGCCTCGGTGGACGTCCAATACGGGGTGTCCTTCAAGCCGGGGATGGGCGGCACCGCCGCGTGGGCACCCGTGGCGATCAGGCAGCGATCGAAAGACACCTCCGATTCACCACGCCCCGTCGTCGACGTGACGACGAGCGTGTGTGCGTCCTTGAAACGCGCTTCGCCACGCAGCAGCTGGATGTTGGGGTTGGTATCGAGAATCCCCTCGTACTTGGCGTGACGCAGTTCGTCGACACGACCTTGCTGTTGGGCGAGCAGTCGGTCACGCCGAACCACCGGCCCCGTACTGGAGATGCCGTCATCGAACGGACTGCTTCGACGCAGGTGGGCCACGTGCGCGGCGCGGATCATGATCTTCGACGGCACGCAGCCGATATTGACGCAGGTACCACCGACGGTTCCGCGCTCGATGACGGTCACCCGGGCGCCGAGTTCAACGGCCTTCAGCGCTGCCGCCATGGCCCCGCCGCCCGTGCCGATGACAGCAACGTGCAGTCGCTGCTCCGAAGCGGTGGGCGTGCGGTCGACATCGCCACGCGGCTTGAACCAACCACCCAGCGAGCCCAAGGCCTGGTCGAGCATGGAGGACTTGCGCGCGAGTGTGTCGGCTTGCGGTGCCGAGGCGGCGGCGATCCGGTAGTTTTGCGGCAGACCCGCGTTGAGTTGCTCCACCGTCAATGGCTGGGTACTACGGACGTGCGCCACATTTTGCGGGTAGGCGACGTCAGCGGCGACGACGTCAGGCAACGCCCGGAGCGCTTTTTCAACATGTCGGGCGCAATCGGCGCACGTCATGCCGATCACAGAGAGGGTTTGTTCGTTCATGATGTTCCTGGCAAATGAACGCGTGTCGCTTCGGTTCGAAGCAGAGCGGCACACCGTTGAATCAATAGAGGGCCCCATCAACCATCGCAGTGACGGCACCTTCCGTTAGCAGCAATAGGGCACCACGACGATCAACAAAAGCACGATGCCGATGACGATCGCGGCCGTGATGAGGTCGGTTTTCTTGGCACTCAGCCATGCTTTCATGGGTGTCATCTCCGATAGGGTGATCCAACGAACGCCGGTACTCCACGGGGTTTGATCCCACATCTCCACCCGCGGAAGGTGGGGTGAGTGTTCAACAGCAGGCGTCGTCTCGCTTCGCACCGCGGTGCCCCTTTCCCGGCGGCGATACCAGATCCCAGATGGATACCGCGACCATCAAGACCAGCCCGGGATAGAGCAGCCACGCCGCCATGCGCAAGGCCCCGATCAGCACCAAGACCGGTCCGATCACGCCAAGGGCCATGCGTAACCACTGCCGATGACGGAAGCCGGCGATCCCGTTGGCAAGCAAGGCGACCATCGCAAACAGTGGCAGCAAGTAATGGATGAATACGCCCTCGTACTGGCTCAGAAAGCCCAATCCGATCGCGGCGCCCAGGCTGGCGAGTGCAGGAAAGCAAGCAGCGCATCCCATCGCTGTGACGATGGCCCCGATTACGCCCGCTTTGTCGGCGGTGCGTGTGAGTGGAGTGAGAGACATGGGAATGACCTCGGGCGCTTCAATTCTTAACGGTGGAGGGGTAGCCCGCATCCGTCGTGGCGCTGACGAGTGCCCGGGTGCTGGTCTTGGCATCATCGAAGGTCACAACGGCTTCCTTCTTGTCGAACAGGATCTCGGTCTTTTCGACACCGGGAACCTGGGACAGCGCTTTCTTGACGGTGATGGGACATGCGGCACACGTCATACCGGACACCGACAGGGTGGCGGTCTTCGTAGCCGCCCAGGCAGGCGCGGAAATGGCGGTGGCAAGGACGATGAGAGCGGCAAGTTTCTTCATGGGTGGATCCTCCGACGGGTCAGTAAAACAGCGTGGCGAGATAGGGAAAGGTCAGCGCCACGAGCACCAGGGCTGCGACGATCCAGAACAAGACTTTGTAGGTGGTCCTGACCTGCGGCACAGCGCAGACGTCACCAGGCGCGCACGCCGTAGCAGGCCGGTAGATGCGTCGCCAGGCGAAGACCATCGCGATCAGCGCTGCACCGATAAAGTACGGGCGGTACGGCTCAAGCACAGTCAGGTTGCCGATCCAGGCGCCACTGAACCCAAGGGCGACCAAGACCAGGGGACCAAGGCAACAGGTCGACGCCAGTAGTGCGGTGATACCCCCGGCCAGAAGAGCGCCGGAACCTGTTTTCTTGACGACTTGGGTATTTTTCATGGAGGGCTCTGCGTGGATGGGGGCGACTATGGGAGCACTCTATTCGCGTACTTAGGTACAGAGTCAAGCGCAAGAATTTTTAGCGTCAACCCGCTGCAATCAGTTGGTGCTTCAGCAGACTGCGCAGACAAACCGCGAGATCGAATGCTCCGTCGATGGCCCGAGCCGCCGCATACGCGGCCTCCAGATCACGCGTATCGATCAGCGCGGCGATGCAGGCGAAGCTCGCTGCGTCCAGCACGGTCATCGCCACCTCGCCGCCGTCACGCCACAACACGACCTGTTCGCCGCGACCATCCAGCTGCAGCCGCTCGCCTTCGGGGGCGGTGGCGTAACGCCAGATCGTCAGCACCGGATGCGTACTGCCCAGCAGGCGCACGCTGGGATGCAACCGCCAGGACAACGATGTCGTGTCATCGAGCGTGGCCGGAGCCAGTGGCGATGCTTCAGCGGCCAGTGCGGACTGCTGGCGTAGCCACTCCAACTGCGCCACATCAGGCAAATAGGCAAGTGCTGCCGCTTCGGGCATCGTGGCCAGAAACGCGGCGAAGGCGCCGCCGAACGCCTGCAGGTTGCCGCGCGTCGACGGATGATGCAGGCGATAGCGCGTCGCTGCGGCCTCGAAGAAGGCCTCGCCGACCAGCGCTTGCACCGCGGGGTACGTGGCGCGCAGCGTTTCGATCTGCGTACTGGCGATGGCGTTGCCGTACACCTGCAACCGTGCAGCGGGGGCGAGGCCGGCACCGACAACCCACTGCGCGAGGTCACTGCCGCGATCGAGCACGGCGTTGGCGAAACCGCGTTGCAACTCAAGCAATGTGGGTGCGGTGACCATTGAGCAGGGCCTCCGCGCGGCCGGCTTCCGCCAGCAACACCTCAAGTTCGGGGATGTCCTGATCCCACTCAATCAGGGTGGGTACGGGGCCGAACAGATCCAGTGCCCCGGCATAAAGCGCCCAGACTTCGGCATCCACCGGCCGGCTGTGGCTGTCGATCAATAGCGGTACCGCGAGATCGGTCTTGCGAATAAATCCACCCAAGTGGATCTCGCGCACCGCCGCGCGCGGCATCGCACGCAGATAGGCATGCGCGTCGAAGCCGTGATTGACGCTGTTGA
>NZ_JBGBPX010000030.1:0-27059 GCF_041107475.1 Rhodanobacter sp. FW021-MT20 | reverse complement strand
CTGAGTCCAGCTAATCCTTTACAAACAGCTGGTTAGACGAATTTCCGGAATTTTCGGCGGTTCCGGCTTACACCCCCTACCTGTCGCCGGCATGCTCATCGACTGCGGCGATGGCGATTATCGTGACGTGCAGAAGGTCTACTGGTGCGCCACCGAACCCGACGAGATTGAGGTGTTCTTCAAGGACGAGACGGCACGCAACCTCGACTACTGGACACGGGGCGGCTGGCAAACCAACGACCTCGCCCCGCCCGCTCCATCGTCGAAAGTCAGAAAGGATGCGGCCCGCGCACCCCTCAAAGGAGCTAACCAATGAACGAAGCGCGAGTTGAAACCCGCGACGGCTGCACACTGGTGTTCGGCCCTCTCGGTTTGCGTCAGCTTGGCAAACTAACGATGGCTGGTGCATCGGAGGATGTACTTTCGGCCGATCTGGCACATCTGGTGGACGCCACGTTTGCCTTTGGCTCTCAGGCCGCTGTCGACGCGCTGGCTGCGCGCGTGCGCGCAGAGAAGCTGGCGGCCCCTCGCCCACCGGAGCTGGCTGGCCTGGAGCCTGCGGCGCAGGACTGGGTAGTCGCCGGCGAATTCGGCCTATCGGCCGCGGCGATCTTCACGCGGATGACGGGGATGAAACTCCGTTGCCACTACGCACTGCCGGCCGATGCCATGCCAACCGCCTTCCCGCATGACACAGCTGACTTCCGCCGGTGCCGCCTGCTACTGGAAGCGGTGCCTTCCTTTGCTCCGCGCTTCGTCGAGGTCATGACCGTGGCTTCGCCCACGTGGGCCATGCTGGTCAATCTGTGGCCGACACTCTGCAGCACCATGGATAGGGAATGCCCGGACTGGCGCTCGCCCTCAGAACATGCAGCCTGCCACGAAACCTACAAGCAGCTGCGAGAGGTGCTCCAACACGCGGCGGGAGAGACGGCATGGGTATAACCCGTCATGAATTCATGCCGCTCGATCAAGCGCTCGAACTGGTCGATCACGTAAGCCCAGCACCTGAATCAGCTCACCAGGCGCTCCTTGCCATGCGTGAGCACATCCGTTGGCTGGAGCTGATGGCTCACCTGCAATCGCAGGCCCGTCGCGATGCCGTTGAGTCGATCGTTCGCGCGGCCTGTGAAACTGACCCGGCCGAGCCGGGTAAGCCCGACACGATCTGTATCGGTGTTGAGGATCTCAAGACCATCGTGGGGCGGTACATCGTTCCTGATGAAGCGGTGAAGCAGCCAGCGCTTCTTCCGATTCCCATGATCCTGTTCTGCCCGGAGTGTTCAACGCGGCATGTGGATGCCCCCGATCACCGCACTCACCACTGGTCGGTCGGCGATCGCGCGTTGACTCCCTTCGGTGTCGGCACGATTTCGAGGGTTAGCAGCGGGACTGGCTTCACCGAGTATTTGGGGTTTGGGGAGCAATGGAACGGAAAACCGGGATAAGAACGAAAAGTCTTTACGGATCATAGTATTTCGTATTGACTCCGCTCTCATTTTTGCTTGGATTGACGGCGTTTGTGGGCCACAGTCAACTGATTCTCTGCGGCCACTGCGCGGGCTTCCGCTGATTGAAGCGCCGAAGTCAGGCCACTGACCTGTCCTCGCGTGGCAGCCAGCTCCAAGGCGAGTTGGTCACGCTCGCCGGTGACGCTGGCCATCGCCGCCAAGCGCGCTTCGCCATCGGCCAATTCTCGACGAATGCGCGCCATGTCCAGTCGCAATTCCGTGAGGCTGGTCTGCTGGTCTTCGCTACGTTGCCGCAGCTTGGCCAATTGCTGCTCTGCATGACGCTGTCCTTCCCGTGCTGCATCGGTTTCTTGCAGCATTCGGGCTTGAGCGGCCTCTACTCGCTCGTTGGCTTTGTCCCGTTCCACCTGAAAGGCAGCATCGCGGGCTGCAATGGTCGCCTGGAATTCGGTGGTCAATCGGTCGTGAGCATGCCGTGCAGTCTCTTGTTGCTGAGCCATGTCGGTGCGAACGGCCTCCATCTCGTGCTGCAAGGCTTGGACCTGGCTAAGCGCTTCGCGCTTGGCTTCGATTTCCCGACCGAGCTGCTGCTGCAGCTCGGCACTCTGCGCACGGAGTTGGCTGATTTCCTGTTGTAGCAGTTGCACCGTGGCGTGGGCGGTGTCTCGTTCGGCGGTGGTGTCGTCGTGCGCACGCTGTAGCGCCGCTAGGTCCGATTCCATAGCTTGGCGTTGCTCGCCGAAGAGCTGCTCCCCCTGTTCCACGGCCGCCACCCAGAGTGAGCGCATCGCATCCGCGATCACCGGCGGTAGATCGGCGCCGAGGGCATCGGCCTTGGCCCGCTCATCCTTCCACAGCTTCAGTTCGTCGTTGATGGTGGTTCGGCTGCCTTGCTGGATGGCGGCGTAGATCAGGTCGACGGTGAGCTCGTGGGGGCGTCTCCCGTCCGCGACCAAGGCGGCGGCGGCTTCACGGGTGCGTTGACGGGTATCGCTGACTCGGCTCATGGCTGCTCCAGTCGCTCGGAGGGTCAAATTTGCAGAACTCTCAGTGTGTATATCACAGTATTACGTTATATATGTAACGATTAATCTAAGAAATTTACGATAACTCCCATAATCGAAAGTTGTTTGGCAGTACCCTGCGTTTCCCGTGGTGTCGGACATCGGAAAGCATGACTGAGCCTGCAGTGACCCTTCTAGCGTTGCCCCAAGCCTTGCCGCCCGCCCTGTCGGGATGCGCTGGAACCAACCGCGCCCCGGCCAGCGTGGCGCGGCAGATCGCCGCCAACGACGACGTGGCCGCGATCGGTCTGTGGCTGGCGGAATATCACGACTCGCCGCACACCTTCCGCAGCTACCGCAAAGAGGCCGAGCGGTTGCTGCTCTGGGCCACGCAAGTGCGTGGCAAGCCGGTATCCAGCCTGACGCGGGAGGATGTGATCGCTTATGAGGCGTTTCTTGCCCAGCCACCGGCGGCCTGGTGCGACGTCGGTCTCGCCCGTCGCGGTGAGCATCGGCGACTGTTCGTCGGGCCGTTGGCCGAGCGTAGCCGCCGCCAGGCCTTGGGCATCCTGGCGGGACTGTTCAATTACCTCGTGCGTGCGGGCTATCTCGCGGGCAGTCCCTTCGTGCTGCAGCGCCGCCGGGCTCGCCGCGGCACCCGACGCACGATCGAACGGTATCTGGACCGCGCCCTCTGGGAAGAGGTGCTCCGCGTCGTCGACGGCTGGTCGCAAAGCACCGCACGGGAACGGCAGCGCTACGAACGCGCTCGCTGGGTGCTTCGTTTTCTCTATGAGACTGCGCTGCGGGCTGCCGAAGCGGCGGCCGCCGGCGAAGGTGATTTCCAACATATTCGGGGGCGGTGGTGGCTGCATACCGTGGGGAAAGGTGGCGTCGAAGGCACCATTCCCTTGGGCGATGGTCTCATGGACGACTTCGCACGCTATCGGCGCTTCCACGGACTGCCCGCATTGCCTTCGGGCGACGGCAACATCCCGGCCATTCTTGGCATCGCTGGACGATCGTCCCCGCTGACACCCACGGCGGTCTACCAGATCGTCAAAGACACCTTCCGGCGCGTGGCCGAGACGCTGCAACGGCAGGATGAGGTCAAGGCTGCACGAGTGCGTCGCGCATCGACGCATTGGTTGCGACATACAGCCGCCACGCACCAGGCCGAGGACGGCACACCCATCCATCACATTCAGCAGAACCTCCGCCACAGTTCCATCGGCACGACGTCGATCTACGTTCATGCGGAAGAAGATGCGCGCCATGCCAGCACCACCAGAACACGCATCGGGGCCGCGGTGCCTCACGGAGACGTGCCATGACTGACCCCGGCGATCGCTTTGGCATGCCGGCGAGCGCATTCCAGGCTGCCCGGGAAAGCCACGGTTTGGATAGCCCGGTTTTTCGGATGGGCATGTACGTATCTACCCGCCAAGAGGTGGCGACGTTGCCTGCCACCCAGCTCTTGCCGATCGTGATCGACTGGATGTGGGAAAGCCCGTCGGAGTTGATTCCGAATAGCGATCAGATTGCGCAACTGCGGGCCATACTTCTGGCACGAGCTGACGCCGCCGAGCCCGAGATACGCGAACTCGTCGTGGCCTGTGAGGAGTATTTGAAGGTGTAACCACCTTGCCTGAAGCAAAGTGGACGTTCGGCCGCAATTTCAACGTCCGTACACACGATGGGGCGCACGCTACCACTGTTGCGTCTGGCAACGCTTCATTGGAGCAGCCATATGATCACTTCACGCAAATCATTACTTTCGACGCTTGGCTCCCTGGCGCTCGCGTTGGCCTTCAATGGCGTCGCCTTGGCCCAAAGCAGCACGCCCACGAGCGGCATGGACAAGATGGGTGCGATGCACTCGGACATGAAAGGCATGCACCACAACATGATGGGCATGCACATGATGCCGGCGACCGTGACGGCAGCGGATGCGAAGACCGGCGTGGTCGAGGTGACCACCGAAGGCATGGCCCTGAAGGTGCATTTCCCACCGTCCGCCATGGCTGGCCTGAAAGCCGGCGACAAAATCACCTTGCACATGGGTTTCAGCAAGCCGTGAATCCCCTTGAACCCACCTCCAGAGTTGAGAGGGCCAGATCGCCCGAGTAAGCTCAACCAATGAGATTTTCGTTGCGTCAACTTGCGCGTTCACGTCGCCTCCGGGCGATGAGCGTGTTGGCGTGGCTGATGCTCGTGATCCAATCCGTGGCGGCCGCTCCCATGAGCATGCCGATGGCATCGCATGCCCAGGCCGAGCATGCGATGGTCGCCGCGGCCGCAGCACACGGCATGCATTGCCATCACGCGGCAACGTCCACAGCGCCTGATTCCTGCTGCCATCACTCGGCGAACTGCTGCGATGGTGCGGTTGGCCAGTGCGCCTGTGCCGCGATGTGTGCCACGGCGCTTCTGTCGAGGGCGGCATTGATGCCGGCTTCGATGGCATTGACGGCAACCTACGCGATGCCCTCGGGCATGACCGCCCCTTCGGGGACGAACGCGCCCCCGCTCCGACCGCCGGCGGTCTGACTCTCCCCTCGTTTCGATGAGCATGGCTCACGACGGTCGCGTGTCGACCCTCGTAGCCATCGGCTGTGATCGGCATCACCACGAGGATGCCGCCTGCCTTGGAGAGGCCCCCATGAAAATCCTTCCCCCGCCCGCGATGGACTTGTCGCGGCGTCGTTTCGTCCAGGGTGTCGCCTTCGGTGGCACCATCGCCGCCCTCGGCCTGTTGCGCCCGTCAAAAGCCTGGGCGCTGAACACTGCGGGGCAACCTGCCATCCTCAGCGGCACCGACTTTGCGCTCGACATCGCCGAGACGCCGGTGAACTACACCGGGCGCCCGCGCCTGGCCACCACCGTCAATGGCGGCGTTCCGGGGCCGACCCTGCGCTGGAAGGAAGGCACCACCGTCACGATGCGCGTGACCAACCGGTTGCGGGTGCCCACGTCCATTCACTGGCACGGCATCATCGTGCCGTTCCAAGAGGACGGCGTGCCGGGCATCAGCTTCCCCGGCATCGCGCCGGGCGAAACCTTCACCTACCGCTTCCCGGTGCGCCAGAGCGGCACCTACTGGTACCACTCGCACTCGGGATTCCAGGAACAGACGGGACTGTACGGTTCGCTGGTGATCGAGCCGGCCGGACCGGAGCGCCACCCAAGCGATCGCGATTACGTGGTGATGCTCAACGACTGGACGGACCAGAACCCCGAGCACATCCTCGCCACGCTGAAGCGCCAGAGCGATTACTACAACTTCGCGCAGCCCACTGCGCCCGAATTCTTCCGCGACGTGCGCGAACAGGGCCTGCGTCAGGCACTGGCCGAACGCAAGATGTGGAATCAGATGCGCATGAACTCCACCGATCTCAGCGACGTCTCAGGCTACACCTATACCTACCTGATGAACGGCGCCGCGCCGGCCGGCAACTGGACCGGCCTGTTCAAGCCCGGCGAGAAGATCCGACTGCGCTTCATCAACGGTTCGTCGATGACGATCTTCGACGTGCGCATTCCGGGCCTGAAGATGACCGTGGTCAGCGCCGATGGCCAGGATGTGGCACCGGTGCCGGTCGACGAGTTCCGCATTTCGGTGGCGGAGACCTACGACGTGATCGTCGAGCCGCAGGAAGACCGGGCGTTCACGATCTTCGCCCAGTCGATCGACCGCACCGGCTACGCGCGCGGCACCTTGGCGCCGCGGCCCGGCATGGAAGCGGCGGTGCCAGCGATGGATCCGCGCATGCCCGTGAGCATGGTGGACATGATGGGTGCCATGGCCCAGGGCGGCGGCCACGGTGGCATGTCTGGGATAGCGGGCATGGCCGGGATGCAGGACATGCCCGGCATGGACATGAGCGGGATGGCCACACCGGCCGCCCCCGCGGTGCATCACGCCCGCACCGAATATCACAACCCGGGCGTCGACATGCACGTGGACATGCCGCGCACCAACCTCGATGACCCGGGTACCGGCCTGCGCGACAACGGCCGTCGCGTGCTCACCTATGCCGACCTGCACACGATTGGCGGCTCCATCGACCCCCGCGAACCGACCCGCGAGATCGAGCTGCACCTCACCGGCAACATGGAGCGCTACATGTGGTCGTTCGACGGCGTGAAGTTCTCCGATGCCAAGCCGGTCCATTTCCGCAGCGGCGAGCGGCTGCGCCTGGTGCTGGTCAACGACACCATGATGAATCACCCGATCCACCTGCACGGTATGTGGAGCGAGCTGGAGAACCCGGACGGCCAATTCCAGGTGCGCAAGCACACCATCAACGTGCAACCCGCGCAGCGCATCGCCTACGGGGTGAGCGCGGACAACCTCGGCCGCTGGGCCTACCACTGCCACATGCTGTATCACATGGAAGCGGGCATGTTCCGCGAGGTGGTGGTGTCATGAGCCCGACCTCGCGAACCACTCACTTGAATCGCTCCGCGCTGCTCGCGGCGCTGTGGCTGGCACTACCGCTGGCGGCCAACGCGCAAAGTGTCCCCGCGTCGAGCAGCACCGCCCCAATGGACATGAGCAACATGCCCGGCATGAGCATGCCGGCGGCCTCGTCCAGCGCGCCCAGACCCGCGACGCCATCGAAGGTGAAACAGTCGGGCAAGAAGTCTTCGCCAACGCAGCCGGCGTCGTCGTCGCACGACATGGGTCACCCTGCGATGCCCGCCATGCCGATGCCACCCAAGCCCGCCGCCAGCTCCGGTATGGGCGACATGAAGGGCATGAAGGGGATGAATCACAGTGCGATGCAAGGCATGCCGATGCCCGCCACGCCGGCTTCGTCGGCGGCACCCGCCGGCGACATGTCGGGGATGGATCACGCGTCGATGCCCGGCATGAGTCCGGAGGACATGAAGGGGATGGATCACGCTGGCATGGCCGGCATGGGCGCGATGCCGGGCATGACGATGGGCCCGATGCAGGGCGGCAGCCCACCACCCAATGCGCGCAGCCCCGACTACTCCGACGGCGTTGGCTACGGCTCCATGCAGGGCATGGACATGGCCGACAACACGCCGCTGGGCATGGTGTTGATCGATCAATTGGAGGCCTTCCACGGCCGTGACGCGAACGGCCAGACCTGGGAAGCCGAAGGCTGGTACGGCAACGACACGAACAAGCTGTGGGTACGGACCGAAGGCGGGCGCAGCCGCGGCAAGCTGGACGATGGTGACCTCGAAGCGTTCTGGAACCACAGCATCGCCACCTACTGGGGCACCCAGCTCGGTGTGCGCCAGGATCTCGGCGAGGGCCCGAAGCGGACGTGGGCGGCGTTCGGCGTGCAGGGGCTGGCCCCGTACTGGTTCGAGCTGGAGGCCACCGGTTACGCCGGTGCCAACGGCCGCACCGCCGCGCGCCTGCGGGCTGACTATGAGTTGCTGTTCACCCAGCGGCTGATCCTGCAGCCCGAGGCCGAGGTCAACCTGTACGGCAAGGACGACCCGCAGCGCCGCATCGGCAGCGGCGTGTCCGACGTGCAGTTCGGCCTGCGCCTGCGCTACGAGTTCCACCGCCAGTTCGCGCCCTACATCGGCGTGAACTGGGTCCGCCGCATCGGCACCACGGCCGACTATGCGCGGCAGGATCATCAACCCGTACTCGACCGGCAGATCGTGGCCGGCGTCCGCATCTGGTTCTGAGGGGCACCCATGAAAAAACACACTGCGCACGTCATCACGGTCACCGTCACCTTGGGCGTGTTGGCCATCGGCGCCGGCGCGTTCGTCTATTCCGGCCTGTACAACATCGGGGCGGACGATCACCACACCAAGCCGGTGTTTGCCGTCCTGCAGACCCTGCGCGACCGTTCGATCCACATGCGCTCGAAGGATCTGACCGTGCCAAATCTCGACGACCCACAACTGATCCTGAAAGGCGCGGGCCAGTACGCGGCGATGTGCACCAGCTGCCATCTGTCCCCCGGCGTGAACGACTCCGAGTTGCGGGTCGGCATGTATCCGCAGCCGCCCAACCTTTCCAAGGTGCACGTCGATCCGAAGGACGCTTTCTGGGTCATCAAGCACGGCATCAAGATGAGCGCGATGCCCGCGTGGGGCAAGGCGGGCCACGACGATCCCACCATCTGGAGCATGGTCGCCTTCCTGGAGAAGCTGCCCGGCATGACGCCGGCCGAATACAAGGCGATTGTGGCGAAGGCGCCGCCGGATGAGGACATGGACATGGATGAAGGCGGTAGCCACAGTCACGGGGACAGCGATGCGCATGCTCACGATGCGGCAGCCATGGGTGGCATGGACATGAAGGGCATGGACATGTCTGGCCAAGGCGCCGCTTCCGCACCCTCGCCCGCGACGGTCGGCTCGGTCGGCACGAAGCCCCTTGGCGACGGGCACACCCATCCGTAACGGACTTCACATGGCACGCACCCGATCCACGCCACGTAAACCGCGCCCTTGGCGCCTGCGCGACCTACGTCGCGCAGGGCTGACACGCGGGCTGCTGCTGGTCGGTGCGCTGTTCATGCTGGGCCTGCAAACGGCCCTGGCGGCCTACGCCTGCACGATGCCGCCGGCCATGATGGGGTCGGTCATGGCGATGGGCACGGGCGCGGGAGACGCCGCCATGCGTGGCACCTGCCCAGAGATGCAACATGCGGCGAGCGACCACGTCCTGTGCGCCCAGCACTGCGTCCGACAAGTGTCCGCGCCCAGTGATAGCCGCCCTCTGACGGTGCCGCCCAACCTGCTGGCGGCATTGCCGTCTGCGGTGCCGTTCGTCGTCCCGCCCATGCCGGCGGCTTTCGTCCCCGAACGCTACTACCGGCTGCGAGCGCCACCGCCATCGGCCACGTTGTTGTTCTGCTCCCTGCTGATCTAGCGCCTCCCGGCCATCGCCGAGGTGCCGTCGTGCCCACATGGCGCGACGCCTGTTCGATCACGGGAGTGAATTCTCATGCCGTTTTCCTGTTTGGCCCGCCGCCGGTGCGCGCGGGTTCTGCTCATCGTCCTGGGTGGATCAGTGGCCGTCGCTGCGGCCCAAACCGCGGACGTGCCGCCGCTGACGCTCGATGCCGCTGTTCGGCAGGGCATGGTCCGCGCACCGCTGCTCACCGCCCGCAACGCCGCCCTCAACGCGATGCGCGACGAGGCGGTGCGCGCCGGCCGCTTGCCCGATCCGTCGCTGACGTTTGGCGTCTCCAACTTTCCGGTCACCGCTCCGGGCGCCTTCAGCCTGCGCTCGGACAGCATGACCATGCGCACCGTCGGCGTGATGCAGACGATTCCCTCGCATGCCGCACGTGCAGCGGATCGTTCGCTTGCAGCGGCGCAGGTCGATGCCGCCGAGGCCGAGCACACGGCCACCGCACAAAGCGTGCGTGAACAGGTGGCTGATGCCTGGATCGGCGTGTGGGCGGCCACGCAGCAGCGCGCCTTGCTGGAGGCGTTGCGCGACGAAAGCGCCCTCGCCGTGCAGGTCGCCAAGGCGCGGTTGCGCGGCGGTACCGGCAGCGCCGCCGACGTGCTGGCCGCGCAAGCCCAGGCGTTAACGCTGGCCAACCAGATCGAAGCGGCCGACGCCGACGTGCAGGCGGCTCGCGCGTCCCTGCAGCGCTGGTTGGGCGGCGTGCCAGCCACGCTGGCAGATGCCCCGGACTTCGACCAACTACCGGTCGCGCCGGATCAGCTCGAACAGCACATCGACCGGCAGGCGCCGATGCAGGCGTGGCAATCGCGCGAACAGGTGGCCGATGCCGCACTGGCGCAGGCGCGTGCCTCGAAGCATCCGGACTGGAGCGTGAGCCTCATGTACGGGAAACGTGCGCCCTTCCTGTCGGACATGGTGACGTTGCAGGTCGGGGTGAGCCTGCCGCTGTTCACCCGCAACCGGCAGGACCGCGATATCAGCGCGAAGCAGGAGCAGCGCGACGCGGTCGAGTCGGCGTATGAGGATGCACGCCGCGCGCAGCGCGAAACCGTCGCGCGCGACGTCGCCGCCTGGCAGGGCTGGGGCCGGCAGATCGCGCGTGATCGCGAGGCGCTGCTGCCGTTGGCGCGCGACCGCGCCCGGGTGGCCCTGGCGGACTACCGCGGCGGCGGCACGCTGCAGCCGTGGCTGGACGCGCGCCACGACGAAATCGCGTTGCGCCTGAGCTATGTCGACGCACTCGCCACACGCGCCCGTACCTGGGCCGCGCTCGCCTACCTGTTGCCTGCGCAACCCGCCTCTTCGGAGAACACACCATGAAACGTGGATGGATGATCGTCGGCGCCGCGTTGCTGGCGGCGGCGCTGCTGGCGCTGGGTTATGTCGGTGGCCGTCATGCTGGCTCAGCGTCGATGCCAACCAGTTCCGCCACGAGCGCGAACAATACGCAACACAAGGTGCTGTACTGGTACGACCCGATGACGCCGCAGCAGCATTTCGACCATCCGGGCGCATCGCCGATGGGGATGGAGATGGTGCCGAAGTATGCGGACGAGAGTGGCTCCGGGGATCACGACATCGTGCGGGTTTCTGCGGCCGAAGTGCAGAACCTTGGCATGCGCACGACAAAGGTCGAAGTCGGCCGATTGACTGACACCGTGCAGGTGCCCGGCACGGTCGCCTGGGATCAGCAGCTTGCGGTGACCGTGAACGCACGTACCAACGTCACGCTTGAAAAGCTTTACGTGCGCGCCCCGTTCACGGCAGTGAAGGCCGGTCAGCCGTTGGCTGAGGTGCTCGCGCCGCAGTGGAGCGCGGCGGCGGCGGAGTATTTCGCACTGACCGGTGCCGAGTCCGCGGATGCGCGGTCGTTGCGCGCGGCGGCACGCGAACGTCTGCACGTGTTGGGCATGGACGATGCGACCATTCGGGGCTTGCGTGCGAGCAGGGGCACGATCACCTTGCGCGCGCCGATCGATGGCGTGGTCAGCCAACTCGATGTACAGGAAGGTCAGCAGGTCGGCGAGGGCATGCCGATCATGAGCATCAATGGGCTCGACAAGGTTTGGGTCGATGCCGCCATTCCGCAGGCGCAGAGCGGCGGGATCACGGCGGGCACTCCGATCACTGCGACCGTGACTACGCTGCCGGGTGAAACCTTTCAAGGCGAAGTGGAAGCCCTGCTGCCCGACGTGAGTGCGGCAACCCGCACGCAACGCGCGCGGATCGTGCTGGACAATCCCAAACATGATCTTGCGCCCGGCATGTTTGCCGACGTGCGCATCCAGGGTGCGGCCAGTATGCCGCATCCGCTGGTGCCAACCGAGGCGGTCATCGCCGATGGTGTCCATACCCGCGTGATCGAGGCATTGAGCGATGGGCAGTTCAAGCCGGTACTGGTGCGCACAGGCCGATCATCGGGCGACATGACGGTCATTCTCGCCGGCCTACAGGGTGGCGAACGCATCGTGACTTCGGGACAGTTCCTGATCGACTCGGAAGCGAGCCTGTCCGGCGCGTTGACACGCATGGAAGCGGGCAACACTGGCGCGCCTGCTGCGGGAGCAAGCAGCGCGAAGGCAAGCGCAATGCCCGGCATGCAAATGCCGGCCGCATCGAGCGGTAGCAATCCTGGCAAGCCCGAACCTTCATCGCCGGTCGCGCCCACGAAAGGGAAGGCAAGCAACGCCATGCCCGGCATGGACATGCCCACGCCAGCGGCGTCGGCATCGAGCGGTCGCGGAGATTCGCCATGATCGTCAAGCTGATCCGCTGGTCTATCGCCAATCGTGGCTTGGTGTTGCTCGCCGCTATAGCGCTGGCGATCGCCGGGACGATTTCGCTGCTGCGCATCCCGCTCGATGCGATCCCCGACCTGTCGCCGACCGAGGTGATCATCAAAACCTCCTGGCCCGGGCAGCCGCCACAAATCGTCGAGGACCAGGTGACCTATCCGATGACGACCACGATGCTGGGGGTACCGGGGGCGACCGCCGTGCGCGGTAGTTCGATGTTCGGCGACTCTTTCGTGTACGTCGTATTTGCCGACGGCACCGACCCGTACTGGGCGCGCAATCAGGTGGTGGACTACCTGAGTGAGGCAGCCAGCAAGCTGCCTCCAGGGGTCACTCCAGTCATCGGCCCCGATGCGGATGGCTCGGGCTGGATCTACGAATACGCGCTGGTCGACAGCAGCGGCAAGCATGATCTTGGCCAGTTGACCGCACTCCAGAACTGGTTCCTGCGCTATCGGCTGAAGACCGTGCCGAACGTCGCGGAAGTCGCGACGATAGGCGGCATGCAGAATGCGTGGCAGATCGTGTTGGACCCGGCGGCGCTGGCGGCGCGGGGTCTGACCGTGCAGCAGGTCGAGAGCGCCGTCAAAGCCACCAACGGCGCCACCGGTGGTTCGGTGATCGAACAGGGCGAGGCCGAGATGATGGTCACCAGTGTTGGTTATCTCCAGACGCGTGATCAGTTCGCCCAGATTCCGATCGCGACAGCCAAGGATGGCACCCCTGTCCTGTTGCAAGACGTGGCGAGAATCCGGCGCGGACCCACCGAGCGTCGCGGTATCGCCGAGTTGGATGGCCAGGGCGACGTCGTGGGCGGCATCGTGATCATGCGTTACCACAAGAACGCACTCGAAACCATCAAGGCGGTCAAGGCGCGCCTGGCCGAATTGCAAAAGAGCCTGCCGCCGGGCGTCAAGATCGTCACTACCTACGACCGTTCCCAGTTGATCCACCGGGCAGTGACGAACATCGGCGAGAAACTGATCGAGGAATTCATCATCGTCGCCTTGGTGTGCCTGCTGTTCCTTGGGCACCTGCGCTCCTCGCTGGTCGCGATCATTACGCTGCCGCTGGGTATCCTCACCGCTTTCCTGGTGATGGATGCCCAAGGGGTCTCGGCCAACCTGATGTCGCTGGCCGGAATTGCCATTGCGGTCGGCGAAATGGTCGATGCCGCGGTGGTGATGATCGAGAACACCCACAAACACCTGGAGGCTTGGCGTGATGCCCACCCGGGCCAACGCGAACCGGGTGCCGTTGAACGCTGGAAGCTCGTGACGGCGGCGATGACCGAAGTCGGGCCGGCGTGTTTCGTGAGTCTCCTGGTCATCACCTTCTCGTTCGTGCCGGTGTTCGCCCTGGGCGGTGAGGAAGGCAAGCTGTTCGACCCGCTGGCCTTCACCAAGACCTATTCCGTCGCCGCCGCCGCGGCGCTTTCGGTCACGCTGGTTCCCGTGTTGATCGGGTACCTGGTGCGCGGTCGCATCCGTTCGGAACACGCCAATCCCGTCAACCGGTTCGTGCGTTGGATCTACCAGCCGATGTTGGCCTTCGCCATGCGCAGGCCATGGCCAGTGATCGCGATCGCGGTCATCGTGTTGCTGACCGCCCTGCTGCCGGTGTCCCGCCTCGGCACCCAATTCATGCCGCCGCTCGATGAAGGCACCTTGTTATACATGCCGACCGCGTTGCCCGGTCTGTCCGCCGGCAAGGCGGCGCAGTTGCTGCAGCAGACCGACCGTATGCTGAAAACGGTACCGGAAGTCGCGCATGTGTTTGGCGTAGCCGGCCGGGCCGAAACCGCGACGGACAACGCACCGCTCAGCATGTTCGATTCCACGATCACCTTCAAGCCGGAAAGCGAATGGCCCGCCGGCATGACGATGGACAAGCTGAAGGCGGAACTCGACCGTGCGGTGAAGGTACCGGGCTTTTCGAACCTGTTCGTATTTCCGATCCGTGCTCGCACCGAGATGCTGGCAACCGGCATCAAATCCCCGATCGGCATCAAGGTGCTGGGACCCGACGTCGCCGAGTTGCAGCATCTCGCCGTACACATCGCGCGCGTGGCGCAAGGCGTCCCCGGCATCACGTCGGCCGTGGCCGAACGCGCTAATGGCGGGCGCTACGTGCATGTCCAGATTCGGCCCGACGCGGCCGCCCGCTATGGGCTTTCCCAACAGGACATCCAATCGTTGATCGCCACGGCGGTAGGCGGTGCGCCGATCAGCCAAACCATCCAGGGCTTGCAACGATTCCCGATCGTGCTGCGCTATCCGCGTATTGCGCGCGATTCGGTGGCCGCGCTGAGCGCACTGCCGATCGTGGCGCATGACGGGGCACAAGTGACGCTGGGGCAAGTCGCAGACCTCCATGTGACCGACGGGCCGCCGGCGCTGGACAGCGAAGCGGGCGTCCCATCGACCTCTGTGTTCGTCGATACCTCCAGCAACGACCTCGGCGGCATGGTCGCCAAGCTTCAGCACGCGGTGGCGCAACAGGTGACGCTGCCGGCTGGCTATACGCTCGACTGGGCCGGACAGTTCCAGGCCCTGCAGCACGCCAAGCAGCGCATGAACTTGGTGGTACCGACGACGATCCTTATTGTGTTTCTGCTGGTGTACCTGATCTTCCGCGATGCTGCGCAGGCCCTGATCATCGTTGCGACCGTGCCGCTCGGTCTGGTCGGTGGTCTGTGGTTGGTATGGCTCTTGGGCTATGCCGTGTCGGTCGCGACCGTGGTGGGTTTTATAGGCCTCGCCGGCATTACCTGCGAATTTGGCATCGTGCTGGTGCTGTACCTGCGAGAGGCGTGGCAGCGCCGGATGGACGCGGGGGAACTGACCTATGCGGCACTCGATGAGGCAGTCCACGAAGGTGCGCTGCTGCGCGTGCGCCCGATCGCGATGACCGTGGTGGTGATCCTCGCGGGACTCTTGCCGATCATGGTGTTTGGCGGCACAGGTTCGCTGCTCGCTCGCAGTATCACCGCGCCGATGGTCGGCGGCATGGTCACCTCGCCGGTCCTGTCCATGTTGATGATTCCGGCGGCGTTCCGGTTGCTCGAACGCCGGCGGTTGGGCAAACGCAAGAAGCAACATTCATTGCAATCCGAGGAGAACACACCATGAAAACACGTTCCATTTTGCTGAGCGCCATCCTGATGACAGCGATCACGCCCGCCTTCGCGCAGGCGACGTCAGGTACCCAGGGCACGAAGATGAACCCGAACATGCAGAACATGCCGATGCACCCAAATGACTCCGACATGAAGATGATGAACTGTATGCAGATGCACCAAGGCATGAAGATGGACAAGAACATGCCAATGGGCAAGAACATGCGTTGTGCGAATCAGACGGCACAAGGCACGGGTGTTATCGAGGCAGTGGATACAGCCAAGAGCACCGTCACGATCAAGCATCAGGCGATCGCGTCGATCCATTGGCCGGCGATGACCATGACCTTCAAGGTCGACCCGCCGGCACTACTGCAGAAGGTGAAGGTGGGTGAGCAGGTGCAGTTCACCCTGCATCCGGCCGGCATGGCCAGCACGGTGACGGCGATCAGCCCGGCAGGTTGATCGGGAACCGCCGCCAACCGGCGCTTGCCTTCGGCAGGGGCCAACCGGCGGCGGTGGCGGTGCGGCCACGTGCCTCGTGGGGTTTGTGGCCGCGTCTATCACGGCAGTCCGATAATTTTGGAGTACAACGATGAAATCGCACGCTGCGTATCTCGGCACCGCCCTACTATTCACGGGCTTGACCATCGGCACGATCGCGCACGCGACCAATACTTACGCCGACGGCTGGATTGGTCATGTTAACGGACGGCAGCTGGACATCTGCTACCGGGTTACGCCACTGCCCGCCGTCGGCACGCGGCTGCAGGTCATGAGGGTGGCTTACGTGATTCCCAGCAAAGGCGTGCCCCTTGAACACTTCGCCGCGAGCGGGCAAGCCACGGTAACGTCGATCACGGACGCGCATTGCGTGCGGGCCGAACTGATCCAGGGCACGGCGCAATGGTCAGATCACGCGCGGCCCATGCCCTGAACAGGCGCGACGACGAGGCAGCCAAGGCGGCATGCTCCGCGACGGGCCATGGCGGAGTGGCGAAGGCGTGGTTACACCATCCAGCCGATGCACTGCACCGGCGTCATGCCTGTCGCATCCTGCCTGCCGCCATTTCAGCGAGCATGCAGCGAGGCGATCAGCGGGCAGGACACGCTGCGCTGACGCGTACCGCATTGCTCGACAAGCGCAGCGAGGGCCTTCTCCATGCGTGCGAGGTCGGCCAGCCGGTGGCGTACATCGGCCAGCCGCAGCGCGGCCAGACCAGCCGCTTCCGTGCAATGGGTGCCGTCCTCCAGCCGCAGTAGCTGCGCCACCTCATCGAGGCTGAATCCCAACCGCTGCGCGGATTTCACGAACTTCACCCGCGCGACCTCCGCGTTTCCGTAGCGACGAATGCCGCCCGGCGGACGGGCGGGCTCCGCCAACAGGCGCTTGCGCTGGTAGAAGCGGATCGTTTCGACATTGACCCCGGCTGCCTTGGCGAAGGCGCCGATGGAAAGCGTTTCCTGCGTGGAGGGCATGGGCTTGACTCCGTACTTGACTACGGGAATACCTTAGGCCGCCAGCATTCCGCGCGAAAGGAGAACCCCCATGTCCCTGCTCACTCGGCTCGCCGACAAGGCCGGACTGATCGGCAGTGTCGTTTCGGCAGCGGCCTGCGTGAATTGCTTTCCCGCCCTGGCCGGCCTCGGTGCGGCGATCGGGCTGGGCGTACTGAGTCCGTATGAAGGTCTGTTCATCCGCATCCTGTTGCCGGCGTTTGCCGCCATCGCGCTGCTCGCCAATGCGCTGGGCTGGTTCAGTCACCGGCAGTGGCCGCGTGCCGTGCTCGGTATGCTAGGTCCGCTGCTGGTGTTGGTGGCGGTAGGGGTGATGCGGGCCAGTGGCCATCGCACCGGATGGCTGCTCTATCCGGGGCTGCTGCTGATGGTGGCGGTCTCAGTCCGCGATCTGCTGGCGCCGGCTCCCAGCGCGTCCTGCCGCACGGCCAGCGATACGATGGATGCCCAGTGAATCGACACGATAGACAGGGGCGCAGCGAAGACCCTGCCGACACTTTCCATTCATTTCTCCGGCGAAACGCATGACGACCGAACTCATCCTGCAGAGCACACTAACGTGTCCACATTGCGGCCATCAGGTCACCGAGACCATGCCGACTGACGCGTGCCAGTTCTTCTACGACTGTGCGGGTTGCGGCGAGATGCTCCAGCCGAAAGCCGGTGACTGCTGCGTGTTCTGCTCCTACGGCAGTGTGCCATGTCCGCCGATCCAGCAGCAGAAATCCTGCTGCGGGTAGCGATTGGCAGATCACCCAGCCCGTCAGGCTGTTCGGGCTTTACTACGCGACTGGGTACGCGTGCTTGTCGCTTGCCCTGCACCCTTTACAGGCACGCAACTCTTTCCGGTGGCGCAGCAGCAGTTCTCGGTGAGGTAGCCGATCAAGTCGTCCATGGCCGCCATCGAGGCCGCGTAGTAGATGAAGCGGCCTTCCTGCTGGCTGGTGATCAAGCCGGCGTGCACCAGCTCTTTCAAATGGAAAGAAAGCGTGGTGTTCGCCACGCCAAGGCGCTCGGCAATGGCGCCAACCACCAGGCCATCTGGCGCGTGCTCGACCAGCAGGCGATAGATGGCCAGGCGGGATTCCTGGGCCAAGGCGGAAAGGAGCGTGATGGCTTGCTTGGTCTGCATGGCGGTGCGGGGATCTTCCAAGGCTTGGACAGTGTACGGGGATGCGCCCTCGGCCGGGTCAGGCGGACTGTGAGGATGCCGCGGAATCCAACCCTTCGATGCGGCTGCTGAGCGCGAGGCGGTCGAGCGCCTCGATGCGCAGATTCATCAGCAAGCTGATCCGCTGCTGCAACAGATTGCGCGCCAACAGGAACGCCTTGTAGACCGTTTCCCGATCGCCTGAGGCTTTGGCTGGATCGGGAATATTCCAGTGCGCAGTGATCGGTGCGCCTGGCCACGCGGGACACGCCTCGCCGGCCACCTGGTCGCACACGGTGATGACGAAATCCATGATAGGTGCGCCGGGGAGAAGGAATTCGCTCCAGCTTTTGCTCCGCAGCCCTTCGGTCGGCAGGGTGACGGCGCGCAGCACTTCCAGCGTCTGCGGGTAGATGAAACCCTTGGGACGGCTCCCTGCGCTGTAGCCGCGGAAACGGTCTTCGCCGCGATGGTTCGTGATGGCCTCGGCGAGGAGGCTGCGTGCGGAGTTTCCGGTGCACACGAACAGGACGTTGTAGTGACCTTGCATGGCGTGCTCCGATCAGGTTGTCTGGGCTTCGTACCAACGCTTGCTGGTGGTGACGATGCGGACCACGGACAGCATCACCGGCACCTCGATCAGCACGCCCACCACGGTGGCAAGCGCTGCGCCCGAATGCACGCCGAACAGGCCCACCGCCGTGGCGACCGCCAGCTCGAAGAAGTTGCTGGCACCGATCAGGGCCGAGGGTGCCGCCACGCAGTGCGGGACGCGGAACGCGCGATTGAGGACGTAGGCCAGCGCAGAGTTGCCGTAGACCTGGATCAGGATCGGCACCGCCAGCATCGCAATCACCAGCGGCTGGGCGAGGATTTGCTGCCCCTGGAAGCCGAACAGCAGCACCAGGGTCAGCAGCAACGCGCCAAGCGAGATCGGCCCCAGCCGGGCCAGCAGGCGATGGAGTGAGTCCTGGCCACCATGAGCCAGTACGACACGACGCAGGATGACGCTGATCAGCACCGGTACGACGATGTAGAGCACCACCGAGAGGATCAGCGTGCTCCACGGCACGGTGATCGCCGAGATGCCGAGCAGCAACCCGACGATGGGCGCGAAGGCCACCACCATGATCGCGTCGTTCAAGGCCACTTGGCTCAGCGTGAAGTTGGGCTCGCCGTTGCACAGGTTGCTCCACACGAACACCATCGCCGTGCAGGGCGCCGCCGCCAGCAGGATCAAGCCCGCGACGTACGAATCCAGCTGGTCGGCCGGTAGCCACGGTGCAAACACGTGGCGGATGAAGATCCAGCCCAGCAGCGCCATCGAGAAGGGCTTCACCGCCCAGTTGATGAAGAGCGTGACGCCAATCCCTTTCCACTGGCGGCGCACGCCAGCCAGCGCACCGAAGTCGATCTTCAGCAGCATGGGAATGATCATCAGCCAGATCAGGACAGCGACAGGCAGGTTGACCTGCGCCACCTGCATGTTGCCCAGTCTCGTGAACATACCGGGCAGCAGGTGGCCGAGCAGCGTGCCGGCGACGATGCACAGCAGTACCCAGACGGTCAGGTAGCGCTCGAAGAAGCCGATGGAGTTCTTTTTCACAGGGGTGGCGGCACAGGCCTCGCCCACCGGCAGGAGTGTCTCGCTCATGCCGCATCCTCGTCTTCGTCGGTGAGCGTGCCGATGCGATCCAGCGCCTGCTTCAAGGCCTCGCGATCCATTGTCTCCACCGGCAAGTCGACCAGCGCGGTGATCCGGTAGAGGATGAGCGTGTGGGCGCGACGGAACGCCTCCAGCAAAGCGCCATGGCCGTGCGCAGCGGCCGGATCAGGAAGGCCCCAATGGCTTTTGACGAAATCACCAAAGAGCACCGGGCAAGCCTCGTTGGCCGCGTTGTCGCATACGGTGATGACGATATCGAGCGGCGGCGCACCCGCTTCCGTGAAGCGATCCCACGACTTGCTGCTCAGGCCGTCGACTGAAATGCCCGCCGCCTGGAGTTCCTCCAGCGCGTAAGGGTTGACCTTGCCCGTAGGTTGGCTGCCGGCGCTGAATGCCTCGAAACGGCCCTTGCCCAGGTGGTTGAGCGTGGCTTCGGACAGGATGCTGCGGGCGGAGTTGCCCGTGCAGATGAACAGGACGCGGCAGGGATTCATGACGGCTCTCGTACAGATGCCCGGATCGAGGAAAAAGGCAGTGTGTTGGCGATGCACGCAGCTAACAGTTTTCGCGTGACCGTCTTGTTTCGACACTTCCATATTCGTAGAATCATCGCATCAATGCAATACCGGACCCGCCCGTGACCGAAGAACTCCCGCACGTCGATGCCGCCCTGCTCGACACCCCCAGCCTCGCGAAACTGGCACTGCCGGAGGGTGCCGACCATCCGCCGCGCATCCTCATCCTGTACGGTTCGCTGCGGCCGCAATCGTTCAGCCGCAAGCTCGCCCTGGAGGCGGAATGCATCCTGCGCCGGTTCGGCGCCGAGACTCGTGTGTTCGATCCGCACGACCTGCCGATCCTGGACAGCGTGCCGGCCAGCCATCCCAAGGTGCAGGAGCTGCGTGCCCTGTCGCTGTGGTCCGAGGGCCAGGTCTGGGTCAGCCCGGAGCGGCACGGCAGCGTCACCGGCGTGTTCAAGAACCAGATCGACTGGCTGCCGCTCGAGGACGGCAGCGTGCGCCCGACACAGGGACGCACATTGGCGGTCATGCAGGTCTGCGGCGGGTCGCAGTCGTTCAACGTGGTGAACGCGCTGCGCGTGTTGGGACGCTGGATGCGCATGGTGACGATCCCGAACCAGTCGTCGGTGGCCAAGGCCTGGCAGGAGTTCGACGAGAACGGCCGCATGAAGCCCTCGCCGTTCTACGACCGCGTGGTCGACGTGATGGAAGAGCTGTTCAAGTTCACCCTGCTGGTGCGCGACCGCAGCGACTACCTGGTGAACCGCTACAGCGAGCGCAAAGGTGCAGCCGAGGCACACGCCTTGTTGGCTGCCGCCGGTGTGACCGAAAAAGCGGCATCGGCCCCGGTCGTGGTGGAACCAACCAAGGCCAGTTGCTGCGCCGGTGGAGCTTGCTGACGATGAGTACGGCGACACCGATGACTGCCACGATCTATCACAACCCGGATTGCGGCACTTCGCGCAACACGCTGGCCCTGATCCGCCATGCCGGCATCGAGCCCACCGTGATCGAATATCTCAAGACGCCTCCGAACCGCGACCAGCTGATCAAGCTCATCGACGAAGCCATGCTCAAACCGCGCGAAGCCTTGCGTGAGAAGGGAACCCCTTTCGCGGAGCTCGGGCTAGGCGCTGCCGGAATCACCGATGACGTCATCATCGATGCCATGTTGAAGCATCCGATCCTGATCAATCGTCCCTTTGTGGTCACGCCACGTGGCACACGGTTATGTCGTCCCTCCGAAGTCGTACTCGACATTCTTCCGCCGGTGACGCAATCGTTCGTCAAGGAAAACGGTGAGGTAGTAATCGCTGCCCATGGCCAGCGGATCTGATCAAAAGCGGCCAAGTGAAATTGTCTAACAGCGCGACTGTCGTTTAGGATCGGCGAATGTATCGGTTCGCGCCACCACTGCTGACTCGCCTGCGCCGCCACCGCGGTCTGTGGGTATTGGCCGTGGCGGTGCTGCTGATCAAGTTCGTCAGCGGGTCGTTCTGCGTAGCCGATGGGGCCGGAGTGCGATTCGCTGCGGCGACCGCGGCTGCCCCGACCACCCTGGTGGCGGATACCGCCGTCAGCACGACATCGGCTGACGATGCGAACAGCTGTCTCCTGGGTGAAGGGAGCAACTGTCATTGTGCCTGTGCGCATTCGGTGACATTGCCCACCAGTGCACCGCTTCCCATCGCCCGGTTGGAAGCCCACTTCGCACCGCTCACCCTCCATTCGGGATTCATGCCGGCTACGACCGGCTCGCTGCTGCGCCCTCCGATCGCCTGAAACCGCTCCGTTACGCGATACCACCGCCTGTGCGGTGCGTCGCTTCGTGACCGTTTTCAGGAGATCGCTTCATGTCTGTTTTTCGTTCGGTGCCGATCGGCGCCGTGTGTCTGTTGTACGCGGCAATGCTCAGTGCCGCCCCCGCATCCCATTCCTCCCCCCCAGTAGCTCCCCCACCCACATCGTTGGCGACGTCTCCCTTGCAGGAGGCGGTGCGCCGGATCTGGCAGGCCAGTCCCGAGGTCCAGGTCGCGCGGGCCGACCTTGACGCGACCCAAGCTCGTGCGCGTGCTGCTGCGCAGCCGCTGTACAACCCTTCGCTGTCGCTCGATGCCGAGAACGCCGACGTCAATCGACGCACGGCTGGCCTCAGTCTGCCGTTGGATCTGTCCGGCAAGCGTCGTGCCCGGGCCAGTCAAGGCGAGGCCGACCTGCTGGCCGCCGAGGCGACCTATAACCTGGTGCGTCGTGACGTCGCCGCCCGCTGGTTGAAGGCGTGGTCGACGGCCGCACTCGCCGCCCGACAGAGCGAGTTGGGGCAACGTCGTCTGGCGTTGATGCAGCGCTTCGATGACCTGGCCGCGCAGCGACTGAAGGTCGGCGACATCAGCAGCCCCGAGCGCGATCTGGCCGGCTTGGCCTTGGGCGAGGCGCAGGTGCAACAAGCCACGCTCGCGAGCAACGAAGCGGCGGCCCGTGCCGCGTTGCTGGCCATCAGTGGCGATCAAGGGGCCACGCTACCATCGCTGCCCAAGGGTCTGTCACCGGCGGCAGACAGTGTCACGCCGTTGCCCGTCGATGAGCTGCCCGAACTGCGGCAGTCGCGTGCTCAGCAAGCGAGCGCCGAAGCGGGCGTGCAAGTCGCCCGCCGGGCACGCATTCCCGATCCCACGCTCAGCCTGACCGGTGGACAGGTGCGCAGCGGGCCGCGCACCGATCAGGTGATTGGCCTGAGCGTGTCCATTCCCTTGCCGGTGCTCAACACTGGCCGCGCTGAAGTCGATGCCGCCCGAGCGGAAGCCGATGCGGCTGCGGCCGGCGTGCGTTCGCGCCAATTCGTACTGCGAGCAGGCCTGCAGGAAGCACAGGCCCGCTATGCCGCCTTGCGGCAGGCCACCGAGGCGTTCCGCAGCGGCCGTGCCGCCGCGTTCGAGGATCGCACCGCATTGCTGGAAAAACTCTGGCGCTCCGGCGAAATCAGTACCTCCGATTACCTCGTACAGCTCAAACAAAGCCTGGACACCGCGTTGTCCGGCCAGGAACTGGAAAGCCAGACTTGGCAGACCTGGTTCGACTACCTCACCGCTGCGGGCCGTCTCACCGACTGGCTCGATGGCCGCACTCAGGATGGCCCTGCTCAGGACGGCCTTAATCAGGATATCTCCCGATGAATCTCTCTCTTTTGAAACGCAGCCTGCTGGGCATGGCGCTCCTGGCCGCGCTGGCCGGTCCCGTGATCGCACAGGAACCGGTAGCGGCCAATCCCCTCGCACTCGACGCCAAGGCGATCAAGGACGCCGGCATCGTGCTCGCCAAGGCCGCCCCACGTGCCTTGACCGACGAACTCAAAGCGCCCGGTGAAGTGAAGGCCGATGCGTATTCCACCGTGCTCGTGTCGCCGCGCGTGGAATCACAGGTGCTGGCCCGCAAGGCCAAGCTCGGCGACGTGGTGAAGGCCGGCGCGCCGCTGGTGGTGCTTTCCAGCGTGCAGGTGGCCGAGACGCAAGGTGCCTTGATCGTGGCCGAACAGGACTGGCAACGGATCGCGTCGCTCGGGCCGCAGGCGGTCTCGGCACGGCGCTATAACGAAGCGAAGGTGCAGCGCGATCAGGCGCGCGCCAAGCTGCGCGCCTACGGGCTGTCCGACGGTCAGATCGGCGGTCTGTTGCGCAAGGGTTCGGCCGGCGCGGATGGCAGCTTCGAGCTACTGGCCCCGGCTGGTGGCCGGGTCACGACCGACGAGTTCCTGGTCGGTGAGCGCGTGGAACCGGGCCGCACGTTGTTCACCCTGGTCAAGGAGGATTCGGTCTGGGTCGTCGCCCAGATGGCGCCAGCGGATGCCGAACGGGTCAAGCCGGACGCCGACGCTCGCATTCTCGTGCATGACACGGCGATCCCCGGCAAGGTCGTGCAGCGCTCGCATCAGACCGATGAGCGCACGCGCACGGTGCCGGTACGCATCGAAGTCGATAACCGCCAGGATCTGTTGCATCCGGGCGAACTGGTCGAGGCGCGCATTGCCACCGGCAGCGCCGTGCAAAAGCTGGCCGTGCCCGCCGAAGCGATCGTGCTGCTGCAGAACCAGCCGACCGTATTCCTCGCCAAGGGCAACGGCCAGTTCGAGCCGGCGCCGGTCATGGTCGGTGACACGCGTGATGGCTGGACGGTGATTACGCAAGGCCTCAAGGCTGGCGACACCTACGTGCGCAAGGGCGCCTTCGCCCTGAAGGCCCGCTTGTTGCGCTCGCAGCTGGGAGAAGAATGATGCTGGAACGTCTGGTTGAATTCTCCCTGCGCTACAAGGCGCTGGTGCTGATCGCCTTCGTGGTGATCGGCTTCCTCGGTTTCCAGGCGGTGCGTCAGCTGCCCATCGACGCGTTTCCCGATGTCACACCGGTGCAGGTCAATGTCTACACCGAGGCATCGGGGCTGGCGGCGGAGGATGTCGAACAACTCCTCACCACGCCGGTGGAATCGGCGCTCGCCGGCCTGCCCAAAGTGGAGCAGATCCGCTCGGTGAGCTTGTTCGGGCTGTCCTATGTGTCGGTCTACTTCGACGACAGCATGGACATCTACTTCGCTCGCCAGCTGGTCAACGAACGGTTGCAGCAGGTGGGCGATCGCTTGCCGGCCGGCTACGGCAAACCGGAGATGGGACCGAACACCTCCGGTCTCGGCCAGGTGTTCTGGTACACCGTCGAACGCGCCGACAGCACCTTGAAAGGCGCCACGGCCGGTACGGCACCGAACGACATGGATCTGCGCACACTGCAGGACTGGACCATCCGTTTGATCCTGCGCACCGCACCGGGTGTCGATGACGTCAGCTCATGGGGCGGCCAGGAAAAGCAGTTCCAGGTGCGCATCGACCCGATGAAACTGATCGCGCACAAGCTTGGCTTCAAAGAGGTGATCGAGGCGCTGCAGGCCAACAACGCGCAAGTCGGCGGCAACTTCGTCGATGTCGGCCGCGAGCAGTACCTGGTACGTGGACTGGGCCTGATCCAGAACGCGAAGGATCTGGGCAACATCGTGCTCAAGACCGAAGACGGCACGCCGGTCTACGTGCGTGACGTGGCCACCATCACCGAGGCGGGTGCGCCCCGCACCGGTGCCGTGACGCGCGATGGCAAGGAAGTGGTGATGGGCCAAGCGCTGGCTCGCATTGGCGAGAACGCCAAGAGCGTGGTCGATGCGGTCAAGGCCAAGCTCGACACAGTGAAGCAATCCTTGCCGCCGGGCGTGGTCGTAAAACCGGTGTACGAGCGCACTGAACTGGTCAACGCGGCGGTGGGCACCGCGGTGCGTGCGCTGGTGGAAGGTTCGATCCTGGTGGCACTGGTGCTGTTCCTGTTCCTGGGTGAGTTTCGCAGCGCGCTGGTGGTCGTCGTGGCGTTGCCGTTGGCGATGCTGATCGCCTTCATCTGCATGAATCAGGTCGGCCTGTCGGCCAACCTGATGTCGCTGGCGGGCCTGGCGATCGGTATCGGCATGATGGTGGACGGCGCCGTGGTGATGGTGGAAAACGCCTACCGCATCATGGCCGAGCGCAAGGCGCATGGCGGCCCAGTGGATCGCACGTCGGCTGTGCTGGCGGCCGCCCGCGAGGTGGCCAACCCGATGACGTTCGCGATCGGGATCATCATCGTGGTGTTCCTTCCGCTGTTCAGCCTGCAAGGGCTGGAAGGCAAGATGTTCAAGCCGATGGCGTTCAATATCAGCTTCGCGATGGCCGGTTCGCTGATTCTCGCCTTGACGCTGATCCCGGTGCTCGCCGCGCTGGTGTTGAAACCCAAGGAAGAAAAGGACACCTGGCTGGTGGCGTTCCTGAAACGCCACTACGCCACGGTGCTCGCCTGGGCGCTGGCGCGCCGCAAGCTAGTGCTGGGCATCGCCGCCGGAGCCTTGGTCGGCAGCCTCGCGCTGTTCCCGTTCCTCGGCAAGGAGTTCATGCCTAACCTGAAGGAAGGCGCCATCATGTGGCGCATTACCTCGATTCCGTCGGCATCGCTGGACGAATCGATCGCCATCTCCAAGCAAGTGTCGACACTGGTCAAACAAAAGTTTCCGGAAGTGGAAACCACGCTGGCGATGATCGGTCGCGCCGAAAAAGGCGAAACGGCGGATGTGAACTACATGGAGGTGTACACGCCGCTGAAACCGAAGGATCAATGGCGCAAGGGCGAGACGCTGGAAAGCATCGAGGAAGCGATGCAGAAGGAACTGTCGGCGGCGCTGCCCACCGCGGTGGTGAGCTACACGCAGCCGATCCAGATGCGCATCGAGGAACTGATCTCGGGTGTGCGCGCCACGCTGGCACTGAAGATCTATGGCGATGACCTGGGCGAACTTGATCGCTTGAGCAGTCGCATCAAGAACGTGTTGGCCGGGGTGCCTGGCGTCGCCGATCTCGCGCTGGAGGCGAACATCGGCAAGCCGCAGATCCGCATCAAGGTGGATCGCGATGCGCTGGCCCGTTACGGCTTGAACGCCGACGACGTGCTCACCGTGGTGAAGAACGGCATCGGCGGCGAGCCGGTGACGACCTTACTCGACGGCGTGAAACGCTTCGACATCGCCGTGCGGCTGGACGATGCGGACAAGGCCTCGTTGCCGGCGATCAAGCGCATTCCGATCCGCACGCCCAGCGGCGCACTGGTGCAGCTGTCGCAGGTGGCTGAGGTCAGCGATGCGGAAGGCTACTCGTTCATTCGTCGAGAACAACTGCAGCGCTATGCGGTGATCCAGATGGATGTTCGCGGTCGTGACATCGACGGCTTCGTCAAGGAAGCCAATGCGGCCATCGCGCAACAGGTGAAGTTGCCGACTGGCTATTACAGCGAATGGGGCGGCGCGTTCGAGAACCAGCAGCGGGCGTTGAAGCGATT
>NZ_JBGBPX010000029.1:0-32955 GCF_041107475.1 Rhodanobacter sp. FW021-MT20 | reverse complement strand
TGGATGTCGTAGCCGCGGTAATGCAGGTCGTTGCCGCTGCGGCCCACCGTGCACAGTGCGGTGTTGCCGGCGGCGATGCCGGACAGCGCCACGGATTTCTTGGCCTTGGTAAGGGTTTGCTCGCTCATGGGTGTCTCCAGGGTGCGGAAGAGTACTTCTGAATTTTTGCGGGTGCCCGCTTGATTTTTGTGGGAGCCTGCTCGCGGGCGATGCTTTTGCCTTCGACAAGTATTGGAACAAAAGCATCGCCCGCGAGCGGGCTTCTACACAGATGGGGTCAGCCTTTTTGGGTGGGAGGCATCGGGCCCGCAAGCCGCCTCGAAGCGAGGACGTCATGCACCTGCATCGGCTGAAACATGTCTTACTCTGCCGCCAACAAAAACATTGATCAATCTTGATCCAAGCGATCAATATGTTTCCCCGTCGCCAAGGACGATGTTCATCGTCGGCGGCTTCAACTGCCACCCCGCCGAGATCGAACGCATGCTCGCCGAACACCCGGCCATCGCCCAGGTCGCCGTGATCGGCGTACCCGACTCGCGCATGGGCGAAGTCGGCTGCGCCTGCGTGGTGCTGCGCACCGGCGCCACCCTGAGCCAGGGCGAACTGGTTGCCTGGTCACGCGCACGCATGGCCAACTACAAAGTCCCCCGCCACCTGCGCCTGTACGACGCCCTGCCCGTCAACGCCACCAACAAGGTGGCGAAGCGGGAGCTGGCGACGGAAGCACGGGCGGCGATGACGGTGGTGCGGTGAGGTAGCCCGACACGATCGGAAGTGATCCCCATGCTGGATTACGCTCAGTGAGCGGCTAAGCTTCGTGATGCCATCCATGTACGCCACTGGGACAAGAAGTGTTCGACCGACCCATCGTGATCCTCGACTTCGAGACTACCGGCCTGAGCCCAGACGCTGGTGATCGCATCACCGAGGTTGCCGCGCTGCGCATGGTCGACGGCGTGATCACTGAGCGATTCGTCACCCTGGTCAATTGCGGCACGCGCATTCCTTCGCATATCACGGCGCTGACGGGGATCAATCAGCGGATGGTCGATGGGGCACCCTCGGTCAAGCAGGTCATGCCGCAACTGCTCGACTTCATTGGTGAAGACGCCTTGGCCGCGCACAACGCCAGTTTCGATGCCCGCTTTCTTCTGGCCGAAAGCGGGCGCCAGGGACTATCCCCACGTCACGGCGGCCTGATCTGCTCGCTGAAACTCGCCAGACGGCTATTGCCTGGCCGCCCCAGCTACAAGCTGGGCGAACTGGCCCGGTCGCTGAACATTCGCTTCAACGGTGCGGCCCACCGTGCCGAAGCCGATGCGGAAGTGACGGTCCATCTGCTCAGCCACATCGGCGAGCACCTGTGCCGCACCTACTCATGCTCATCCATCGCGCCCAGCCTGCTCGAGGCTGTCACCCGCAAGAGCGCCAACAAGGTCCCCGACTTCCTGTCCCACCGGCTCGCTGCTGCTCATTGAGTGTTGGCACCGTTCCAGCCGGGAAGGCCGTCGACAGTGAAGCCCTTGAACAGCAGCTCGGTGGCAACCTGGTTCGCTTCCATCAGCCGCGGCGCGGCGATGCGGGTCAGTGCGGCCGATGCTTGCGCAATGCGCGCGTCGTCAAGCCAGGGCTGGCCATCACGCAGGTTCAGCGCGCTGATCTGGCGGCGTAGCGTGGTCTCCTGCAAGACCTGCTTGAAGTTGTCGCGACCAGTGCGCTCGGACGCATCGAGGTTGCCCTCGACATAGCGCCAGCCTAGGCCGACTTATTGCTCCACAAAGGGCTGTTCGACGGCATCCAATTCCCAGCCCACACATCCCCCTAATTGGTCGCGCGGCGATAACGCTCCTCAAGCGTGGGCATGCACCGCCAGTCGATCCAGTGCCAGCTCGATCATGCGATCGTCAAAAAGTGCCAGCTTGCGCTGACCGGCGGGTTTGCCGGCCGGCCACTCAGCCAGCCCCATCCTCACTGCAGGCACGGTCGCGTCCACGCCGCCCTCGCTGAGCAGCCAGTCGACCGTGGCCAGCAACTCCATGCCCAGTGGGGACTGAAAACCGTCGATCAACGCGCCGGTCTGTTCCAGTGCCTCGTGATAGGGCTGCGCTTCACCGCTGCGCAGATACGCCTCCATGCGCGGGCGGCGATCCTCCTCGAACCAGATCACGTCGGTCGGGCCAGCATCGGCCAGGCGCTTTTCGCAATGCAGGTAGCTGCCATCCAGACTGTTGAGCAGATGCTGCAGATCCTGCGCGTAAGGGCCGTACTTGTGGGCCTTGAACTTCAAACGCAACGGATCATCGAGACCGAGCGCGTGTACCCGGCGCTGCAGCAACCACGCCAGCTTCTGGATCTCCAGCAGCGAGCATTCGATACCCAATACCCAATAGCGCCGTACCAACTCGGCGATCAACGCGCGCGCGGGCGTGAGCTTCTCCACGCCATGGCGCTTGGCCACGTTCTGGTATTCGCGCGTGGGCTCGTAAACCTGGATATCCACGCCGTCGAGGTTACCTAGGGCTTCCTCAATCTTCGGCCGAACCTCGGCCCAGTTCAGGCCACCATTGCCGCAGCCCAAGGGCGGCAGCGCAATGGATCGAATATTGTTATCGACGATCACCCGGCGCAAATCGGCCAACCCATCCACCACCCACGAAAGCCTGGTCTTGGTACGCCAGTCCTGCTTGGTCGGGAAGTTGATGATCCAGCGCGGTCCGAGCACGGCACTGCGCTCCGTCACGAACATCTGACCGGTGCGTACCTCGCCTTGCTTGCAGGCAGCCGAGTACGCACGGAAGTTCTCGCCGAACGCGTCGCGGAACATCAAGGCGATGCCCTTGCCCATAATCCCCACCGTGTTGACGGTGTTGACCAGCGCTTCGGCCTCGGCTTCCAGCAAGTTGCCTGCGGTGTAGCGGATCATCAGAAATACCAGTTCGGTCGGACGTGCACCTGAAGGTCGATGCCGCGATCGGCAAGCAAGCCACGAATCGCTGCCGCGCCTGCTTCCCCATGGCAGACAATACCAAGAACCGCCTGTACTGGCACCTGCTGAAACACCAGCGCCTCGGCTTGGTAACGCTCGAACTTGCCCGGGTCGTTGGGATCCTTCTTGAAATCCCGCGCCTGCAGCTGCTGCCACGGGATCCAGTCTGCCAGATCGGCCAGCGCATTGCTGAACCGGGCCGTCGCCAAATACGCATGGCGGTCACTGAACACGTAATCGATGCCCAGCTCGGCCAGCCGCGGCAGCGAAGTGACCAGAAACACGATCTCGTCGCGCTCGCGACGTGTCACGCCGCCCCAACCCGTGCGGATGTTGTTGAGCATCGGCGAGTACGGCGTGAAGTAGAACGGCACGTAATCGCCCAAGGTGCCGTGGCAAGGTGGCGCCAGCGCATGCTCGCGCCGCCGGCCGATCAGGTCGGTGTTGCCGATGCCGACAAAGCCCGGATCCTGTACCGCCGAACGCGCGCAATGCAGCCCATGATCGAGCACCCAGGGCAGGTTGTCCCGGTGGGTGATCCGGAAGACCAGGGCCTTTTCGGCATTGAGCTTGAGCTCGGTCACGCCGTGGCAGCCTCCAGCAGCAGAGTAACGCGGACGCGGCCGGTGAGTAGGTCGTCCATGAGGCCAAATTTCTGTGCGCGAAGCTTCACGAGTTGATGTTGCTCGCACTGAATAGCGTCGTCACAAGCCTGGACCCTCTGACCGATTAAACGCTGCTCTTCAAATTCAATCGGAGCAGCGAGCGGCACTTGCCGAAGATCGGCCAACGCAATCTCGGCGAACGTCGTCCCCTTGATCTCAGCGAGGATTGATTTCTGGGCCCGGTGGTGACGAATGGCCCACAGAAGGAATGATGGATTGGTGCGGACACTGAGTGCAATTCGGGCCGTTCCTTGCGTTAGGTTTGCGCCATCCAAATCACACGGAACTGGCAATACCTTACCTACGGTTGCTCGAATGGCCATGACTAGATCACCTGTGCGGACTTCCGAACGCTTGTAGCTATCGGCGATACGACGTGACGTGCATAGCAACGATTCTCTTTCCAAGCAGTTAACCGGTACTGATCGAGCGTTGCGCTGCGTTGTCATCGCAACATTGCCCGACCTTTCGCGGGCGGTGGCGGGATTCTGGATGATAGGGAACGGCAGCAGGCAAAGCCATGTTTTGCCGTGGCAAGACCTGCATCCCGATGACCAGCGAATCGGATGGGTGGTCATCCATAACGCGTAGTGGTCGCAGATGGCGAGACGCCTCTTTCGGCAGGAACCGCGAGTGGCCCACGTGGGCCACCCCCACGCTTGCTCCGAGACGCCTCTTCCGCCAGGAACCGCAACTCGCGTAGCGAGGCGCACATCGGCAGCTTCGATGCCGGGGCGTGCTGGGGTCATTTCGGCACTTTCCGGTCGCGCCGCGTCGCCTGTTTTGAGCACGGAACCGGGCACGGACCGGGCACGGCTGATTTTTCGACGAACGAAGGGGTCGCAAGGGGTGTGACCCCAGCACGAAGTGCATCAGGGTCGTTTGGGCACGAAAAAGCCCGCGACGCCGGCGGGCTTTCATTGCATAACTTGCTGTTTTTACGATGAATTCTGGTGGCTATGGGTGGACTCGAACCACCGACCCCGGCATTATGAGTGCCGTGCTCTAACCGGCTGAGCTACATAGCCAGAATTCAAAATTGTACCGCGTATGACCCTTATGAGACCTTGTACGATGAAGTACATAGAAAGTCGTCTTGCAACGTGCACCATAAAATATATTTCTATGCATTTCTATAGAAATATAGTAGCAAAGCTATTTGCATAAGGAATTTTGTTACATGCATCAATCTAACAAACTTTGCTCAGATTTCTCTGCTGCCGGAAGTTAGGTAGATCAAGATCGTTAGATGACTGACACAGATATTGCGATCACTATGACCCCAGCACTACGCTTGCCGGATGGACACCCAACCCGCCTCACTCGACCCGCCGGACCTTGAGCTCTTTGCCCAGCTCGACGGCACTCCGGTGCCCAACTCCTGGAAGCCGCTGCTTGCCACCGCCCTGCTACGGCTGAGCGAACGCAGCGCCTTGGACCGCGCGCTTCTGAATCACCTCACTACAAACCTGCGCATCCACCAAAAGATCCTTCAGGCTTGGATGGCGCACCGAGACAGACGAGGCCTGAACCTCAACCCTGGGACCCAGAAAACATATCCCGTCGCGACCCTGCTGCTGGATTGGGTGCAAAGCACGGAAGGTTTCCCGGGTCACGATGTGCTGCTTGCGGTGCTCTGCGAATTCTCTTTGCGCCCGGAGGCGAATACTTCCCGCAAGCGTTTGGCCCATTTGGCGGCCACGCTGAGCGGAAGCTTGCACATTGAAGATTCCCGTACCCGGTTGCAGGCCATCCTGCTCGATGCTGCGACGGTTCCCGAAATGCAATCGCGTGTGGAACACCATCTCGAGACGAGCCCTCCGCTTTACCGCCCATTTGAAGACAAGTGGAAAAGTTGGCTGCGTGATCGCCTAGTCGGATTGATCTTGAACGACCCCGCCGCATTGCGACGAGCACTGCCTCTTCCCGCCTTGGCGCCGAGTCTGGAAGCCCCCGAGCTCACCGTGCAGGCCAACCTACTGGGTGACGCCGACGATGTCACCGAGATCCCCACGATCCTGACCCTGGCACTGGATCCTGGCGAGCAAGAACGGGCGCCGCGAGTGGATGTGATGCGGGCGCGTGCCGTCGGTCTTGTTCGGGCTAGCCAAGGTGATCTGCTCGCCCCGCTGGATCAGTTCGTGCCCGACGAGATCATCGCGGCTCTGGCCTGCGACGCTGTCCGGCAGGCCCAGGCCTTACAGGTACAAGGCCGCGCAGACGAATCCGAATCCTTCGTCGCCCTGGCCCTGGCCATCGCCACAGGATTGCGCGAGTCCGATCTGGTTCATGTGTGCTGGGGAGAAGCCGATCCACTCCATCCCACTGTCCATGAAAACCAGCCGAGCCTTGCCCGCCCCATCAATCGGCCTCCTCATGCCATCGTCCCCGGACCCGCACTCGTGGCATGGCTGGAGCCGTGGGCCGACCATGGGCTGTGGCCACTTCCTCCTTCCGTACACCAACTGCTGCTGGGCCTGACGAGCGAACCGGATCGAATGGGCCAGCACGTGCTGCCCAAGCTCGCCGCTGCGATCAGCCCACCGTACCGGTTGCGCGAGCTCATCAAGAGCATGCAACCCGGGCTCGCGCTCGGCGCCGGGGCAGTGCGCCAAGCCCTGGCTGCACATCTTGCACGACATCTCGGGCCGGATGTCGCACAGCTGGCCTTGGGCGACACCTTTTCCATGTCGGCAACCCCGACTTACTACAGCGCACTCCAGCACAGGGCCCTGATCACAACGGTTCGTGCGCTGCACACGACATGGTTCGGTGAATCGGCACCCGAGACCCTGACTGCTGACGGCACCTTTGGCTCACGACTGGTTCTCATGCCCGATGCCGCGCGCCGCTGGTCCACCGACCTGCACCACCGACGCCGCACACTCGCCCATCGCAAGAATCCATCCCTCATTGAGGTTTGGAGCCAGCACCGCGACTTCCTGGCCGCTGCCCTGTGTGCGGTGACGGGTCATCGCCCGGTGGACGCGATTGGCCAGATCGATCTGGATCAGGTCATTCCCGAGTACGGGTTGATCATTCTGCGCGACAAACAAATCGACCCGCTGCGCAAGGTCCGCATCGCCGCCACGGGGTCGCGCTGGCGAACTGCGTTGCGCGGTTTCCTCGATCGTCTGATCGCCATCGCAGCGCAAACCGACCTTCCCGAGGCCGCCACCTTGGCGATGACCATCCTTCGCAGCGAGGCGCCCCTGTTCAGCGTCCCGGGCACGAATGGGCCGATGCCGTTGACGGCCGAGGGACTGCGTGCTTCGATGCCCGAGGCGTTGCGAACCGTGGCCAACCATTACCGGCATCGCCTCAACCAGCAACTCCAGTCTCGCGGGGTCGATCCGGAACTGCGCTACGCCCAGCTCGGTTGGGTGGTCTCGCCAGCCCATGCCACCGCCGACCTGTCGCCGCTGTCCGCCCGTGACTTGGCCACGGAGCTGGCGCCCCATCTTGATGACCTCCTCCTTCAGGACGGCTGGTTCCATGCCAGCCAGCGGATCGCCCCCTGGCATTGGGAGGGCGTGCCACACAGGCCGCTGCGGGATTGGGCCACCGTGGCACAAGTCCATGAGGCGGAGCATCGCGGCGAAATCCAGCGCTTGCGGCAAAATCTGCATGAGCGTGGCAAGCCCACGGAGCAGGACATCCTCCCCCGACTGGCCAAGGCCATCAGGGAGCTGCTTCCCTCACTGCGTGTGAACGAAGCCACACGGACGCTCGAGCGCGCACCCTCGCCGAAGGATCAGCCCCCCGTCATCATCACGGATGATCTGTGGTTGCTGATCTGTGATCGCGTGCGCCAGCAGGACAGCCAGCCCGCGGAAGCGTTCGAAGCTGCGGTCACCCGCATCCTGCTACATCGGATGTTGACGAAAAGCCACAAGGCCGGATGGACCTGCGGTGCATTACCGCGCCGCCCGATCTTCAGTCAGACGGCCGAACCATCGCCGTTCCTGCCAGGCTCAGGGCTGGCAGTGCGCCACGCTGAACAGATGCGCGAGATTGTTCGCGAACGAGTGCGCGAAGGCCGTGCCCATGATCAGGGCACGCTGGCCCTGCTGGCCGTGCTGCTCTTTTCGCCCTACCGCGATGCGACATGGGCTACCGCCGCGGTCAATGCCGCCGCCGAAACCCGGCGGAGCCAAGCCCCCGGTGATTGTCTGCGGGTGCCCGCCACGCTGGATCACCAATCATTTCCGATGGCCTTCAGCGGAATGGCGGCCTTGCTGCTGGCGCGACGTGGCCGCGACGCGCCCAAGGGGCGTGCTCCAAACACCACGGCCGTTTATGACTGGCTCTTGAAGCAAGGGCCCACACCATGGATCTCCGACATCGAGCACCCCGACTTCGAGACAGTGGTCCAGACGCTCCGTGCGGCCGGGCGCCTTGAGTTATCCGGCCCCGAACGGGTGCTGATGCTGGGCCCGATTTCGTTGACGGGTGTATCCGCGGACCGCTACCACGCTGGAGATGACCGCTGGCCTGTGCGCACACGCGAGGACAGCGAACTCACTCCCGAGGAGATGCCCGCCCGGCCCCCTGCGCCCCAGCTTGCGCCGTTTGCCGACACCTCGACCCAGACGGCAATCCATCAGTATCGGGAGCTCACGGCCCTCCTCAATCCGGGTCTTTTTCCCAAGATTCTGGGCAAGGAGGGCGACGGACGCCATGGGTGGCGTGGTGCACTCGCCGGCCAACTGGACGTGCTCCAAGAAAGAGTCGGTGTCACCACTACGCTGGGCCTGATCGTGGGCTTTGCCTTGCATCGCCTTCGCTACGGGGGACTCAAGCGGCGCTTGCTTGAACACAGTTCGTTGCATACCGTCGTGACGCGCTTCGCACGTGACCTGCTCCAGGTCGTGGGGTCGCGCAACCTATTGGTCATGGACAGTGAGACGCTATGCCAAGTGTACCTCGCCATCCTTCTCGGGAAATCGCCACGTGCTCGCCCGCTCGTTTTGGAATCCCTGACATACTTTCAGTCTTATCTGGAAGCAGCCTACCAAGTGGATGCCGTCTCGTTTGCCGAGATGGTGGTGTTGGCGGGACCTCGATTCCACAGCGTTGATCCCGGACTCCTGACCGACCCTGAGGTCGAAACCGTCCACGACATCCTGTGCGCCGATCTCCGGGAGGAACAGAACCGCACCGACGCTTCACCGGACGCCGTGCGTGTCGCCGAGCTTCGTCTCGTGCTGTTCGATCTGCTGGAGGCCAGCGGCGCACGACCCGGCTCCGTGCACGGATTGACCCTCGGCGACGTGTACGTGTTGGGCGAGGGGCGCGATTTCATTCACCTGCATCAGACGGGCGAGTATGGCTCCGTCAAGACGATCACCGCCGTCGGTTTCGTCCCCCTCGAGGGGGCGCTGTGGACGCGAGCGCGCACCTGGGTCACGGAGTGGCTTGCGCGCGAGCGTACCCTCCTCACCGGAGAGGCAGTCTGGAAAACACCTCTCTTCGCCGAGACTCCGGGTAGCCGATCCCGCTTGGACAAGGCCTTGCTCCAACGACGCCTGGGGAGTTTGATCCGCTGGGTGACGGATGAGCGCAAAGCGCACCTTTACTGGCTGCGAAAACGCCGGGTCATGGCACGCCACCGCTCTGCTTCGCTCCCTCGGGCACATGCTGTGTATGGCGCCATGTGCGCGAATGGCCATGCCTTGATCACGACGCCCCTCACCAGCTACATCTGTGATCCCGCCATTGCGATGGCGCACAGCTTGCGGGAAGGTCGATCTACCTCGCGTGCGGACATACTGTCTTTTGCCAAGCTGCCGGCGGCTCCGCTGGATGTGGCTTGGTTGCGTCGCGGCGGCGCCCAAGGCGATGAGCGTCTCACCATTGTGTTCGAGCGCCTTCCGTTCGAAACCGTGCCGCCGCAAACCGAGCGCTACACCACGCCGCCGGCCCTTCTCCGCCAGAGGCGCCTGCTGCCGATGCACATCGATGCTTTTGCGCGATCAATGCATCAGGCGCAGTCGGTGGAACAGACCGCCTTGTATTCGGGCCTCTCCCTCCCGCAGACCGAACGACTGCAGAGAGCAGCGGCCAAGTTGCTACTGCAGCGAGGACAAGTGCCATGGCCACTCCCTGAGCTCCAGCATCCACGGGCGATGATGTCCCCGCCGCGCCTGTTGCAGGGAACGCACGGCATGCTTGGGATATTGCAGCAGCCTCCCACGCTGGCGTTGCAACGTTTGTCCGTGATATGGGCTGCTGGTGGCCATTGGGGCCGATTGGCGAAGACACCCGCCGCCCTTCATCTCAGCGATGAGGCACACGTGGCTCTGGCCCGGGAGGTGCTGCAGATGATGGCAATCCCTGCCGCGCAGATCACCATCGAGAAAGACGGTGGCCTGTGGGCTCTCCGGATTGATCGCCCCGGCGCGGATGGTCGGGAAGAACCTGCTGACCGGCGCACCTTGTCGGCGGCATTGAACTGGGTTCTCGCCATGGTGTGGCTGCAGCAGCAGCTCGTGGAAGCCCACTGAATGCCAAACGCGATGAACGATCCATCGGCACGCGAAGGCTATGCCCAAGCGTGCGCTTCGCACGGGCCGCAGCCGCAGCATCTACCCATCAGAACGATGACTCGACATCACGCAGCAGCCAGTTCGACCTTCACCCGATAACCCAACGCCTGGGCGGCGCGGCTCAATGTGTCGATCGTCAGACCGGTGTCGGTCTCGTTGAGCAAACGATCGAGCATGGAGCGGCTGGTATGCATCCGTTCGGCCATCGCCGTCTTGGTCATACCTTGGGCCTTCATGGCTTCCTGCAGCTGCCAGGCGATCACTCGCTTGATCGCACGTGCCGAGACTTCTTCGAGCACACCTTCTTCGGACAGGAATTCGTCCAGGGTGCCGCCAATGTGAGCATTGTGCTTAGCCATGATGAACCTCCTTCGCGCGGCGCTGAGCCAGTTTCAGTTCATCCTTGGGAGTCTTGTCGGATTTCTTGATGAAGCCATGCAAAAGCACCATGACCGGGCCCGACGTCGTGAACAGTACACGGGCAATCCCCGTGTCGATCGTACTTCGGACTTCCCACAAACCCGGATCCATTTTCCGCACCAGCGGCATACCAAGTGGCCAGCCGAACTGAACGGTCTTGATATCCTCGCCAATCATTTTGCGTGCGTCCGGCGACAAGGATTTGAGCCAGTCTCGAACCGGCTCACGGCCCTGATCCGTGGCATAGAACCGAACTTCAAGGACGGGAGAAAGTGGAGGCACCGGATAATTGTACCTATTTAGGTACAATTATGCAACCGAGATGGATCGTCGCCACATCGCCCATGCCATCGCGAAATGCACTCTTGGAATCGATTTGCGCTTTTTTGCTCAGATATGCGCTTTGAATCGGTGTTTCTGGGCACAACCCCCTGGCGAACATGACATCTAATAAGTGTGCGCCGCTCAAGGCGCATTGCCGAAGCCCAAACGCCATGATCAACACGAACGATGCAGATGCCACCCGTTTTGAGTTTCCCTTGACCGAAAAATCCAACCGCACAGGTCAGCGTCTTCTACTCGGCAAAGCCGACATCAAAGAACTACCTGTCATTGCCAAGTGCGTTTTAGCCTTGCTGGAATTTCTGCCCAACGTTCTCGAGCCGACCATCAGCTTGGAAGGGTCATGCATTCTCGTTTACGTTGCCCCCTCGCTATCAGCGCCAGCAAACATGACGGCCAACGACGCTCATGCCACCTGCATCGATGCCGTGGATACACTCACCATGACAGCCACAGAAATCATGCACAACTCAGAGCGCGCCAAGCCGTTACCGCTGAATGCTGTCGTCACCCACAAAAATGCGTCCAGCCTGCTGAGGGCCCTCGCCAGTGGCGACGAAGGACGTCAGTTCTCGGCCAAATTGAAATCCTTTTGCGCCGAAATACCTCTTCCTATTCTGACACCGGCAGAATTCACGAGCGCTGACCCAGAAACCAATCAGCGCAAAACAGGGACTTTCCGGGTCGTCGGCTTGATTCGCGGCGATCAAGGAGGCGGCCACCAATTTGTTCTTGGCGGTGGCCTCCGGGTCAACCTACCTGGCACCTCACGTTGGAAGTGGACCGAAATCCACGACGTTCTCGATTACGAAGCGCACATGGTAGGGACACTGATCCGCGAATCGGCGAGCGACGCTTGGTCGATCAGCGACGATACACATATTCAGCGGCAACCCCCGCTTCTCTAACCAGCAGCATGAGTCTCAGACGATGGCAACAAAGAACACGGTCCGCCGAGTCGTGCCGACGATGCCGCGTTGTACAGCGGATTCCAAGCGGCATTGGGGTGCGCCCTGCCCTCCGTCCGCATCGCCAGCATGGAGGGCGAGCATCGTTCCCCAGACGGATTTCTCGACACTACTCATCAGCTCCTAGGCCAGCTCTCCCTGACCCAAATCTTTCCCTGCCATGGCTTGGCCGCGTCAAGGGCCACTCGAAGTTTCGCGTGCCTGCAGATATCCACCGAGGTGATCAGCCAACGAACCCGGACTCCACGCTTTCCAAATAGTCCATGACACTTGCTACGCGGCCCTGCAACACCAAGTCAAAGGGCGTACGCCCACGGAAACAAGGAAACGGCTCATGCAGGAACAAGGAAACGGCTTCAGCGCGCGACCGCCCGGACATCGTTTGTATCTTGTCCATGACAAGGGCGCAGTCGCTGAGGAATGCTTTCAGGCAGGGGTTGTCCGGGTTCTGGAAGATCGTTGCTTGGTCGACCTTTGCGTACCGAGCCAGATCGCTCAGGCGCATTCCGAACTCTGCCGCAAACGCATCGGGTGACATCATGGTGGGCTTGCTCCGCGGATGACTGCGTTGAAAGGTTGATAGGGCTTACGGATCTAGTGCACGGGCTTACGCCTGCCCAGGTTCGCCCGCTTTTCTTCCGGCCACGCCAGCCGCGTGGAATCGCGTAAGGGGCCGTGCGGGTAATCCTTGAGCCACGCGGCGATCTCATCCGGGGATTCAATCTCCACCATGGGAAAGGGGAGCCTGGCCATGTAGGAGATATCGTAGGTGGTGGGGAAATGCCGGGCAATGACCACGGCAGCGCGTCGGACGGCGAGTGGCAGGCTTTCATCCTTGGCCAGTTCGACCAGGAAGGCACCCGCCCACACGAGGGACCGGGCTCTTTCGCTCGGCATCGTCATGATGAGGGAGCCTCTGCAGATGGGACGATGGGATCAGCATGCATCGTCAGCATGCATCGGAGTCGTCGCATGGGTTGCGACCACCCTGTCCTTCCCGGATCAACCGAGTGATCTCAGGGCATTTTCTTTCCGGCGGGCCCGTCCAAGCTCGGGTTGCCGCACCCGCTCTCAAGGCTGATGCGCGCCGACACGCCGGTGGGGCCGTCCTTGTTCGTGTCGAAAGGCCGAGCATCCCGTGCCTTGCCGTGGCACAGCTGTCGCCCTGCGGCGATGACGCCTTCACCGAACACCGTGGCAACGACGCCGAACACCCAGAGCATTCCCGCCCCAAGCACGATCACGAGGCCGCCACAGAAGACCATGCCCAACAGGGGCGCGATGCCCAAGTCGAACCAGTGGCGAGGTGCCAGCTCGGGTGGAAATCCGTTGCGCGCCCAGAAAACCCAGGCACACAGGGCCATGACCGCGCACAGGACGGGCACACCGACGAACAGGTGAAGGGCCGTGGATTTGCCGCGGATCCCACGGTTGGACAGACGAAGGGTCGACATGGATAACTCCTTATATATGTGTGTGCAGCGATGACCCGGGATGAAGCCGGGGATCAGCGCGCGTGGCGCAGACGCCGCCATACCGCAACAGCACGACCACCCAGTGCCAAGGTGATGAGGAAACACCCGCCGTAAATCGCCCCAACGAGCATCAGGGCGAAGACGTCACGGAGCAGCCTCACAGACGCCAACCACCACAGATGGATCCAGAGGCTCGGCGAAAACGCAGGCGACCCCTCACTGATCGCCCATCCCACCGCCAAGAGCACGAACACCAAGGCGCAGAAGACGGGCGTTCCGACGAGCAGGTTCAGCCCAAGGGAAGACTCTGGGGTGACGGTTTCGCGGTGGGGAGAAGAGTGGTTCGACATGGGCGATTCCTTGATGGCAGGGGGGGGGTTGGGATCACAGGGGGAGTGGTGCGCCTTAAAGACGCACCACTCCTTTGCGTGCACTGTCCCGGTCGGCCCGGGATATGACATCGCGGATGGCCGAAAGCCGGAACCGGCTGCAGCTGAACTTCGTCCGGCTGAGCAGCAGCGCCGTCAACGCATCGGCGAGTTCCGGCGCGTTCGCCCTCAACGTCTCTAGGGGCTTCCCGATGAGTTCGAGGCCGAGCATCTCGTCACCGAGGATTTGCGCACGCTCGGTTCGACAGCCTTGCTCCGTGTAGCAAAGAACCTTGCCCACGCCGTGCAGCAGCGCCGCCACCAGACCGAGATCCCGTTCCAGCGCGGTGAAGGTCACGCCCGTGCCACCGCTTGACCACAGAGCTTTCTGCACCGCCAACGCCACCTCGAGGCTATGCCGCGCCAGCCCACCCACATTGGGGTGATGCCACCTCCCCGCGGTTTCGAACCAGAAGGACTGGAAGACCCTCCTGAGCGAGAACACGTCCCGCACCAGGCGCCGCAGAGCCTCCGATTCGATCCACTCCAGCAACACCACTATTTCCGGCAGTACGTCCGTCCCATGGCTCCATGCCCGCGGTGTCACGGTCAGCGGGTCGAGGTCCTCGTCGCGGTGCATGGCCAGTACATACGTAGCGTCATCCGGCAGCACCAGAAGCGTGGCCGTGACCTTGTCGATGCAGTCCTGATCCAATGGCTTCGTAGGAGCCACCCAGCTCTGCACGGGGAAGAGACCTTCTTCCAGGACGAAACACGCACGGAACGGAGCCTCTCCGTGATCGAGCGGAGTGTCCCAGAGGAGAACGCCCTCACGGAGGTAGAGGTTGCTTTGGTTTTGCACATCAAATGTTTCAGTGTCGCTCATCATGATTAGTCACCTCGGGCAATGGGGAGAGAGGGGATAGTGATGACACGGGCACGACTCATTCCGGATGCAGGGTCACGGCGGACCTCCTTGTCGGTCGGTCAGGTGAGGCGCGCCGGCGCGCAAGCCTCTGCGCGCAACTCGTCGGACGTCATGGATTCGAGATCCGGCGTCGAGGGCACGACGCCGGTCGACGTCTTCGTGCGACGGCTAAGAAGACCGGCATTGGCCAAACCATCCTGTCGGGTGAGGTTGGGCACGAAACGCGAGTACCCCGTGAACAGCATCTGCGTGTTCGTGTGGCCCATCAGCCGAGCGATCCATTCCGGGCTCTCACCGGAGGCCAGCATCAGCGTCGCGATGGTGTGGCGCGTCTGGTAGGGCCGGCGCTTGTCGAGGCCGTGGTAACGCAGCAGTGGATACCAGACGTGGTTCGCGAAGTTGTGCGCGTCGATCGGGTTTCCATCATGCGTGCAGAAGACATACTCACTCTCGGGATGGCGACACTCCTGCTGCGCCAGCAGCGCCTCCTTGACCGTCGGCAGCATCGGGATATCCCGCAGCGAGCTTTCGGTCTTGGCACCGGATTCGGCCTCGCCCGCCGCGAACGTCTCGCGCACCAGGATCAGTTCCTTGTCGAAGTCGACGTATTTCCACTTGAGGCCATTGATCTCGCCGGTACGCATGCCGGTGAAGAAGCGCACTGCGCAGTAGCCGCGAAAATCCGACCGCATCGCGGCGAGGATCTGCTCAACCTCCTGCAGCGAAAACGGGTGGATGTCGGGCCGACGCGCCTTGAGGCGGTTGATGCCTTTGAAGCTGTCCGGCAGTCCGAAGCGGTTGGCGGCCTCCACCAGGCACTGGCGCGGGATGCCGATGACCTTATTGATGCTTGGCGCGGAGAGTTTCTTGTTGCCGCGGCCAGGCAACTCGGCCAACGCCGCCCGAAAGGCCAGGATCTCGGCCTTGCCGATAGTGGCCACCGGCTTGTCGCTGAACGCCGGCAGGAGATGGGCCTTGAAGATGGTGTCCACGCTTTCGCGATGCAGCCGACGCCACTGCGGCGCCATCTCCCCACGCCATGTTTTTGAGAAGTCACGGAAAGTAGGTGTCATAACAGCAACCGGATCGCGGACTACTTCTATGCAATTCACGGGCTCCTGCTGCTGCGAGACACCACCGGTCACCGTGAACTCGGCGAAGCGCGCGGCCTTGGTGCTCGCCGGGAACGTCGACGCGTAGTCGAACACGCCGTGGCGGATTTCCTTCTCGACGCGGTTCAGCAGCGCCTGCACCTTCCTCCGGTTCTCGGCGGTATCAGGGAGCGCAGTCTGCTCCCGGCATCGCACGCCTTGATAGAAGAAGTCGAGGTAGAGAGTGCCCGTTTCCGGTCGTACGCGGACCTTAGCCATGGGCGATGCCGCCATTAGCCATGGGGATCGACAAAGTCTCGCGACGACTATGGCCACCGGATGCGCGTGGGACGCGGCCTACCGAGAATTTGCCGATGTCGCGCTGAATTGCCTCCCAGAGGAACAGCAGCTTCCGGCCACCGAACGGACGGATGTAGTGAATGCCTTCCATCAACACGGCATCCTTCAGCTGCGTGCGGATCGTCCTAGCGTCGTAGTGGATACGGGAAGCCAGTTCGTCAGTAGTGAGGTACGTTGCGTCCATAGGTGCTTCTTTTGTCGATGACCTTCCCCGTCGCCGAGGGCCTGGTCACCACAAAAGCACGAGCGCTCAATTGCGCAAGGACACCCAACTCCAACTTTTCGCGAAACCGCTGCTGCAGCTGGCTTCCACGACTGTGTCCGCCGGCGACGCTGGAGAAAAAATTCCAAGCGGGTCATTCACAGGTACAAAGCACATCACCAAAATGGCTCAAAGTGCCCGTTTCCACGCTTTCCGGAGAGCAACGCGGCAGGGATGGCGGCAACACGGAAACACAAACACCAACGAGAGGGTGCTATTGGCCGAGCGACAGAGCGTCGTTGTCCTTGCGCGACGGTAGAGAATTTTCTCGGTATCTGGACTGATACCAATCTGCGTTTTGGATACGCGACACGGATCGCGGATAGCCAATACCCGCTACATGAATTCCTCTCGAACGCGCAGCCCATTCGGGAGCGACAGGTTGTGTCGTCACATTGGCGAAGAACGTTTTCCGTCGAGGAAATGACGTACGCGGTCAGGTGAGCGACGACACCCACGTCGAACGACAGTCTTCTCTCTTTCCATAGTGCAGCACATTTGACACTGACCCAGCAGACGTCTACCCACTCTGGGCGGGCGCCCGTCATGGGTATCCGGAGCATCTTAGCTAGGAACCCTCGCCGCCTGCCCTTGAAGGAGGGTCTTCAGATATTGAATCGCCCAAGGTTTCCTAGACATCTCAAGGCCATGGAAAATGGCCTGATCGGAGGTGTCTATGAGCAGCAAGCGATATACGGATGAGCTCAAGGTCGAGGCGCTCCAGCAGGTGACGGATCGGGTGTTCAAGGTAGCGGAAGTGGCCGAGCGCTTTGGCGTCACCACGCACAGCCTGTATGCATGGCTGCGCAAGTTCGGGAAGCCCGGCATTGCGCAGCGCGCCGAACTGGACCAAAGCGCAGAGGTGCGGCGCCTGAAGGCGGAGCTCCGCCGGGAGTTTCGGCTGTGCGCGATGTGCCGGGTGCTGAAGGTGAATCGAGCAGGTGACTACGCATGGCGGCAGTCGCCGATGAGTAACCGGGGCAAGGAGGATCAGCGCCCGCTTGGGCTGATCAAGCACCAATGGCTGGCCAGCGGCAGCGTGTACGGGCATCGTAGGGTGGCCAAGGATCTGCGAGATCTGAGCGAACGTTGCAGCCGGCATCGCATGCATCGCCTGATGCGTGCCGAAGGCTTGCGGGCGCAGGTGGGATACGGGCGCAAGCCACGCTTCCATGGCGGGCCTGAGTGCGCAGCAGCCACCAACCTACCGGATCACCAGTTCGATGTCGCCGCACCGGATAGGGCCTGAGTGAGTGACTTCACGTTCATCCGGACCCACGAGGGCTGGATGTATCTGGCGGTCGCGCTCGACCTGTGGGGGGATTACCCCTGGAAATAGCCGCCGGCCGGGTCGATGACGTGCGGGTGATAGAACGCCATGGTGTCGGCGATGTGCTGGCGCAGGACGTCGGCCGAGCGGAAGTCGGGCAGCGGTTCGGCGGGGAGCTGGGGAGTGCGTGGCGGATTCAAGCGTGAGTCTCCATGAAGGCCTGGACTTCGGCGGCGTCGGGCATCGCGGTGAACGAACCCTGGCGCGTCACGGTGAGCGCACCGGCGGCGGCGGCAAAGCGCAGCGTGGCGTGCAGGCGCGGCAGCTCGCCGACCAGGGCGGGCAAGTTGTCTGGAGTGATCGCCTGTGTGGCGAGTCGGTACAGCAGGCTGCCGACGAAGGCATCGCCGGCAGCGGTGGTGTCGACCGCGGGCACGCGATAGGCCGGCAGCTCGCCTTCCGCATCCGGCGCGAACCAGCGCAGCGAGGCGTCGCCGTCGGTGACCACCAGCAGGCGCGTGCGGCCTTGCCACAAACGTTCGAGCACGGCGGCTTCGCCATCGGTGGCGAGGTAGGCGAATTCCTCGGCGCTGAGTTTCACCAGATCGGCCAGGGTCAGCGCATCCCATAGCGTGGGATGCGCGTCGGCGCCAGCGGGCCACAGCGCGGGGCGCAGGTTGAGGTCGAAGCTGACCAGCGCGCCGGCCGCGCGTGCGCGGCGCATGCCTTCGCGGGTGGCCTCGGCCAGGGCCGGGTCGGTCATGCTGTTGGAGCAGACGTGGAAGATTGCGGTATCGACGAAAGCTTCGGTACGGAAGTGGCACGGCCGGAACAGCAGGTCGGCCGACGGCGGTCGGTAGAAGCTGAAACTGCGTTCGCCGCGTGCGTCCAGTGCCACGAAGGCCAGCGCGGTATTCGCTTCGCTGGTGCGCACCACGTCGTCCACGCCCACGCCGGTGCGATGCAGGCTGTCCAGCAACAAGTCGCCGAACAGGTCGTTGCCGAGCATGCCGGCGAAGCGCGCCTGGCCGCCCAGTCGTGCCACGGCCACCGCCACGTTGGCCGGCGCGCCGCCGGCGAATGGCACGAAGGCGCGCGGATAACCGTGGCCGTCCGTGCCTTCGGCATGGAAGTCGATCAGTGCTTCACCGAAACAGAGAATGGATTGCATGTCAGGCGGACGCCTCCGTGATGGGTGCCGCGACAGGCGTCGGCGTGCGGATCTTCGAGCCGGAGACGCCGTAGAACACGATGTAGGCGTAGCACAGCAACGGCAGGATGAAGGCGTGTTGCAGGCCGATGTGGTCGGCCAGCACGCCGAGCAGGTAGGGGATGACCGCACCGCCCACGATGGCCATGATCAGCAGGCTCGATGCCTTGCTGGTCATCGGCCCTAGCCGCTCGATACCGAGCGCAAAGATGGTCGGGAACATGATCGAGTTGAACAGCCCGATGGCGATGATGCTGACCACGGCCACGTCGCCATGGCTGAGCATGGTGGTGATCACCAGCAGCGCGTTGATCACCGCGAAAACGCTCAGCAGCTTGCGCGGTGACAGGAACGCCATCAGCCACGAACCGAGGAAGCGCCCGATCATCGCGCCGCCCCAGTAGAACGAGGTGTAGTAAGCCGCCTGCTGCTCGCTGATGTGACCGATGTCCGGCATCGCCAGGTAATTGACCATGGCGCTGCCGATCGACACTTCCGCGCCGACGTAGAAGAAAATGCCGAGCACGCCGAACAGCACGTGCGGGTGGCGCAGCACGTCGGCATAGGTGTGATGGCCGACGTCGGCCTGGTCGGTGGCTTCGCGCAAGGCGGGCAGGCGGAACAGCCACACGAATACGGCGAGCAGGAACAGCACGATGGCCAAGCCGATGTACGGCCCCTGCACGGCATGCGCCTGTTGCGCCTGGTAGGCAAGCTGGTCGGCGCCGGCCATGTGGGCGATGTCGGTCGGACTTTTCACCACGGCGGACAGGATCAGCTTGCCGCCGAACCACAGTGCCAGTGCAGTGCCCAGCGAGTTGAGCGCCTGGGCTAGGGTGAGCCGGCTGGAACTGGTGCGCTCCGGCCCGAGCAGGGACACATACGGATTGGCAGCCACCTGCAGCACGGTGATGCCGGTGGCGAGCACGAACAGCGCGCCCAGGAAGGCGCCGTAAAGATGCAACGCGGCGGCCGGCCAGAAACCGAGCGCGCCGATGCCGGCGATGGCCAGTCCCGCGACCACGCCGTTCTTGTAGCCCAGTCGGGCGACCAGCTTGCCGGCCGGCAGCGCCATCAGGAAGTACGCGCCGAAGAAAGTCGACTGCACCAGCATCACCTGGGCGTAGTCGAGCTGGAACGTCGACTTCAGGTGCGGGATCAGGATGTCGTTCAGTGCAGTCAGCAGACCCCACATGAAGAACACCGTGGTGATGACGCCCAGCGCCATCGGGAAGTCGGTATAGCGCTGGCCTCCGCCCGGTGCGGGCGTGGACTTGCTGGCAGGCGGTGCGGTGAAGGCCATGCGTATTTCCCCAGTCAGACGGTAGGTGGTGGGCAGCTGCTGTCGCGCACGACCAGCTTCACCGGTGCAATGGTGTGGCCGACGGGCGTGTCGGGATGTTGCAGCCGTTGCATCAGCAGCGCGGCGGCTTGCTTGCCGCGTTCGCGCGGCACGGTGGACAGCGTGGTGAGCGGCGGCATGCTCACCTGCGCCTCGGCAATGTCATCGAAGCCGGTGATGGCGAAATCATGGCCGGGGCGACGACCGTGCTGGTACAGGCCCAGCATCAGGCCCAGTGCCACGGCGTCGTTGTAGCAGACCGCTGCGGTGGGCGAGGTCTTGCCGGCGAACAGTGCCCCGGTCTGGTGGGCGGCATCCAGACGGGTGGGTGCGCTCTCGACCATCCAGTGCGATTCCACGCGCAGTCCCGCGGCGTGCATTGCCTGCCGATAGCCTTCGCGGCGCTGGCGGCACGAGCTGGAATCGCGGTGGCCGCCGAAGAAGGCGATGCGCTTGTGACCCAGTGCGATCAGATGCTCGGTGGCCATTTGCGCGCCGCGCTGGTTGTCCAGCGCCAGCGTGTCCCAGTGGGCGATCTCGGGCACGCTGCCATCCAGTTCGCGGTTGAACAGCAGCAGCGGCATGTGGCTGCCGACCGCCGCCAGTACCTTGCGTGCGTCGCTGCCTTCGGCCGGCGACAGGATGATGCCGCCGGGTCCATGTTCGACCAGCGAACCGAGCACGGCCTGCTCGCGATCAGTGGACTCGACAGTGCTGCCGAGCAAGGTGACGAAACCGGCTGCGGCCACGGCCTCGTCCACGCCCGCGGCGAATTCGGCGAAGAACGGGTTCGCCAGGTCATTGAGTACCAGCGCGATGCTGGATGAGGTGCGGCGGCGCAGATTGGCGGCGGCACGGTTATATACATAGCCCTGCCTGAGAAATTCATCCTGCACGCGGTCACGGGTTCGATTACTCACTGAAGAACTATTGCGAAGTACCAATGAGACAGTACTACGTGATAATTCACAAATTTCAGCTATATCGGCCAATGTGACGTTACGTCGATCTTCAATGATAAGATCGGAAGTCATTTGAGAATATTCCGTATTTAACATGGATAATCGAGAAATAAAATACAAGTTTTCATTATGTCAACGAGTCACATTAACCTTGAACGCGGCCATAATTTGAATCGGGTTTTAATACGAAAATCAACTCCAGTCAGGAGGCTGGATGAAAGCCCATGCAGGACCGATGGAGCATTCCATGCTGGGCGGCGATCTCAATCGACTCGCTGCGGATGTGCAATGCGCACCATAAGAACGTCATGACTTTGCAAGCCTATCGGTGTCGAATCGCCAAGTGTGATATGCCGGCCCGTCCATAGATCGATGCCATCCTGTGGGCCGGCCAAGCCAAGTTTGTGCATATCCAGATGAAACGGCTTTACGTCGCGATCACTGCCAACATTGAAAACTGCGACTACCAGCGCACCATTCTCCAGAGACCGTGTCCACACCTCCATCTGATCGCTTGCGTAGGCACGTGTGCCTTGCTTTCCGAGAGGATCTTGGTCCACAGCAATGACGGCGCGATTGGTTAGGATGTCCCGTATCTCGCGCGGCATATGTGTCAAGTCATTCCCCGCGATCAACGGCGCCGCAAGCATGGCCCACCAACTGAAGTGGGAGCGATTCTCAGCCAGCGTCAACGACCCATTGCCCACCTCGAGCATATCGGGGTCGTTCCAGTGCCCTGGCCCTGCAAAGCGTTCAAGCCCCACCTGCATCGAAGCAATGGTGTAGATACTTTTCCATGTAGGCTTGATATCTCCTGTCGTACGCCAAAGGTTACCGCCGACCTTGGCACCCCAGTCCCAAACCGCATCCCAGCCGTACTGGCACAAGGAGTAGACGATTGGACGGCGCGTGTCTTCCAATGCCTTGTGCATTGACTCATAGGCATCCCGCATCATAAGCATCTGCGCCTTCCGATCCTTCGGATACCTAGCCTTCACGACCCCTCTGAACCCACACAGGTCGTACTTTAAGTAATCGATACCCCACTTGGCATAACTCCGCGCATCCTGCACCACGTGGCCATAGGAGCCCGCATAGCCGGCGCAGGTAGTAGGGCCAGGTGAACTGTAGATTCCCAGCTTCAAACCTCGCGAATGCACGTAATCGGCTAGCGCCTTCATGTTCGGAAACCGCGCGTTAGGCTGCAAGCGTCCCTGAGCATCACGTTTTCCTTGCCAAGTATCATCAATAATTACGTATTTGTAGCCAGCGCTTCGCATGCCACTGGAAACCATGGCGTCGGCAGCGGCTCGTATATCTGCACCGGTAACTTTACCGCCAAAGTAATTCCAGCTATTCCACCCCATCGGCGGAGTCTTGGCGACCGACGAGGCCGCCCAGGCCGGAGTAGCCATGACTGCTGAAATGATAACGAGCACGCGGAAAAACGAATGCATGATGAAATGTACCTGTTGATTGAATGGAGGAAACACACTCCGGGAGACTCCGTTGCTTTTTACAAATAGGCTCTCTTCACCCACCAAGAAGTCGGATGAATATTTTGGAAGTACCTACGCGCAGCTAGTGCTAGTCGACATTCACATGCAACATTGCAGCCCGTTTTGGCAACAGATCTACGAGACCGATCCTCCTCGCAGAACTGCAACATTCATCGGCCCGCGAATTTTGGGAAGATTCGGCGAATCAACCAACAGCAGCTCAGCTTAAGTCATAACGCAAAGCGCCTGACGCGCCCGACCAGTCGTTCCTTCTTGCACGCACCCGTCCATGGATTCACCTGTCGGTCTCACACCGGCAATTACCAAACGTCGCCCAATCCCCACTGTTTCTAACTCACAATTGCGCACCAACAAGGAAGTACTGGATTATCAACTGCTAGGTCATAGCGCTTCGCGGCGTCCTTGTTAGTAACGTCACCTATCTATTTCGTACCGATTTGAAAAATGCAAGGCCGATCGCATGACCCAACAACCCATCTCCATCCGACATCGACAAGTCGGAAGACTGATGTCTTCTCACGTTCTCCTGTTGCCGCAGCCACCAGATCAAGCCGAGCGAGAGATAGCTGCTGGTGCCGGGTAAAATCCCATCCTTCCCTCGAAAAACGTCCCCCTTGCTGTGTAATTCAATCCACGCAAGGAGAACGACATGGCAAAGACAACGCGAGCGCCAACAGGCCTGTAGTACCTCAACTCGCGTACGCGCAACGTTCAGCGCACGCTAAAAGTCACCTTGAGCAACGTATTCGCGGACGAGGGTCCGGCCAAAATCGTGTACGTACCTGGCAAGCGCACAAACGCATGTTTTTGAGTGCCATAAATCGACTCGCACAGTTCGTTCAGCGGAATCGCTACGGTCTGCGCCTCCCCTGGCGCCAAGCTCACACGCTTGAATCCGACCAAGCGCTTGTACGTTTCACCGGACGCTTTCGGCAATAGTGCATACGCCTCGGCAATCTCCGTTCCAGCACGCCGACCGGTATTTGTCACAGTGAGGGTCGCCGTCTTGCCGTCCGCATCTACCTTCAGGTTTGAATAAGCGTAGGTCGTGTAGGACAGCCCGAAGCCGAATGGAAATAACGGGGAAAGGTGCTGGCGTTCAAACCACTTGTAACCAACTGCGGCGCCAGCCTTGTTGTAATCGACATCGAATGGCTCAACTTTCGCTTGAGCATCGGTGAGTTCGGTGTGGAACACGTCGGCGGTCAACCCCGTCACCACGGGATGCGGCAGTTGGCCTTCACCACGCGGAAACGTAACCGGCAGCTTGGCCGAAAAATTGACGTTCCCGAACAGCAGGTTGGCTAACGCTTGGGCACCACCGATACCCGGGTACCAAGCCTCGACGACCGCCTGCACGCGATCGACCCAGGGCATCGTGACGGGGCCGCCGGTTTCGAGCACGACTACAGTGCGGGGATTGGCCGCAGCCACGGCCTCAATCAATGCATCCTGGTTGTCCGGCAGCGCCAATGTGGGACGATCCATGCCCTCGAGCATATGCTGCTGCGCGAACACGACTGCAACCTGTGAACTACGGGCCAAGGCCACCGCTGCGGCGATATCCGCACCGGAATTGAACGCGACTGTGGCATGTGGCGCGTGCTGACGGATGTATTTCAGCGGAGACGAGGGAAAGTAAACGGTTTCGCCCCACTTGGCACCACCCGCGTGCGGGTCTATCACGTTGCCTCCAGGAGCGTCCACCTGGGCCGAACCACCACCCGACAGTACGCCAACGTCCGCGTGGGCGCCGATGATCGCAATGGAGTGAACGGACTCCGCATCCAGCGGCAGCAAATGATGCTTATTGCGCAGGAGGACGATGCTCTCCTCGGCGATGTGCTCGGCATCATCACGCCCCTCGAACGGATTGACGACCCGGCGCGGCGTAACTGGATGCTCGACCACCCCCGCCATGAACATGCTTCGTAGGATGCGATGGTCCATCTCGTCCAACGTCGCCATCGGCACCTTCCCGCTTTGCACGGCCTGCTCCAGCGCCGCTCCAAAATGACTCTTCCCATCGAGACTGCCCGGCATTTCCATATCCAGTCCAGCCAGCGCAGAGGCCACTGTCGAATGGGTACCGCCCCAGTCCGACACAACAAATCCCTTGAATCCAATGTCCTTGCGCAATACCTGCGTCAACAGCCAAGGATTCTCACAGGCATAGATGCCATTGACACGGTTGTACGCACACATCACGCCAGCCGGGTGCCCAATATCAATGCCAATGCGAAACGCCAACAGGTCGCTTTCCTGCGCCGCGCGATCGCCAATGACCGCGTTGAAGTAGGACCGACCAGTCTCCTGATCATTGAACGCATAATGCTTGATGTCCCCCATCACGTGCTGCGACTGCACGCCCTTGATGAGGTTGCCGGTCATGGTGCCGGCCAGAAGGGGGTCCTCGCCCGCATATTCGAAGGTGCGCCCATCACGCGGCTCACGCGCAAGATCGACTCCACCACCAATCGACATATTGAAACCTTGGTCGCGCAATTCGCGCCCGATCACGGCCCCATAAAGGAACGCCGCTTTGGGGTTCCAACTGGCTGCAGCACCCACTGTCGAAGGCAGCAGCGTCGCATAACGACTCATGTTCGCGGCACCACGCACGCCCACCGCCGAATCATCCATATGAATACCCGGAATACCCAGGCGTTCGATGCCGGGAACGTACCCCGCGCCGTAATTCCAACCTTTCGGAATGGGATTCCCCGGGATCAACGTAGCCCAACCGGTGCCGTGCACCAACTGAACCTTCTCGGCCAGCGTCAACTGCTTGATCACCAGATCGGCGCGGACATCGGGCGACAACGACGCATTCATCCAGGGTCGCGCGGCGGCGGCGGCCGGCACCGTCGCGGGTGTGGCCTCCGCATCGAACGCTACTCCCGCGGCCGCGACGAGAATCGATGACGTCAACAGCGTTCCCAGCACCTTCGTTACCGACATGTTCTGCCCTCCAATGAAATTCGTATGCATGCATTGCGCGGATGGCTAATGACCGGCGCTGCGACCCCGATGCAATCAACGACAACCACGACGTGGCAACAGGTGCCCTGAAAAAAGCGTGTCATAAGCGAACGTACCCATGACCGCATAGCCACGATCGTTAGGATGAAGGCCCGTATCGCCAGCGCAGATGCTTGCGAGCCCAGGCGGCAAGGGAACCTGCCGTGCTGCGAGCGGGCCAGGCTTGTACGCACCGGCCAACTCGTGGCTGAAATCAATCACGCCATCGAAGGCACTCGACGTGCGTATCCATCGGTTCACGCGCGCACGGATGGCCTCCTTCGGAGGCGAATACCAACCCGGAGCGCGGAATCCGGCAAACGGCGTCATGGTGCCCGCGTATATTTTCAGGTGATGCGCGTGAGCGATGTCGATTAACATCCGATACCCGGCCACAATCGCACCAAAGGAGGCGCCGTTCGGAAAACCGGCGGCATCGGTGCCCCGGTCAACGTCATTGATGCCGAGCAGCACTACGACATCGGTTACACCCGCACGCTCAATGACGTCACGCTCGAAGCGCTTGAGCGCAGACACGCCGTAACCCGGATTACCAGGCTGATCCACGGTCAGCTCGTTGCCGCTGATACCCATGTTGATGACGGCCGCGGGCTCGGCGTTCGCATCCGCAAGCTGCGCCAACACACCCGGCCATGTCTTGTCCGGGGCACTGGCATAGGCGCCGTCCGTGATCGAATCGCCAAAGGCCACGATGGCGCGGGTGCCGGGTGATGCGTGCACGTCGACTTCGTCCAGCACATAAACATGATGGCGCGCGTCTTTTCCGAGCGTGCCGATGACATCGGTACGTCCGCGCAGCGAATCCGCGCCGACCGCATCGCCGGCCACGGCGGCGGCCGTGGACGCGTGTTCCATCGCATGCACATCGGCAAGTGGCGCCGCGCCGGCGAAGTAGAGGCTGATCACCATCCTGGCCAGGGACGGCACCCGCAACCGCACCGCATCGCTGGTGACCACGGCCCCCGGTGCGATGGTGACCGAGTCTCGCCCGGAGAACGTCAAACCGCGATCGCTGGCCGGCGCAATCGTGAACCCACCAGCAGGCCCGCTGGCAAGCGCAACGTGGGCTGCCGACACCGTGAGCGGCATCCGGCCGAAATAATTGGAGAGCCGAATACGGACCACATTTCCACCAAGACTCGCACGGACCACCTGGCGCAGGGTCGCCTTGCGCAAGATGGGGTCGTGCTCGGACGCGATGTCACACGTCGCAGTGAGCGCATGCGCATCGGTGCTCCGCGCACAGGTGAAGCTCGACGTCATCGCCTGCGCCCACGTGGCGACCCACTCCTGGCTTGCGGCGCGCGCGATGCCGGCTTGCGCCGACATGACGCAGATCGCCAGCACCATTGCGAGCGGCCGCAGACAACGCAAGGCACCCGCTACTCGACGTCCGCGCCAGGCGCAACGAGCCTCAGCGCGCGACAACGAAGGTTGCCTTGAGCGGTGTGCTGGACGAGGACGATCCGGCCATGATCGTGTAAGTGCCGCGTACGCGCTCCATTACGTGCTTTTGCGTACTCCAGATCGACAAACATAAATCATTGAGTGGAATGGTCACCGTCTTCGACTCGCCCGCCGCCAGCGCGACGCGGTCAAAGCCCACCAGCCGCTGGTAGTCCTCGCCGGAGGCCTTCGGCAACCGCGCGTAGACCTCGGCGACCTCCGTTCCGGCGCGGAGCCCCGTGTTCTTCACGGTCACGCGGGCGGCGCTGCCATCCGCGGCAACCTTCAGACCGGAAAAGGCATAACTCGTGTAGGACAAACCGTACCCGAAAGGGAACAAGGGCGTGAGATTCTTTGATTCGAACCACTTGTACCCGACCCTCGCCCCGGCAACGTTGTAGTCGACATCGAATTCCTTGAACGGTTTATGGCTCAATGGCGAGGCCCCGGTTTCCGTGCCATACATCGCGGGGGTCAATCCGGCAATCTGCGGGTGTGGCAACTGACTGTCGGTGCGCGGAAATGTGATAGCAAGCCTGCCCGAAAAGTCCGCGTTGCCGAACAGTAAATTGGCAAGCGCCTGCGCTCCACCGATGCCCGGGTACCAGGCTTCGACAATGCCCTGCACCTTGTCGACCCATGGCATCGTGACCGGGCCACCGGTTTCGAGCACCACGACCGTGTGCGGATTTTCGGCTGCCACAGCGGACACAAGCGCATCTTGATTGCCAGGTAGCCCGAGCGATGGCCGATCCATGCCTTCACGCATCGGCTGGTTCACAAACACGATCGCAATCTGCGACTTTCGCGCCAGCGCAACCGCGGCCACCACATCCGTACCCGCGTTGAATGCGATATGCGCATGCGTCGCGTGCTGGCGAATGTATTCGAGCGCTGCGGACGGGAAATACACCACTTCATTCCAGCCTGGGCGGCCGGGCTTCGGGGTGGTCACGTTGCCACCCGGCGGATCTACCTGGGCCGAGCCGCCACCGGAGAGCACGCCGACGTCCGCGTGCGAGCCAATGACTGCAATGGATCGAACGCCCGATGCGTTGAGCGGTAATACACCGCCTTCGTTGCGTAGCAGCACCATGCTCTTTTCCGCGATCCGCTCGGCACTGCGACGCCCCGCGAATGGATTGACCACCGCGCGAGGCACCACCGGATGGTCGATCACCCCCGCAGCGAACATGCTGCGCAGCACGCGGTAATCCATGTCATCCAGCCTGGACATCGGTACTTTTCCGGCCTGCACCGCATGCTTCAGTGCGCTCCCGAAATACTTGTCGCCGGGCATTTCCATATCCAGTCCCGCCAGTGCAGCCGCGACCGTCGAGTGGGTGCCGCCCCAGTCGGACATTACCCATCCTTTGAACCGAAACTCCTTCTTCAACACCTGCGTAAGCAACCAAGGACTCTCGCAAGCGTCCACCCCGTTGACACGGTTGTAGGAGCACATGACGCCCGATGGATGCCCGATGCCGATGGCGATCTGGAAGGCCAGCAGGTCACTTTCATGCGCTGCACGCCTGTCGATCACCGCATTGAAGCCCGCGGTACCGCCGGGGCCCATCCGACCGGTTTCCTGATCATTCAGTGCATAGTGCTTGATGTCGCCCATGACATTCTGGGACTGCACGCCCTTGATCACGTTTCCCACGGTCGCGCCGGCGAGCAACGGATCCTCACCGGAAAATTCGAAGGTCCGTCCATCGCGTGGTTCGCGCGCGAGGTTGATGCCGCCGCCGATGGACATGTTGAAGCCTTGCTCACGCAGCTCGAGTCCGATCAGCGCACCATAGCGTTCGGCTGCCTCCGGATCCCAGCTCGAAGCGAGCCCGAGTACGGAGGGAAGCAGCGTCGAGTAACGGCTCTGTATCGCTCCGAGCGCGATGCCCACGGCCGAGTCCGCCAGGTTGATCGCGGGAATACCGAGACGCTTGCTGCCCGGCACGTAACCCGCGCCGAAATTGTAATCCGCGATGCCGGCGCCATGCCCGCCTTTCATGAGGACGTCCCAACCAACCCCATGCACCAACTGAATCTTCTCATCAAGGGTTAGCTGATCAATAACCAACTTGGCGCGTTGGTCCGGCGATTGTGCGGTGTCCATCCACTTCGGTGCTGTCGAATCGTCAACGGCACTAGCCCGGGCGGGTCGGCATGCCATGCTTCCACATGCCAACGCGACCACGGCGGCAATTCCGCCTACTCGCCAACTCAGGTGCCGCAAAAAGAAACCATCACTCCACGCATTCATTCGGCGCCACCTCGCAACCAACAAGCACTAATGAGCTCGGTACCAACGCGTCTGCGATACGCCCATCGAGCCCCGCATAAACTCACGCGATAGATGTGCTTGCATGACTTGGGGAGAGCCACGCCATGCAAGCACAGTTGCTGCGGAGCCGCAGCCGTCCCGCTGCCGGCTCCGCAATCAACGCCCAGGCTTGCTGATCCATAGCACCCTGCCGTAGTTCCTGCTTACAGCTTGAACCGCACGCCAGCCATGACGTAGCGCTCGGAGAGGCTCGAGTAGTACTTCTCGCTCGGCCAGACCAGATAGAACTGCTGGCGTTCGTTGGTCAGGTTTTCACCCTGCAGGAACACCTGGAAGTTGTGGTTGACCTGATAGCTCACGCTGGCGTCGAGGTAGTGCGTCTGCGTCTGGTACACCTCGAAGCCCTGCACACCCGCGTAGTTCGACTGCACCGCACGCTTGCTGCGGTAGTTCTCGGCAACGCGGATCTGCAGGCGGTCATCCTGGTACCACAGCACCAGGTTGCCCGACTTCTTGGAGTTGTCCTGGAACGGCACCGGATGCCCGGCGAGGTCGTTCTGGCCAATCGCGCTGGGCGAATAGGTGGCATTGACCTCGGCACCCAGGTGCGACAGCACGCCGGGCAGGAACGTGAACGCCTGGCGGTAATCGCCCTCGAAGCCGTGCAGAATCGCGCCATTCCCTTGCACCGGTTCGGTGACCGGCACGCAGCGACGGACGACGCCGTCCTGGTCGGGAAGCGAGCAATTCTCGACGCTACTGTTGGAGATGAAACTCGCCACGTTGATGTGGAAGTAGTCGAAGCTCAGCATGCTGCTCGGGTTGATGTACCACTCCAGCGAAACCCCGGAATTGGTCGAACGCCAGGGCTTGAGGTTGGGATTGCCGCTGGAGGTCGCTCCGGTGACCGCCTCGACCGATTGCCCGTTGGGCAGGGTCGTTATCTGGTAGCTCGGGCTGAGTCCGCCGCCCCACTGATCCAGGGTCAGCGGCATCATGTTCTTCGCCACCGCCAAGCGCAGGATCAGGCTCGGGGTGAGGTCGAGCGCCAGGTTGAAGGCGGGCAACACGTCGTTGTACGACCGATGCGTGCCCAAGGTGCCCAAGGCCGGGGCGTTGAGTCCGTAGGGAAGGCTGCCCCCCGAGATGAACTGCGTCACGCCGAGGTTCGTGTGGATGTACTTCAAACCGAAGTTGCCGCTGAACGCCAGGTCGCCCACGTCACCGTTGAAGTTCAACTGGCCGTAGGCGGTGCGTTCCTTCAGCAGCACGTTCCAACTGTCTCCCGGGAAGAAGTCCAGCGCTGCGTTGCCGCCCTCGACCGTGTTGTACCACTGGTAGGGGTTCTTCATGGAATCGGGGTTGATCGCCCAACCCGTCAGTCCCTGAACCTGGCCGGGGTTAACCAGCCTCTCGACGTTGCCGCTGAGGATGTTGGGCAGCTGACTGAGCGGGCCCGTCTGCAGGTTGCCGCGATAGGCCTCGCCGGCGGCGTTGCCTGCGGTGCACGCGCCCGCCACGCCACCGCCGTTGGCCTGCAGGTCGGAGGTTGTCCACCGCATCTGGCAGCCCTGCGGATCGGAAGCACCGTTACCCGCATACTGGAAAGCCGTGTAGTCGTAGGTGTTCAGATAGGCCGAGCGGATGCTGCTGCGCAGGCCGAAGTCCACGTTGACGTTGTCGTTGAACCGATAGTGTCCGTCGGCACGCAAGATGTTCATGCCCGAGTGCGCCTGGCTGCTGTTGCCGTAGATGCTTTTGGCGACGTAGCTGCTCTCGTTAGCCAGCTGCTGCTGGAGGGCCGCCGGCATGCTCACGACCGGGTTCTTGCCGGTCAGGTTGTAGTTGATGGGGTACGCGTAAGCCGGTAACCCATTCGGGTTGAACGCATACAATCCGTTCGGACCGGCGTATTCGGTCGGCGGCAAGGGCGCCAGCGCGCCGGTGCCCACCATGGTGGTCGGCCACTGCGAGCCATCGCCGTTGGACAGGTCGATGGTGGCGTTGTTCATCGCCTGGCTGGCGGTCGCGTTGACGTAGCGGACGCTGCCAGTGAACGCACCACCGTTGTCGTAGTTGAGCTTGAGGTTCCAGTTACGCGCGATCGACTGCACCAGGTTGCCGGTCGACTCGGGTTCCACGTCGCCGGGCCAGAGGTTATAGCTCTGCACGGTGTAGAACCGCTGCCCGGCCGCGGCGCCGCTGGTCAGGATGGCGTTGGTCGGCATCGATTGCGCCGGCAGGCTGGTCGGTGCCTGCTGGCTGACCGGCAACGCGTAGATGCTGGCGATCAGGCTGGTTTTGTCTTCCTTGTTGTAGAACCCGTCGGCGGTCAGGTTGAAGCCATTGCCGAAGTCGTACTGGAAAGCGGCGTTGAGGCCGGTGCGCTTGGGCTGGATCAGCTGGTTGGCCGCATACAGGCGTGGCGGGCTGTAGAACGCGCCGTCAGACTTGCCGTCGCCATTCACGTCCACCGCGCCGCCCGGTAGCGCCACGATCTGCGACGGCCTCAACTTGTTGTCCCAGGTGCCCGCCTCGTCGAGATAGCCCAGCGGGCCGTTCGCGGATAGCGCGTTCTCGCCCGCGATTACCCCGGTCTGGTTCGGTTGCCAGCCCTGGGTGCCCCAGTTATGGACGAAGTCCGAATACGAGGCACCCACCAGGATGCCCCACTTGCCGCCGTCGTTGTAGCCGACTTCCAGGTTGCCGTCCGGCTTGGTCTTGTCCGAGACGCTGCCGCGGCCACCCTCGACGGTGCCGGCGACCGTCCACCCGAACGGCAGGTCCCAGGGACGCTGGGTACGCAGGTTCACGGTGCCCGAGATGCCGGAGGTCAGGTTGTCCGCCGTGGCAGACTTCAGGACGTCGACGCCCGAGAACAGCTCCGAGGGCAGCGTCTCGTAGTTCGGCTGGTTGCTGTCGATGTTGTCCGCGCTGAGGAAGGACTCGCCATTGATGAGAGACTGCACTTCAGGCAAGCCGCGGATGTTGATCGACGTGCCTTCGCCGGCGGTCTGATCGACCTGTACACCAGTGACGCGCTGTAGCGAATCGGCGATGGTAATGTCCGGCAGTTGACCGATACTGACCGCGGTGATGCTGTCCTGAATACCGGGTGCCGTACGCTTGAGGTCGATCGACTGCATCTGCGACCGCTGAATGCCCACCACCTGGAGCGCCTGCAACGTGACCGGTTTGCCAGCCTTTTTCTCTGACTTGCCAAGTTGCGCCGAGCTGGATCCATCTGCCGGCGTATTTTGGCTGGTGGTCTGGTTCTGCGGCGCGGCTTGACCGCCAGCTGGTGCCGCAGCGGCGTTATACGTCACGCCCCCCAATGATGCAGCCGCCGCAATACTGACGGACAGCAGACTTTTACGCAGGGTTATCACCTGATTCCGTGATCTCTCCCCGCCAAACCGCACCACATCAACACCTGCGGTGGATCTGCCCTTCACCCATCGGG
>NZ_JBGBPX010000028.1:0-38438 GCF_041107475.1 Rhodanobacter sp. FW021-MT20 | reverse complement strand
TCCGCCAAGCGTGCACTCAGCACCGCATCCGAGGCAAGATCGCCGTCGTGTCAACCACACCAGACGCGAGAGAGCCGGCTTTGCGCTCATGGTCGTACAGGAGATTCTTGAAAGCCTGCGATCGGCAGGTGCTTCGCACGAACTCCACAAAGCTGCAGAGACCCTCCACAGCCACCGTATCCGGCTCACCCTCGATCAACACACGGGAGGTGTCCCCCCAGCGGCCTATGGTCGCCCACCACCGCATCACGGAGCGAAACAGCACTGAGATAACAGGATGAAACTCGTGATGTGCATAAGCACTTTTCCAGTCGCGCCCCTCTCCTTCCCGGTGCGAAAAGTATCGGCATGCCAGGAATATGCGCTCCCCAAGCTTGGACAGCTTGAAGCCAGGCTTCTTGGTACGCCATGCAGATGTCGCTATGACGGGCGGGTCATCGTTCGTCAGAATGCTGACGTACAGCCGTTCCAGCTGTGGCATGTAGTTCAACAAATGACGGTCATCGGCATCGCACGCAAATGCCTCTCCGCCCTCAACACGAACGCGCGGGTACTTTTCAGCAACAGAATTACGTGATTTTTCACATTGGATGATGTCGGAAATGGTTTTACCAAGGTAACCACCAGCAGCAGCATCAACAGCAAGACGTATTTGTGACAGCAGATCGCTCATAATTCACCCTTTCCAATAATATTATTCCGCGCCAAGACATACTCATCCACCCGCTAGATATTTAATTACTTTGATTAACTTATAACTTATTGCATTGTATCAATGATTTAACAATAACGATTAGTAACAATAATACAATAATTGGATAAATAACCGGAATTAATTAATCAAAAATCCATCCAATATATTCTTTCATTGAACAGCGCAACCCCATGTTGGCCTCGCAAATGCCGGTGCCATTGCATGTCTCCGATATTCAATCAGCCATGTCGAGATGGCGCAAAAAACTGCACTGTTCGGGCGGCCACTTCACGCTCGGCCAGCCACTGGAAGATCTCGTACGAGCGCCATCCAACAGCACGAGCACCCAGCTTGCGCTGCTTGGGGAACTTGCCTTTGGCGATGTACGCATAGATCGTTGAACGCCCCAAGCCGGTGATCTCGATCACCTCACGGATGCGGTAGATCTGGTAAGGCGCCTGAATGTGACAGGCAGCAACGTTGGGTTGTTTGTACATGACAATCGCTTCGTCGCACCGCGGTCACGCGGCAAGGAGGCGCACTCTGACAGCCTCGCTCGCTGCCTGCATTCTTTGCCGGGAAAGTTTCAACTTTCCGCCCCCGTTCACGCTGCCCATCATCGAACAACCCCATTGGGCAAGAGCCAGGAAATCTTGGGCGGCATCACCTCGCCACCGTATTGCTCGGCACCGAACCCTGCGAAACGCTACGGGGTAACTCGACACAGTCCAGTAGCGTCCACGCGATCAGACGGTGTGTATAAGCACACGGATGTACCTGCCCTCCGGCAGATCGGGAAAGTTCCAAACTATCCCGGGAATGTTGGCAACAGCTCAACTTCGGGTTCTATAAGACGGCTTCCTCAAACGCCGGAGCCAACCCTGTGTATTTCCAACACCCCCTGCTCTGTCCCATCGAGAAGCTCCCTCCCCTTTTTCGTGATGCAGTCGACGACATCAGTCAGCGTGCCGATGCCCCGCCCGAGGTGGTGGTCGCGGATGCATTTGCCGTCAGTAATACGTTCGTTCAGCGCCTCTACAAGGTCAGGGGCACTAACGGAGGCGTCATACCCACCACGCTGGACACGCTTTCTCTCGCCCCGACAGTCACCGGCAAGGGGGAGTCGTACCGGATGCTCTTCCAATTCCCTGAAACCCTGGAGGCTGACGATTCGAAGCAATCCTCTGAGGTTGGGAGCATTGACGACCTGCTGCTGCAAGACGTCTCCTTGAGCGCCTTGATGTCTGAGCTGGCGGGCTACGGAAAGAGTGCATCGATCCAGCTTGAGGATGGCTATTCATTCTTGGGCGGCCCCTTGATGAAGCGCGAAGTCATCAGCAAGTTGCCACAGCTGTGGAGCGGCCCACCAAGCTTGAAAATCGGTCGGCATCACGGCAACAAGGAGGCCATTGAACCTTGCTTGAGCATCGGGTTGCGAATCCAACCTAAGCTGTTCTACCCCTACCTAAAACGAGACAAGAGCGAAAGCCGACACCTTGGCTTGTGGTCGCGCTTCCTAGTCTTCTGCTTCGATCCGCAGCGCTTTCCTGTGACACCTTGGCTCCCCGGCACTAACCCAATGGCAAGCTATTTTCCGTTGATGGAACGCCTGAAAGCACTGTTGCCTAATGCAAACACACGACAGAGGACCGATGAACCTGCGCGCAAGGTGTTGGTGATGGATACACATGCCAATGCCCGACTGCGAGACATCAGTCATTGGATCAAGGGACAAATGCATGGCGAATTCCACGACATCCAAGACGCTGCCGGCCGTGCTGCTGAAAATACCTTGCGTCTGGCGAGCGTATTCCATGTCGTATGCGAGGGTGAGGGGCCCATCTCCAGCGAGATGATCGAGCGCGCCTGGGCATTCGTGGCCTGGTCGCTCACCCAGTTCCGCAATGTTTTCGTCCATGCGTTGCAACCACCGCCGAAACCGTTGAAGGTGCAGCCGATAAAGCCACCGAAGCCGTCCGCGCATCGGCAAAGGCTGAATGCCGACATGCAATTCACGCTGGAGTGCATCGCCACGCTCAGTCGTCACCACCCAAGCGGAAAGGTCCCCCAACGAGATGTCGCGCTGCTGACCGGGTTCAGCTTGATGCGCTTCTGCAGGACGCTGGGCTGGTTGATCACGGCCCACTTCGTCGGCGTTGAAGGTGGTGATGAAAACGCCACAGTTTTCTTTCTCGCACCGCAGCCCATCAGCATGCCCTACGGATCCATACAGCCTCCCTTGACACTGACCCACCTCTAAAGCAAAAAACAAGGCACCCAGTAGGGCGAGGCACCGAAGTGCCTCGCCCCATCCCTATGCCTCGTCGATGCGCGCAACCTTGGCTGCCAGCCGCTCACGCAGATTGCCATTCACCGCACCGCCGCGGTGGCCATTGGAAGCTTCGCCGGGTTCTGTTGACGAATAGAATTCCTCGACCACCACCAGTACGTCCTCTTCCAGTTCTTCGAACACCCCGTTCGCGAAGCCATCCTGTGCCGCCCCGTCCAGGGCGGCTTGGTCAAATCCACTCGCCCGCCGCCGCTCGTTCAGCTCCTTGGCCTGCGTGATGGCCTGCTCCAGCGTCAGACCGGTCCGCACCACGAGATCCACGTAGTAGATCGGCGTGCCGTAGCTCATCGTGGTGGACTTGCCTCGTAGCTTCAGTTCCAGCGGTAGGCAGGCAAGCAATCCGCCCGACACCGCACTGAAATACGCCAGCCGAGCCGCGAGTGTGCGGATGGTGTTGTACGACGTGGTGCGAAGCACGAAGCTGCCTAGCGCATCGTCCTCGCCCTCGCCGATCACCACGTTGAGACGGGCATAGGCCTTGCAGGCTTCCTTGGCGAACGTACAGGCATCCGGCCCCGGACACGGCAGACTGGCCACACCCTCCTTGCCCGTGCGCCGGCAGGTCTCGCCGTTGCCCACGCACACCGGTCGTCCCGTGGCACGATCGAACAATGAGTAGTCTGCCCGCAGGTTGAGGCTGGAATCGTTGAACAGCAGCCGCACCGGGATCGAGCGTAACTTGTGGCCTTCCGCTTCCTTGCGCAGCTTCTCGTCCAAGGGATGCAACAGCCAACCATCGCGCCCCTGTACCTGGCTGGTCAGGGTGAACTGGTCGTCCTTCTCGGGCAGGCGCTTGCCATTGCGCTCGACCACCCGGCCAATGGAAATCCGCCCGATCACGGGCGGCGTGATCATCAAGCCTTTCAGCATGTCGTTGTCCTCGCATCGTTGTCGGAAATCCGCGACAACACGAACCGGCGTGCGCCGGGGCGCGTCAGGGCATACATGGCCACGACATCCGGACACTCGGCCCTTAGTCGCTGGATATCGAGCGTGGTGCTGTCCTTGGCCCGCCTGAAGGTCACCTCGCCGTGGGCGAAGACTGCCTTGCTGGCGTCACCCATCGCCTGCTGGATCACCTGCTTGAGCGATTCGGCCTCGTCCTCCATCACTTCCAGTTCTTCCCTGAGCGTCGCCAGCGCATCGAAGGCACGTCCAAGGTCGTCGTCGTCCGTGAAGTCCACGCGGGTGTCGTTGCCCCGGTAGAGCTGCCGTAGGGCCTTGGCGGCCGAAGCGCTGCCGTCCGCCGGCGGCTCGATGTCCTTTTCAACGTAGTCCCAGAAGCGGGCTTCCAGTACGACCAGGCGGCTGATCACCTCGTCGTCCCGCTCGATGCGGTGGATCTCCAGTTGCTGGCCGCAGAGCAGCACCGCTACGTCCGCCGCTGATTTGCCGGTGACCGCCAGTTGGTGCTGAACCTGCAACTGGACATACTCGGGCACGCCGTCCTTCCACAGCCGCGCACCGAACTCGCCCGTGGTCTTGCACTCCAGCACCTGGACGCCGGGCACACCGACGATTTCCCGGTCGATGTTCGCCAGCATGTGGGGGAATACCGGATGCTGGAGCACGGCGTTGAGCTTGCGCACCTTGTACCCGGTGCGCTCCTGGTAGGCCGTGGCAACCATCGGCTCCAGCAAGGTGCCCCAGTAACGGGGATCGTCCTGGCCGGGTGGTTCCTCCGCCGGTGGCGTCCGGCCAGTCTTCTCCATCCAGAGTTCCAACTGGCTCTTGTACGGGCACAGGCCCACGGCGGCGGCGGCATCGGAACTGCCAATGCCCCCTTGCCGGACATCCAGCCATTGCTGGCGATCGAGGCGCTTGGTGTCCACCAGGCGCAAGGCTTGCTGCTTTTTCATGAGGATCGCTCCCGGGAAATAAAAAGCCCGGCACGAGGCCGGGCTGGAAGAGGTAGTACGCGATGCTGCTGCAGGCAGCGGCGCGGGCGTGGGGGTGGCGTCAGGCTGCTTCTCGTGCTGGCAGGGCTTCCTTGCCCATGTTGGTGCAGATGATCCAACGGGTAAGCAGACATCCGATGGCGAGTGCCGCCACCGCGATCACGACAACGGCGATGATGGCATTGCCGTTTCCCTTGTTGTTGCGGTTCTTCTTGTAGAACTTCTGCAGGCCATCCCAGACGCCAGGGATATCCTTGACCGCCGACGCCACGTTGTAGGCCATGGCCAGGCTGTTGTAGGCGGCCACGCCCATGCTGGCCAACGACTTCTCACGAAAGGCGATTCGCCAGCTCGACAGGGTGATGAGCAGCCCCGTGCCGATGATCGGAATGACGGTCAACAAATACACGAGCCCGGAGGCGGCAGCCTCGCTTTGCTCCGGAAGCAGGCCGATGGAACTTGCCAGCGAGACCAGCAGGAAGGCCGTGATCGACGTGAATCCCGCCGCCGCCTGGATGGCCGCACACCATGCCAGCAGCCACACCCAGCCGCCCAGCGACTGGGCCTCCAGCCACATTCGGCCAGCATTCCGGGCGTTCCACCACGAAATACCGGCGTTGACGATGATCAGTATCAGCGGGCCCATCCATCACCCGCCTTGATTGGACGGATGCTTGCCCTGGTCGCATGCCTGCTTCCATGCGTCGATCTGGTCCGGCGTGGCGATGACATCCCCTCCCTTGTAGGAAGACCTCAGCCAGTCATCCACGCAGAAGTTCAGTCCCGTCACTGGCGGAGGCGTTTGCAATGGGTTGGCATGGCCGGGGGTCGAAGCCGCCTGTGCATCCACTTCGGCCCTCGAAAGGACCTCGTCCGATGGCGCGTCCGGGAATTTCACGGGATCAAGAAGGTGATGGATCGTTGCTGACCGCAGATCGCTGAGATGGATGCGGGAGTAACTGACGTTGCAATAGTCGTTAAAAACGTACGTCACTCCCCCCGGCGTCTGCTGCCTCAGCATCGGCCCCAGGCACGACGGATCCGGCATGGACGAACCACGCACGTCCGCCGCATTGATGACGCGAATGGCCGCGTCGCCCGAAAGCGTGAAGCTTTGCCCGGAGGCCGGATCCGTCCGCACGATGGGCGCCATGACCTCGCCATTCGCCATGGCGAAGGCCAGGAGGACGTGCTGGTCCTTGTCGAGAATCTTCACTGGCCCGGACAGCACCCCGTCCTTCCAGGTCACCGTGGCACTGTCTCCCTGCGGAACGGCCATCAGATCGATAAGGCCCGGGCTGTGGGGGGTCGAGGCAAACTGATGCCCGGCGTGGCCCATGGCCTCCTTCCCGTGGAACGTCCACATGCCATCCTTCTGGCCGTTGCGGTAGCTGCCTTCCACCGCGACCCGCTTCAGGCTCGGATCCTGGGTGTCCAGTTGCTTGAAGTCGCCGTCCTTGACGCCGTCCTTGAACGTATAGATCGCCGCATCGTCCGGCACGAACAGCGTGCCGGTGAACTTGCCCTCGTCGCTCCACGTGCCTTCGGCCAGCTCATCCCCATTGCTGTAACGACGCACCTCCTTGCCACGTTTGTGGCCGTTGTCCACGTGCCATTCGTGGACAACATGCTTTCCGTCGTGGGAATAGACGGCCTGGTCACCCTGCAGCGCTCCGTCGCTCCAGTGGAAGTCGAAGGCCTTGCCGCCATCCTTGTCGTATTCGACGGCCTCGCCATCGAGGCGATCGTGATGAAGGTCAAACGACAAGGCCTTGCCCCCATCGCGCCGGAAGCACGCGACGTGGCCTTCGATGACACCTTTCTGGAAGGCGACATCGCAGTTGTCCATCGGCACGCGGACCATGTTCGCGTAGAGCGGTGCCGGGTCGTGAAGCGTGAGCACCACTTGCTCAGCCACGGTCGGTGGTTCATCAAAATGAACGATGCCCGTGAAGGGCTCGGTACTGCCGTGCTTGTAGGCGACGCCGTTGTCGTAGTCCAACTGGCTGGCGTTGATGCGAGATGCCCCGCAGCCACTCAACAGCGCCACAGTCATGAGCGCGGCGACACAGTACACAGGCTTCATTGAAATCCCCCTCGTGATGTTCGGTGAACGATCCCCCGGCGCTGCGACGCGGCGGAGATGATCGACGGTCATGGATGCCCGCCGGGCCAAAGGTCCGGCACGTGGTCCGACTTCAAGAATATCAAATCTACTGATATCAAATGTCGGCATATAAGAACTTGCGTTTTAGGTTCGCCCCGTCCAACCGAGGCGGATCGATGCCCAAGCCCAAGAAACAGCGACCCAAGGCGCTGCCCGCCCCGAAAAGCCTTCATCGCCCCGAATACACCGCCGTCCTCGATGGGCTGCGGGCACTGCGCGAGGAAGCAGACCTGTTGCAGGTGGAACTGGGCAAGAAGCTCCGTCGCTCCCAGTCCTACGTCTCCATGGCGGAACGGGGAGCCATCCGGCTCGATGCGCTGCAACTCCGCGACTGGTGCAACGCGTGCGGCACCACCCTGTCGGCCTTCGTCGCGACCCTCGAAGCCAAGTGGGACGACTGAGCGCATGGGGCGCGATTCATCGCCATCGGCTGACCGAGCCTGGATGCCACCCGCAAGCCGTGAGGCCGGGGCTCCACAGGCATTGCCATCCTTGGCGCGCGTGGCGTGGCGTACCCGCTACCCACTGGCCCGGTAGTAGATATCCCAACCCCGTTCCTGCAACTTCCCGGCCTGCCCCACGATGCGCAGGGTGGTGTCGATGTCACCTTCCGTCATCGGCTCATCGTCCTCGCTGATGAAGTGCTCGCCGGCACTCGCCGGATCGTCGTTCACCTCGCCGAGCTGTTCTTCCAGTGCGGCCAAGGTCTCCGGTGACACGTAAGCGGGCCGGCAGTCGTCGTGGCCTTCCTGCACGTGGTTCACGAACCACCGATGCAGGGGGGCGAACTTCTGCCAGTAACCCACCCGCACGGTCACGCTCGTGATCTCCATCAGGGTCGTATCGTTGTCGGGCTTCTCCGTGGGCGGCGTGTAGCCAATGGCCTTGCCGATGGCCTGACGAACGGGGTCAAGTGCCTTGTTATAGGGCGGCAGGTGGAGCTTCGCCTCCAAGTACATATCCAGTCCCATGGTGTACCTCCCTTCAGGCGACCAGCTTCATCACTTCGTCCCATGCCCGCTGCTTGATCTGGGCACCTTGCCCGAACCAGGCGGCATCGCGGCGGTGATCGTCGCTGCGTGCCCGGCGATGGAAGTCCACGAACTCGGTGATGCCGTTCAAGAGCCCCCAGGCCGTGCCGCGACTGGAAGCCATCAAGGCACCGCGCCCGCCGCCCTCGTACAAGGCCCGCACGTTGGCCACGGCCTGCTCGTTGACCACCGGCACCTTGCCGTCCTGCCCGGCGTAAGTCAGCACACGGCGCAGCAGTCCTTCCACCGAATCCGGATCGATCGGGCGATCCACCAGCGCCTTCATGCGCGCCACGAAGCCGTCCCAGGACGCCACCGTGATGCCGAGCTGGCGCTTCACCGCCTCCGGATCGAAGGCGCTGCGGTGCGGTACCTTGATGGCTCCACTGGCGTTGCCCAGGGCAATCTGCAGGGTGTTGTTGCATACGACACGGACACTGGTGAACTGCGCCGTGGTGGCCAGCGTGCCATCGCAGGCCGTGGCCAGCAGCAGGTAACCTTCCACCCGGTCGCGGCCTTTGAGATTGACGCCCTGCCCGGTGCGCGCCAGCGCCCAGAACTTGCGGCCCTCGCGGAGCACGCCGGCCGTTTCCAGTTCGAAGCCACCGATTTCGGTGAGGTCACGGTAGAACTCCAGGATCTCGCCCGGCTGGACGACCTGGAAACGCTTGGAGACCACGGCCAGCGGCGCCTTGGTGTCGGAGCGGTAGAGCACCTTCTGCTCAGCGAAGGTATTGATGACGCCAAGGTTGGTGTTGCCGGTGATGTAGCGGACGTCGGAGGCCTCGATCTGCCAATCCATGCCCGCGTTGGCCTTCCAGACCCCGATGGGTTGGTGTGGTGATAGCTTCTTGCCTAGGCCATGCCACGGCGTTTCGCCGGCATAGGCCATCGTTTCGACCAAGTGCATGTGGATTTCCTCTTGATGAGGCGGCATAAACGCCGAAGGCCCGGGGATGCCGGGCCTTCGGTGTCTGTCGCAGGGGTGGATGGATCAGTCAGGCTTCGTGAGGCAACCGCTGCAGCGGATGAAGCCCAACAGCAGGGTTGCCGTCACAATGAGGACGCAGGTCATGACGTCATGCTTCTCAGGGATCATGCGAGTCCATCCCAAGGGATGCTTCAGGGCGGAAACATCCAGACGCAAGACGGAACCTCCCGTCTCACGCGGGTAATGTAGGGCTCAAGGATTTTCCGATCGACAAGCCTTTCGCGCCGATCGTGCATATCAGTAGTCGAACACGGGGCCATTCGTCTGGATTCCCTGCCGCTTCGTGACGGGTGCCTCGCCTACGGCGCGGCGAGCCGCTAAAACGGCCCCTCGCTCCAGTCGTGGCTGGAAAATCAAACGAGACCGCGACTGGCCAGGCTGATGCAGGTTTCCCCGACCACGACGTGATCGAGCACCCGCACCTCCACCAGATCCAAGGCCTCTTTCAGTTCCCGGGTGATGGCCCGGTCGGACGCGCTGGGTTCTGCGACCCCGCTGGGATGGTTATGGGCCAGGATCACGGCGCTTGCGTTGTGGCTCAAGGCTGCCCGGACCACTTCTCGGGGGTAGATGTTGGCACCGTCGATCGTGCCGGTGAACAGTCGCTGGCAATCCAGGATGCGGTGCCGTTTGTCGAGCCATAGGGCATGAAACTCCTCATGGAGCAGGCCGCCCAGTCGCATGCGCAAAAAATCGAAGGCATCGGCTGGATTACGAATGGCACCGAGCCGCTGCAGCCGGACGCGAAGTATGTCTTCAGCAGCGGCAAGGATCGCCTGATCGTTCGTGGAACCGCTCGACCTCTTGAGCGGAGTCGATCGTGGTGTAGGCATCATGAACTCCTTGGCGAGGACGCCAGAAAGCCCTAGGCCCGGCATGTGCCGGGCCTAGGGCTGAGCGTGGGAAATGGAATGGGTGGGAAACCGAAGCTATCCCAACGGTACGGTAGCCGAGATTCGCACCGTTAAGAGGAAGGAGAGAAACTTCAGGTGTTCACGTACGGCTGGCTGAAGGCATGGCCACATTCGACACAGCGGTGCTTGTCCAGCACGTTTCCGTCGATCACGTCGCCGAAGGCCGCCCCCGCAGCACACCCCGCCGAACCGCTCATCAGTACGGCCAGCACACTTCCGGCAAGGCCACCCGCCACGATGCCCGCAGGACCGGCAACCGAGCCGAGCACGGCACCGATGTCGGCACCGGAAAGGACAAGGGCAATGCCGCTACCGACACCGGCTGCAGCCCCCACAGCGCCACCGATCTTCTTGCCGTAACTGCGGGTTTCGATACGGTCGGACTGGCAGCGTGGGCAAAGCAGTACCTGCGGGGGATCGATCTCCTCGCCCGCAGGTTCCGAGGACAAAGGTTCACTCATCACGACGCTCCCAAGAAAAAGGCACCTGCGCGACCACTCGCGCGGATGGAGCAAGGTATGCCTCAGCTCAAAGGAGGTGATATAGACTTGAAAGTCGTTGGAATGGAGCTATTCGTATCCAGCCATTGCCGGACATTGAGAATCACGGCTACGAACCACGGTTGCAGCGCCCGGGCGTATGCTTCCAGTAGGGGCTAGGCGCTGGACCTAGGAACAACCGGGGGTAAGTTCTGATGGGGAAACGTTCGGTCGGAGCCTGTGTATGGCTGGCCTTCGGAATGCTGGTGCTAGTCATCATGGGGCCCAAGGAGATCTGGATTGGGCTTGGGGTGATCGGCGCGATTGCCTTTACCGCTTATTTGGTCATCAAGTATTTGAGCCAAAAAGAGAAGCGCGACGCCTACCGGAACGAACCTACCCTGGCCGAGCTGATCGCCAAGAGCGAGCCTCAACAATCTCTTCATCGGCCCGAGCCCCGTCCCTCTGGTATGCATCGCATACCCCCTGAACGCCCGCCGGTAAAGCATCCTGGTCAGTCACCCGCATGGAACACAACGCGCCAAGCCACGATCGACGCGAATCGCGAGCGTGCGCAAGTCCTGCGCGACAGGTTTCCTCCGATTCCGCCGCGAACGAATGAGCAGATAAGCGCGCCAGCGTATCCCACCCCACCGACATCGCCTCCACCGCGCACGCCACAGAACAGTACTCCCCCAGCAGACACGCCTTCCCGTTCGCAGACGACCAAGCTTCCCGATCAGTCGGCTGAGTGGAACGCGATGCGCCAAACCGCGATCGATGCGATCCATGAGCGTGCGCAAGCCCTGCGCGACAGGTTTCCTCCGATTCCGCCACGAACGAATGAGATAAGCGCGCCAGTTGAACCTGCGGCCCCTCCCATCACGTTGCAGCCACCGGCCCCACCCCGAGTGAGCGAACGGGCAAGCACACCCCATTCGCCGCCAGCCCCGCCATCTTCCGCCAGCACGGCGGAGGCGCCCACGCTCAACCCCGAGCGCACCCCGAAGGACTTCACACGTGTGCTCCAAGGTTCACCTGAACCGGAACGCATGTACTCAGCAACAGGGATTACGAAACCTCCCTTGACCCACGCTCTACCCGCTGCGCCCGCCGGCTTCGGCGAGGGGCGCTGGATACCCCCTGGTGAAAGCATCGAAGTCGCCGGGGTGAACTTGCCAGGCGGGATGCTCTATGTCGGTGGGAGGCTGAAAGCACTCAATGGCAGCACTGACCCTTGCTTGATAAGCGGCCAATACAATGTGGCGCGCGTAGGCAACTACCGCGCACGACAGATGGGCTATTGGCCCAGCTACGCTGAGGCATCCCCAGAGGAACGGCGCGCTTACCTGAACTGGCTGTCGGAAGGTCGTTCACATCCCGACTGCGACATCGGATACGTATTTTTGTTCTTCTACGGACTCGAACGTCGCATCATCGCGGACTCGCGCGACGACCCCACAGCGCGAAATGACTGGCCAGCCATTATCATTGAGCTACGGCGACTGCTTGCGATCTATGGTGAAAAGTCGGGGTCGTTCAACCGCTACGTTGGTGAGCTTCTGGGTTGGATTGAGCTGGATGGAAAGTCCAGCCAGCTATACAAGCAGCCCATCCCTGATTTCCCGAAAACCTATGACCTGCCGCCATATCTTCGACTGGCCCTCGGCCAAGCTGCCGTCGATCACGCTCCGCTTCCCGTGCATATTGCGCTGGCTTGGCTCCGATTGAGTCCGGAATGCCACCTGCGCACCGCAGCCACTCGTTGTCCCAATGAGTTCGAGCGTCTGTTCGCTCAGCGCTATCACGAAGTTCTCGGCCCGGGGCTGGTGCTTCCAAAAAACCGCACCAAGCTCAAGTTCGTGTATCAGGCCGCCTCAGCAGGGCTACGCGGCGCGAATGTCACGATGTCGTTCGGGGATATCCCGGACGTCACTGCCTTGACCGCGCCTATCAGGAAGCTGATGGAGATTGCGAACCAGTGCACGGACGAACTTGGTTCTTACAGCCGCCTCGTCGGAAGGGAGCCGGGGGCAGCCGAAACGTTGGAAGGGCTATTGCTGTTGCCCGTCACCCTCTGGCCCGCTGCCACGCAAGCAAAGCTGCGGGCGTTGTCTGCACAGATGCGCGAAGGCCGGCTATCGTTGCCGCTGAAGGAACTCCTTGACGTATTGGGCAGCGCGAACCAAGCGGTCAATCGTGATCGCATACGGGGTCTGGCGCGGGCGCTTGAAGAGGCGGAGATTGGGCTGGAACCGAATGTCCTCGGTGGTGCCAGGGCGCCGGGTGAAAAGGACACAATCGTATTGTTCGCTCAACCGTTGATGGATTCAGGTGTTGGTTCGCGTACCGAGTATCAAACGGCCGCGTTGACGCTGCAGTTGGCCTCGGCCGTGGCCCAGGCCGATGGAGTCTTCGATGATCGGGAGGTCGCACATCTGCGAGCGGAAATTGAAGGATGGACGCACCTCACCCTTGCCGAGCGCCGCCGACTGCACGCGCATCTCCAATGGTTGAGAACCTCGCCAATGAACCTGACGAAGTTGAAAAAGAAGCTGGAGCCGTTGCCCACCGAGGCGCGAGAGACGCTCGCTGCCTTCATGGCAACGTTGGCCCAGGCCGATGGAGTCGTCTCGCCCGATGAAGTGAAGTTTCTGGAAAAGGTCTACAAGGCTCTCGACGTAGAACCCAGGCGCGTCTTCAGCGACATCCACAGGGCTGGTTCCGGTGGCACGCCTGTGTCCCCTGTTCAAACCGAGAAACAGGGCTTCCACCTGGATGCTGGGCGTATCGCGGCGTTGCAAGAAGACACGGTGCGGGTCTCGGCGCTGCTGTCGAAGATCTTTGCTGAGGAGACTGACAGTACGCCCGCGCCCGCGGCACCCGCTCCGGAACCGGAGCTCGTCGAAGGCGAAGTCAATGCGCCGCTGGGCCTGGACCAGGATCATTCCGCTCTGCTACGCCTGCTGCTTTCACGGCCCGAATGGACGCGTGCCGAGCTGGTGGATGCTGCTGCCGACTTGGATCTGATGCTCGACGGCGCGATGGAACAGATCAACGAGGCGGCTTTCGAGACATTCGACGAACCCCTGTTCGAAGGCGAGGACCCGATTTCAGTGAATACCCAACTACTTGAGAAGATCGAAGCATGAATGTTGCCATTCGCCCCAAGGATCGCGACGCCGTTATCCAATCCCTGCGTGCCGGCGTCGTGCCCCGCACCGGGCAACACCTGATCCAGGTTGCCCGAGGTCGCGAGATCGAAGCGATGGTCGCGGACATCGATCGCGTTGCTGACGGTGGTTCGTCATTCCGCTTCATAATCGGTGAATATGGTGCAGGCAAGACCTTCTTTCTCAATCTGATCCGCGCCATTGCCATGGAGCGCAAGCTCGTCGTGGCCAACGCCGACCTCAACCCCGATCGACGCCTACACGCATCCGGCGGGCAGGCACGGTCGCTATATGCCGAGCTCATGCGTAACTTAGCTACGCGAACCAAACCCGAAGGTGGCGCCTTGTCTGGCGTGGTCGAGAAGTTCATCGCCTCGGCCAAATCCGAAGCCAAAGCACAGAGCCTGTCCACCGAGCAAGTCATCCGGTCGAAGCTGGAACAGCTGACCGAGCTCGTCAACGGTTACGATTTTGCCGACGTCATCGCGGCTTACTGTCGCGGCGTCGATGAAGGAAACGAACAGCTGAAATCAGATGCAGTTCGCTGGTTGCGCGGGGAGTTCGCGACCCGGACCGATGCACGCGCTGCACTGGGCGTACGCACGATCGTCGACGATGCATCGATCTACGATCAGCTAAAACTCATGGCCAGGTTCATGCGCTTGGCCGGATACGCGGGGCTGTTCGTGTGTCTTGATGAAATGGTCAATCTCTACAAGCTTGCGAATGCACAAGCACGCAACTCCAACTACGAACAGATCCTGCGCATGCTCAACGACTCCTTGCAGGGCACAGCTGTTGGCCTCGGGTTCGTACTTGGTGGCACGCCGGAGTTCCTGATGCACACGAGTCGTGGGATTTACAGCTACTCGGCACTCCAAAGTCGGCTTGCCCAGAATACCTTCGCGACCAATGAGCTTGTCGATTTCTCGGGTCCTGTGCTGAGCCTTTCGAGCTTGACGGTGGAAGACTTCTACCTGCTTCTTGGGAAGATCCGTCATGTATACGCCGCCGGGGACACCACCCGGTATCTGCTTCCCGATCCAGCGATCGCGAGCTTCATGGAACACTGCGCCAATCGCATCGGCGACAGCTTCTTCCGCACGCCACGCACCACGATCACATCCTTCATCAATCTCTTAGCCATCCTGGAACAAAACCCTGGCACCGATTGGAAAAGCCTGATCGGCGAGATTAGGGTGGAAGCTGATGAAGGCGGCAAGAGTGATGTGACTGTGGATCCAGAAGACGAGCTGGCTTCCTTCAAACTCTGATGGCAGCGTCCCAGGCCTTCCTGCAACTGGATCCTCGGATACAACGCTATCTGTGGGCCGAGGGTTGGGGTGCACTGCGCGACGTGCAAGAACAGGCCATTCCGCTGATCCTGCCGGGCAACCAAGATGTCCTCGTGGCAGCCAGCACAGCCTCGGGGAAAACCGAGGCCGCTTTCCTGCCTGCCTTGACCCATTTGCTCGGCCAGCCAGACGAGGGCTTGATCGTCTACATCAGCCCGCTGAAAGCACTGATCAACGACCAGTTTGGACGCCTAGATCGCCTCTGCGAGAACTTAGGCATACCCGTCTGGCCATGGCACGGCGATGTCACCTCGACTTCCAAGCGGAAGTTCATGCAAAAACCAACTGGCGTGCTCCTGATCACGCCGGAGTCCTTGGAGGCTACGTTGTGCAACCGCGGTACCAGTATTGCCGCCCTGTTCAAGCGGATGACCTTCTTCGTCATCGATGAGCTTCACGCATTCATCGGCACCGAACGCGGGAAGCAATTGCAGGCGCTGATGCATCGCATCGAGATCGTACTGGGCCGCACAGTGCCTCGCATTGGTCTCTCCGCCACGCTGGGTGACATGGGCTTGGCGGCCCGGTTTCTGCGCTCCAGCTGCCCCGTGGCAATAGTCGATGCGACATCGACGGGGAGCCAGTTGCTGATCCTGGTCAAGGGATTTGAAGAACACCCGACCACGGGCGAAACGAGCAACAAAAGCAAGCTGGAAGCGGAGCGCGCCCCGTTGGCGATCGCCCAGCACATGTTCAAAATCTTGCGTGGCTCCAATAATCTTGTTTTCCCGAACAGCCGTCGGGAGGTTGAGCGGTATACGCACCTTTTAAATGGGCTGTGTGAGCAGGCCCAAGTCCCCAAGGAGTTTTGGCCACATCACGGCAACCTTTCGAAGGAAATTCGCTACGAAACCGAGGCGGCGCTGAAGCAGCGCGAGCGTTCGGCCACCGCCGTATGCACCAGCACGTTGGAGCTGGGCATCGATATCGGTGCGGTCAAAAGCGTAGCGCAGATCGGCACGCCGCCGTCCGTTGCAAGCCTCCGGCAACGACTGGGGCGTTCTGGCCGGCGCGAGGGTGAACCCGCCATTCTGCGCGGCTATGTCATCGAAGACGCCTTGGACGAGAGGGCCAGCCTGGAAACGCGGCTTCGATTGGATACGGTGCAGACTGCTGCCGCTATCTCGCTTTTACTGGAAAACTGGTTCGAGCCGCCTGCCGTCCATGGAGAGCACTACTCCACGCTCGTGCAGCAGCTCCTGTCTTCCATAGCGCAATATGGTGGCCTCCAAGCGGCTCATGCGTTCCGCCTTCTTTGCACTCCGCCCGGCCCGTTCGAGCGAGTATCCAAAGACGCCTTCGCCGAACTGCTGCGGACCCTGGGACAGAAGGAAATCCTGACACAGGATCACGCAGGCCTGCTGCTTCACGGCCGCGTTGGCGACAAGATCGTCAATCACTATTCCTTCTACGCGGCATTCACCAGCGACGAGGAGTTCCGCATTGTTTCCGGTGGCAAGGCATTGGGAACGCTACCTGTTTCGCAAATAATGACGCCCGGCCAGCGCATTCTGTTTGGGGGGCGTACTTGGCTCATAGAAGCCATCGATGAAGAACACAAGACGATCCATGTAGCATCCGCCAAGGGCGGCACTCCCCCGCTGTTCGACGGCAGTGGTGGGCGTGTACACACCCGAGTGCGACAGCGCATGCGCGATATATATGTTGCTCAAGACGCGCTGCCTTTCTTGGACACTACGGCGCAGCGTTTCTTGGGGGAAGGCCGCAAGACGTTCGCCACACTGGCCTTGGCTGATCGTTTGTTGCTGGATCACGGAAGTCAAGCGATCCTGTTGACTTGGCTGGGCGACGCGACCAATGAGGCCATCGCTTGCCTGTTGATGTCACATGGCATCCAGGCATTCACAGGCCGGTTGGGAGTCGAGATCCATCGTGCTGGGCATAGCCTCCAAGAGATCAAAAACTTACTGGCGGACATCGCTTCGCGACCAGTTGCACCTGTGGATGAACTGCTCACGAAAGCAGGCAATCTCGTCCACCAAAAGTGGGATGGGTTGCTATCACCACATCTCTTGCGGCAAAGCTATGCCAGCTCCAACTTGGAGCTTGATGAGGCACTGGACTGGCTTCAAGCGACATTTAAATCGCGATCATATCAAGTCAGTAGCGACACCTAGGCTCACCAGCCTACCAAGCTCCTGTAACCCTAGGAAAAGTCCGAACCACGGCCGAGCCGGTCAAGGCGGTGAAGCGATCACAGGTGCATATAGCGTTGCTATACGAATGACTATAGCGATGTTATAGTCGGGACATGGATGCCCGCACCGCCTTGCTCGCTGCCGCGCTGAAGGTTCTCGAAGACGAAGGCGAGGCCCATTTCTCGACGCGCGCTGTCTGTGCCTTGGCCAATGTCACGGCTCCCACGCTCTACCACCACTACGGCAGTGCTGACGGGCTGTTGAGCACTGCGTTGGCTGAGGCGTTTTCCCAGTTTCTCGCCAGCAAGAACGCGGCGGTGAAATCCAGTGACCCCATCACAGCCTTGCGTGAGGGATGGGACGACTACGTGCGCTTTGCGGCGGCGCGGCCTCGACTCTATGCGGCAATGATGAGTCGTGTCCTCCTGGGAGCACAGATAACGGCAGCCCAGCAAGCCTTCGCACTTCTGATGGAGCACATGGCGGCCATCGAGGCCCAGGGCCTGCTCGCACTCACGGCCGAGGCGGCCGCCGATCTGATGTGGGCATCGGCAAATGCTGCATCGCAGCTCTACGTTACCGCTCAACTTCGCAATACCGGAGCGCCCACTACAGCCGTTCTTGAGAGCATTCGCGAGAACGCTCTGCGCACCATTCTGATACCCGAGTCGAAGAGCTAATCGTCATGCGCATTCTCGTTACCGGAGGAACTGGCTTTCTCGGCGGGCGCCTGATCCCACAACTTGCGCGAGAGGGTCATCAGATGTTCGCTCTTGCGCGTTCGTCAGCGTCCCACGCAACACTTCGGGCAATGGGCGCGTCTCCTGTCGACGGCGATTTGGATAGCACGTCGCCACTATCGCTGCCAGCGATCAATGCCGTCGTGCATGCGGCCGCCATGTTCCGGTTTTCCGGGCCGCGCAAACCTTTCTTCCGTACCAATGTGGATGGCACCCGCAGGCTTCTCGTATCGGCTCAGAATGCGGGGGCGAGGGTTTTCGTTCACATCAGTGCGGCCGGCGTCGTCATGGACAATGCCGGTACACCTGTCTGCGATGCCGATGAACGCGCACCGACATTCCCAAACCACTTCTCAGGTTACCTGGCGAGCAAGGCATGGGCAGAATCGATTGTTCTGGCGGCCAATAAGCCGGGCTTCCGTACTCTCGCCCTTCGCCCGCCGGCACTCTGGGGGCCCGGCGATCCGTTCAGCCGGGCGCTACCCCAGGCTATCAACTCTGGGCAGTTCGCTTTCATCAACCGCGGCGACTATGCCTTTGACACCTGCAACATCGACAATGTCGTCGAAGCGGTTCACTGTGCCTTGGAGCGTGGTGAGGGTGGTCGTGCCCTGTTCATCACCGATCAAGAGAAGCTGACATTTCGTCAGTTCATCGCTTCGCTCGCCAGCGTCCAGGGCTTGTCCATCGAGAAACTGCGTTCGATGCCCTACGGGATTGCATCGATGCTGGGGCGGTTGATGGACACCATCTGGGCCATAACGCGTAGAAACGGGGACCCGCCCATTTCCCGCTCCATGATGCGCATGATCGGAAGGAGATTTAGCGTCAGCGATGCCTCCGCACGACGTGAGTTGGGCTATGTTGGAAGGACTTCGCGCGCCATGGGTTTGCGCAGTTATGGATAGCTATATCGCCGGAATGGAAACAAAAGAAAAATGAAGCCGCCAAAAGGCGGCTTCACAGGCTCAGGGGGATGAGCTCGGCCCAACGCATCGGAGAGGAACCCTCTGACTTCTTGGGCAGGCTCAGCATGCCGGACTGAACTAGGTGCAGACTATCAGCGTACTTCGCGAAGTAGTGTAGGAAAACACTGATGACCTTGAAGCGCTAGGCATGGCCTCATCAATCGCCGCTGGTCACTTTCCGCGTGTGATCGAGCCAGGCACGAACAAAAATCGTAAGTGCCTCGACCTTATCTTCGGCTCGCATGCCCAGTTGCTGACGCTAGCGGAAGTCTATGCAAGCACGGACAGACTCCACCCAAGGTCCGACATATCAGAAATCTTTGCGCAACCATGGCTTGGAGCGTGCCGACAATTTTTCCCTTGCAGCATATCCAGCCGCTTCTAGTAGACGCCATCGGCAGATGCACCATGCTACGGGGGAAGTCCAGGTCTTGGCATCCAAGGTGTAGTCACTGCGGCATGCTGGGGGTAACTTTGGGGGTAACTTGAACGCCTGATTTCATAGAGTCGTTACAGCACAACACGTGCGGTGGATTGTTGGATAGACGCCACCCCAACCCGATCCCCAGTTGATTGAATCAACTGGGGATTTTTTATGCCTGCTCTTCAGGCGAGCTCCCCTGGCAGATACCCCCTGCCATCAGTCATGCCAGAAAACGCGTTTCTCCGATTGACGTCGTAAATCCTAGTGTTATAGTTCACTACAACACCGGTAGACGAGATCACCAAGGAGAATCGTCATGAACAGCCAGTTGACCCACAGCAACAATCCGTCCATCCCGCTGGACGACGCGTTTGTATCCGCCCCGATCAATGCCACGCCACTGGTCTCCCTGATCGCGGCCGTGCTCATCACCGGCTTCGGCCTGTTCGCGCTGAGCCACGGCGCCAGCAACATGGCCCCCAGCCAGATCGATGGCATCAAGGTGACCAACCTGGCCCCGGTCGAAGTGCGCCCCAGCGCCGACGAAATGCGCGCAGCCCTGTTGTCCGTGGATGCCAGGACTGGCGCCGCGATCATGGCCCTGCCGCACACGGTCGAGGCTGGCGCCGGCATGCTCGGAGCGCAGTTGGCGATGCCCTACTATTCCTTTGGCAACACGAACAACAGCACCGCCAGCATCAAGGAATAACCCATGACCATCACCTGGAACGACAGCGTCCCGATCTATCGCCAACTACGCGAACGCGTGGTGGCGATGATCCTGGACGGCGCCTTGAACGAGGGCGACCCGCTGCCGTCGGTACGCCAGGTGGCCGCGGATTTCCAGATCAATCCGCTCACCGTATCGAAGGCATACCAGGAACTGGTCGACGACCAATTGGTGGAAAAACGGAGGGGATTGGGCATGTTTGTCATCGATGGCGCCCGCGAGGCGCTGCTGAAATCCGAGCGGGAGCGGTTCCTGCGCGAGGAGTGGCCAGTGTTGTACGCCCGGCTGCAACGACTGGGACTGGACCTGAAAACGCTGATGCGCGAAGCCGACAAGGCGGCAGAGGACAAGTCATGAGCACCGTGATTACCGCCAATGGATTGAGCAAGCGCTACAAGGCCTCGCTGGCGCTGGACAATGCCAGCTTCCGCATCGAATCCGGCCGCATCGTGGGCTTGATCGGTCCCAACGGCGCCGGCAAGACCACCGCACTGAAGGCCATTCTCGGCCTGACCGATTTCCAGGGCGAACTGGACGTGCTCGGCCTTGATCCGCGCAAACAACGCGGCCGGCTGATGGAGCAGGTCTGCTTCATTGCCGACGTCGCCGTGCTGCCGCGCTGGATCCGCGTGCGCGAAGCCGTGGATTTCGTCGCCAACATCCACCCGCGCTTCAACCGCGCCAAGTGCGAGGCCTTCCTGGCACGCACCAAGCTGCAACCGAATCAGCGCGTGCGGCAAATGTCCAAGGGCATGATCGTGCAGCTGCATCTGGCATTGGTGATGGCCATCGACGCCCGTCTGCTGGTGCTGGACGAGCCCACGCTCGGACTGGACATTCTCTACCGCAAGCAGTTCTACCAGAGCTTGCTGGAAGACTACTTCGACGAAGACAAGACCATCATCGTCACCACCCACCAAGTGGAAGAAGTCGAACACATCCTCACCGACCTGATGTTCATTCGCGACGGCAAGATCGTGCTGGACGCGGACATGGAAGCGATCGGCGAGCGCTTTATCGAAGTGATGGTCGGCGCCGATCACGCGGCCGCAGCACGCGCCTTGAAGCCGCTGGACGAGCGCCAGGTGTTCGGCAAGAGCATTTTTCTGTTCGACGGCGCGGATCGCGCCATGCTGGAGGCGCTGGGCGAAATTCGCCGGCCTTCCGTCAGCGATCTGTTCGTCGCCACCATGAAGGGAACCTACGCATGAAAACCTTCTATTGGCTCGTGAAGCGGGAGTTCTGGGAACACCGCGGCGGCTTTCTCTGGACCCCGGTCATCGTTGGCGGCATCTTCCTGTTGCTGAACCTGATGGGGATCGCTGTCGGCGAAGCATTCGGTGCCCATCACGGCATGACCATGTCCGGCAACAACATGCATTTGTTCAACCAGGCCATGACCGATGGCGACACGGACAAGATCGGTTTCGGGCTGGACATGATGATGTTCTCGACCAGCATCATCATCAGCATCGTGCTCGGCTTTGTGCTGTTCTTCTACTGCCTGGGCGCGCTGTATGACGACCGCAAGGACCGCAGCCTGCTGTTCTGGAAGTCACTGCCGATCTCGGATACGGCCACGGTCCTGTCGAAGGTGTTTTCGGCGGCCGTGCTGGCTCCGGTGATTGCCGTGATCTGCGGCGTGCTGACCGGCCTGCTGATGCTGCTGATGTACGTGATCACGCTGTCATTCCATGGCGTGAGCGCCTGGCGCCTGCTGACACTGGCGCATCCGTTCCAGGTCATCGCCGATCTGGTCGGTTCGATCCCGCTGTACGTCCTGTGGGCGCTTCCCACGCTGGGCTGGCTGCTGTTGTGTTCGGCATGGGCGCGCAGCAAGCCGTTCCTGTGGGCTGTGGCACTTCCCGTGGGTGTGGGTGTCGTGATCGGCTGGTTCAACCTGCTCGGCTCGATCAGCGTGAACAATCTCTGGTACTGGAAAAACGTCTGCGGCCGTGTGCTGCTGAGCATTTTCCCCGGGGGCTGGCTGGGGCAGAACCACATGATGCAACTGAGCAACGGCGGCGTGGCGCATGCACTGGATTTCCTCCATGTCGCTCATGCCTACCAAGTGCTGGGTACCCCCTCCATCTGGATCGAAGCCGCCGTTGGCGCAGCGATGATCGCCGGAGCCATCTGGCTGCGCCGCTGGCGCGACGACAACTGAATCATCACCCTGCTCCGACCCGCTTACAGGAGTTACACCATGAAACTGCATCACCTTGCCGGCGTGCTGCTTCTACCCGCTCTGCTGGCGGGCTGCGGCTCCAGCAACCATGACTTCACCACCGTGCGACAGGGTGAGGTCAGCATCAACTTCGAGGATGGCGCGGTCCTGCTGCATGCCAACGATCAGCCCAAGGCAAAGATTGCCGCCAACGGCGGTTTCAGCATCGCTGGCAAACCTGTCACGCTGACCGAGCCCCAGCGTGAGCTGTTCAAGCAGTACTACGGCGACGCCGTCAGTATCCGCGACGAAGGTATCGCCACCGGCAAGGCCGGCGCGGCCATGGCCGGTCACGCCATCGGCGACGTGGTGTCCGGGCTGATACATGGCAATCCGGACCAAATTGGCCCCACCATCAAGGCCCGGGCCGGCAAGGTCACCGCACAGGCAACGCAGATATGCCTCGCGTTTGGTGACCTGCGCACTGCCCAGGATGCCATCAGCAGTCAGGTCGAGGCGTTCCGTCCCTACGCCACGATTACGGCCGACAATGTCCAGGACTGCCTGAAGGAAACCAGCAAGGCGACCGACTCGATCACCGCACATTGAGACCAACCAGCGGGCGCCTGACAAATGGGCGCCCGCAGTCCAATCCGCTCAGGGACGACGCATGACCGCGATCAACAGAAAGGCGCGAATCGCCGGCTTTATCTACCTGCTATGCGTGCTCATTGCGCCCTATCGGCTTGTCTATATACCAAACGCGCTGTTCGTCACCGGCAACGCGAGCGCAACGGCCGCCAACATCGCCGCGCACGAGACGGTTTTCCGGCTCGGCATCTTCAGCGACCTGCTTACCGGTGTCATCCAGATTTTCCTCGGTCTGGCGTTCTACCGGTTGTTCAAGGAAGTGAACCGCAAGCAGGCCATGCTGCTGGTGATCGTGAGCGGGATCCTGATCCCGGCGATCTACTTCTTCAACGTGCTCAATGACGCGGCCGCACTACTGCTGGTGCACGGCGCGGATTTTCTGTCGGCATTCAGCCAAGGCCAGCGCGAGGCACTGGCGATGCTGTTCCTCAAGCTGCACGGCCAGGAAGTCAGCGCCGCTGAAATCCTGTGGGGGTTGTGGCTGTTCCCGCTGGCTGCACTGGTGCTGCGTTCCGGTTTCCTGCCGCGAGTACTCGGCTACTGGCTGATCCTCAACGGCGTGGCGTACGTGATGCAAAGCTTTGCATGGGCAGTATCTCCACAGATTCAGGACACCCTCTCAAGCATCGCCTGGCCGATCCAGTTCGGTGAGGTCGTGTTCATGCTGTGGCTGTTGATCATGGGCGCACGCAGTGGTTTCCGGCGCAGCCCTGTGCCCGCGCAATCCAGCACGTAGCATGCGCTGAACGCCCATCGGATTACTTGATCTTTCTCATCACAGGGATGATGCGATGAACGCGACGACCAGAACGGCACTGCAAGATGTCAAGGTACACGTCAGATTCAAACTGGCGGCGCTGTGGGCATCCGTCATGTCCTGCTACATCTATGGGGACTTCCTTGGGCTTTACCGACCCGGTGACGTCAAAGGCATCCTGAACGGGCAAGGCTTGCTTGGACCCACCAGTCAAGCGTCGCTGCTTGTCGTCGCCATCCTCGTCGCGGTGCCGGCCGCGATGATTTTCCTGTCGCTGGTGTTGCCGCCCGCACTGAGCCGCTGGCTGAATATCCTCGTCGGCGCGATTCTGACCGCCATCGTGCTGGTGACCATTCCTGGCTCATGGGCCTTTTACATTTTTCTCAGCGCCATCGAAGTCGTACTGCAATCGCTTGCTGTCTGGTACGCATGGCGTTGGCCGCGCCATGCGCTCGTTTTCTGAGCCAAGCGTTGCGCTCCGGATACATCCGGAACGCAGCATGGAAGCATCCACAGGTGCCTTTACCTCGCCTCTCCTCGACCAAGGAACCCACGCATGTCCACCACTTCGGAAAGTTCCGTGCAAATGCGTTATGCGCGCATCGCTGGCTTCGTCTACCTGCTGCTGATCGTATTGTTCATGGGCGGTCAGTTCCTGATCGATCATGTCACTGGCAGCGGAGCTTTCGCCGAGCGCACCGCGCACATCATCGCAGGATTGCCACTCTATCGCGCCGCACTCGTGATGCAATTTCTGGCATCAGTGTTCACGGTGCTGCTTGCGTATTCGCTATATGTGGTGCTCAAGTCCGCGGACGAACACATCGCGCGACTGGCTTTGTATTTCAGGCTGGGCGAAGCCTTCGGTGGGTTGACTACGTTTGTCACGTTTGCCGCGCTTGCGCTGCGGACAGAACCGAAGTTCACGCAATCTCTGGATACCGGGCAGCTGAAAGCACTGCTGGACCTAGCCCACGCCGCGGACTTCGCATCATTCAATATCGGGATCGTGTTCTTCAGCTTCGGTTCGACGCTGTTCTACCGACTGTTTCTGCGCACGCCCTACTTGCCTCGCGCGCTCTCCGCGTTCGGCATATTCGCGTCGGCGCTGACATTCGTGATGGCCGTGACTTGCCTAGTGATGCCCGCGTGGGGCGATGCGTTGCAAGTAGTCTGGATACCGATCTTCATCGCCGAAATCGCGACCGGCATCCTGCTGCTGGTTCGCGGTGCGCGGCCTGTGCCAGCCACTACATTCGTCAGGTAGTGGAACTGCGTCACGTCGCCGAAAAATCCGGTGAAGGCAACCTCGCCTTCTCGCCGTCATTCCGGGACATCGCCGCGCTTCTGGCGACGGACCCGGGATGACGGCAGCCAGCAGGTCATTGCCCGTGGATACCGCCTTTGGTCAGCGCCATCGGATCAAGCAGCTTCTTCAGCTCGGCTTTCGACAAACCGGTGGTTTCCAGTGCCACGTCCATGATCGGTCGCTTTTCCTTGTAGGCCTGTTTGGCGGTGGCCGCGCCCTTCTCGTAGCCGATTACCGGATTCAACGCGGTGACCAGGATCGGGTTCATCGCCAGCACCTGGTCGACGCGCGCCTTGTTGACCTTGAAGCCGGCGATGACCTTGTCGGCGAGCAGGCGCGAGACGTTGGCGAGGATGCCGATGGATTGCAGCAGGTTGTGCGCGATCAGCGGCAGCATCACGTTGAGCTGGAAGTTGCCGGACTGGCCGGCGATGGTGATCGCCGCGTCGTTGCCGATCACCTGCGCGGCGACCATTGCGGCGGCTTCGGGAATCACCGGATTCACCTTGCCCGGCATGATCGACGAGCCTGGCTGCAACGCCGGCAGCTCGATCTCACCCAGGCCGGCCAACGGCCCGGAATTCATCCAGCGCAGGTCATTGGAGATCTTCATCATGGCCACAGCCAGCGTCTTCAACGCGCCGGACAGTTCCACCGCCGCATCCTGCCCGGCCATGCCCTCGAAATAGTTGTCGGCTGACTCGAAGCGCACGCCGGTGAGTTTCTTCAGCTCGCGCGCCATGGACGGGCCGAACTTCGGGTCGGCATTGATGCCGGTACCCACGGCCGTGCCGCCCTGCGGCAGGCGCCGCATGCGCTTCAACGCATCCTCGATGCGCTCGATCGCCGCACCGATCTGCGCCGCCCAGCCGGACAGTTCCTGCCCGAAGGTAATCGGCATCGCATCCATCAGGTGGGTGCGGCCCGTCTTGGGCGTGTTCTTCAGTTGTCGCGCGCGCTGGTCGATGACCTTTTTCAGATGCTTCAGTGCGGGCAGCAATTGCTCGTGCGTGGCCAGCGTGGCGCTGACATGAATGGTGGTGGGAATCACGTCGTTCGAGCTCTGCCCGTAGTTGACGTGGTCGTTCGGGTGCACCTTGCTGCCGGCCTTTGCCGCGAGGTGGGCAATCACCTCGTTCGCATTCATGTTGGTGCTGGTGCCCGAACCGGTCTGGAAGATGTCGATCGGAAACTGATCGTCGTATTGCCCTTCCGCCACGGCCATGGCCGCCTTGCGGATCGCCGCGGCCTGGCCCTTCTTCAGATAGCCCAGCGCGAGGTTCGATTCGGCTGCGGCCGCCTTGACCAGGCCCAGCGCACGGATGAACGGGCGCGGCAGGTGCAGGCCGGAAATCGGAAAGTTGTCGATGGCACGCTGGGTCTGCGCGCCGTACAGGGCATCGGCGGGCACCTGCAGCTCGCCCATGCTGTCGTGTTCAGTGCGGAACTGGCTCATGAAACGGGTCCTTTGGGGAGGGAGCCGGACAACTATAGGCCCGCCGGCGTTCAGCTGGCGACAAATCGGCGGACATGCCGCTGTGGCGAAACCGTCGCGAGGTGATGCCACCTTGGAATAAGCCAGCCCATCCGTTGCCCATCCACGGCCATGTAAACTGACGCACCCTTTTGGTTCCGGAAGTTCACTGATGTCCACTCACGCCCTCACCGCCCTGTCGCCGCTGGACGGCCGCTACGCCGGCAAGGTCGAACCGCTGCGTCCGATCTTCAGCGAATTCGGCCTGATGCACCGCCGCGTGCACGTGGAAATCGAGTGGCTGCTGGCTTTGGCCGCCGAACCGGGCATTGCGGAACTGCCCTCGTTCACGCCAGCCCAGGTCAAGCAACTGCACACCATCGCCGACAGTTTCGGCATCGAGAAAGGCGCGCGCATCAAGGCCATCGAGGCCACCACCAACCACGACGTGAAGGCGGTGGAGTATTTCATCAAGGAACGCATCGGCTCCGATGACGCGCTGGCCCAGGCCAAGGAATTCGTGCATTTCGCCTGCACCAGCGAGGACATCAACAACCTGTCCTATGCGCTGATGCTGCGCGATGCCCGCGAACAGGTGCTGCTGCCCGCGTTCGACCGCATCATCGCCAGCCTGCGCCAGCTGGCGCACGCCAATGCCGACTTGCCGATGCTCGCGCGCACGCACGGCCAGACCGCCTCGCCCACCACACTGGGCAAGGAACTGGCCAACGTGGTGGCGCGCCTAGAGCGCCAGCGCAAGCAGCTTGCCGCGCTGGAAGTCCCCGGCAAGATCAACGGCGCGGTGGGCAACTACAACGCCCATGCCATCACCTACCCGGAGCTGGACTGGCGCGCGTTCTCGCAGCGCTTCGTGGAAAGCCTGGGCCTGGACTACAACCCGTACACCACCCAGATCGAGCCGCACGACGGCGTCGCCGAATACTGCGATGCGGTGCGTCGCGCCAACATCGTGTTGATCGATCTTTCGCGCGACGTCTGGGGCTACATCTCGCTGGGCTACTTCAAGCAGACGCTGAAGGCGGGCGAAGTCGGCTCGTCGACCATGCCGCACAAGGTCAACCCCATCGACTTCGAGAACGCCGAGGGCAACTTCGGCCTGGCCAACGCCCTGCTCGGCCATTTCGCCGAAAAGCTGCCGATCAGCCGCTGGCAGCGCGACCTCACCGACTCCACCGTGCTGCGTGCGTTGGGCACCGCCTTCGGCCACACGCTGGTGGCACTGGAATCGCTGCAGAAAGGCCTGGGCAAGCTCACCGTGAACGCCGAGTGCCTCGCCGCCGATCTCGACGCCAGCTGGGAAGTGCTGGCCGAGGCCGTGCAAACCGTGATGCGCCGTTACGGCCTGCCCCAGCCCTACGAACAGCTCAAGGCGCTGACCCGTGGCCAGGGCATCACCCGCGAATCGATGCGCGAGTTCATCGGCCAGTTGGAGTTGCCAGCCGACGCGAAGCAACGCCTGCTCGACCTCACCCCTGGCGGCTACACCGGTCTGGCCGCCGAATTGGCCAACGCGATTTGATGAAGGCCACCGCGCCCGCTCATGTGTTGCCGCCCCCTGGAAAACCGGGGGCGGCCGTTTGATCCAGTTCGCGGATTTCCTCACCTATGCCGCGGTCGGCGCGGCCGCGCAGCTGGTCGACGGCGCCCTCGGCATGGCCTATGGCGTGACCTCGGCCGGCATGCTGATGAGCCTGGGCATGCCGCCGGCAATGGCCAGCGCCAGTGTGCACTACACCGAAACCTTTACCTGCGGAGCCTCCGGGCTCAGCCACCTGTGGGCCGGCAACGTGCGCCGCAAGTTGTTCATGGCGCTGGTGGTCACCGGCGTCATCGGCGCACTGATCGGCTCGTTGCTGCTGGTGCATCTGCCGGCTCGCTGGATCCGCATCGTGCTGACCCCGTACCTGCTGCTGATCGGCATCTTCCTGCTGTTGCGCACCCTGCGCAGCAACGTGCCGCATCGCACGGACGTGCCACCGGGCACCACGCCACTGGGTTTCGTCGCCGGCTTCCTGGATGCCATCGGCGGCGGCGGCTGGAGCGCGGTGACGGTTACCACGCTGGTGGCACGCGGCATGGAGCCGCGCCGGGTGATCGGCAGCGTGCATCTGGCCAAATGCGTGGTCAGCCTGGTCGCCAGCATCAGCTTCCTGCTGACCCTGGGTACCGGCAAGCTCAGCGTCATCGCCGGGCTGATCGCCGGTGGCGTGATTGCCGCACCGGTCGGTGCGCTGCTGGTCCGGCGCATCCCGCCGCGCGTCACCACCTTGCTGGCCGGCCTCACCGTGCTGGCGCTGGGCGTGAACAACGCCATCGCCCTGATGCGCTGAGCGCCGGCTTCAGGCCACGCGGCCATGGCTCGCGGCTACAATGCCGCGCATGGCTATCGCATCCACTTCCCGCAAGTCCGTACCCATCGAGGTCCACGGTTCCGCCCGGCTGCCGCTCGGCATGTCGCCCACGCAATTCCTGCGCGATTACTGGCAGAAGCGCCCGCTGCTGATCCGCAACGCGTTTCCGGATTTCACGCCACCGATCGAACCGAACGACCTGGCCGGCCTGGCCTGCGAGGACGGCGTGCTCGCGCGCCTGATCCGGCACGATGAAAAGCGCGAACGCTGGCAGGTGAAAAGCGGCCCGCTTGCCGAAGCCGACTTCGCCAACACCGGAGACGCGAACTGGACCCTGCTGGTGCAGGACGTGGACAAATGGGACGCCGACGTCGCCGCGCTGCTGGAACCGTTCGCCTTCCTGCCCAGCTGGCGTGTCGACGACATCATGATTTCCTATGCCGAACCGGGCGGCGGCGTCGGCGCCCATGTCGATCAGTACGATGTGTTCCTGCTGCAGGGACTGGGCCAGCGGCACTGGGCGATCAGCACCGACGCGCAGGCACCGAAGGATGTCCGCCCCGACGTGGAGCTGAAACAGCTCGCGCACTTCGAGCCTACCCACGAATGGCTGCTGGAGCCGGGCGACATGCTGTACCTGCCGCCGGGCATCGCGCACGACGGCGTGGCCTTCGGCGGTCCCTGCATGACATTTTCGGTCGGCATGCGCGCGCCCTCGCAAGCCGAGCTCACCGGCGACCTGGCCGACTACCTTGCCGAACGCCTGGATGAAGACCAGCGTTATGCCGACCCTGATCTCACCCCGGCCAAGGCCGGCGGGGAAATCGACAAGGCTGCACTGGGCCGGCTGAAAACCGCGCTGCCGTTTGCGGTCGCACTCGACGATGCCACGCTGCGCGACTGGTTCGGCCGCTTCATCACCCGCTACCGCAATGCGCAGACGCCGGCCCCCGTCGCCAAGCCCCTGAGCGCCCCGGCCCTGGCCAGGCGTCTGCAGGATGGCGCGCAACTGCTGCGACATCCCTGGTCGCGCATGGCTTGGAGCCGCGGCAAGGACGACGCCACCCTGTATGCCAACGGCCAGGCCTGGCCAGCCACACCGGCCTTGGCGCGGGAGCTTTGCGAACACCGGACATTCACCCCATCCCTGCCGTTGACGGAAACCGGGCAGGCCCTGCTGCTGGCCCTGGTGAACGACGGGCACCTGGTGTTGCACAAGCCACGACGCCGATGAACACCCCGGCGGCCCCGGATGACGGATTCACCCTCGTGGACACCCGCGCCACGCTGGCCGAGGTACGCCTGCAGTTGCTGGCCGATACCCGTCGGCAACTGTTCATCCAGCTGCCGCGGTTGACGCCCGACATCTACGCCAGCCCGCTGGAACAGGCCGAACTGCGCCGCATCGCCACCGCCGGGCGGGGCGCGGAAATTCGCCTGCTGCTGCACGAACCGGCAGCGACCTTGCGCGACGGCCATCGGCTGATCGCACTGGCGCAGCGCCTGCCCAGCATCTGGCAGATCCGCACGCCGGTGGAGCCGGTCGACCTCGACTGCGCGTCGGCCTGCTTGCTCAACGACAACGGCGGCTACCTGTTCCTGCCCGATGCCGAGCGCCCGCAAGGCCGTGCGTCGCGCCGCGACCGCGCTGCCCAGATTCCGCTGCGGCAGCGGTTCGACGAGACATGGGAGCGCTCGATCCGGGCCCGCGAATTGCAGACCCTGGACTTGTAAAAGACCGGCAAGATTCTCGCTTGACCACCCGTCTTCGACCAAGATCGGCCCCGACCAGTCTGAACCGGGTCTTCCCGCACGACATTCGACGTTCCTCCGGGTTGCCGCGGCGCAGCAGCCCCGGGCTATAATTAACGGGATTTTTCGCCAGCGGTACGTTTTCCCCATACCCGTCCGCTGCAAGACTCCCTTCCCTGCCGGTGGTGACGTGAGCACAAATCTGATTCGCGAGTTCTTTGAGTCGTCTCAACTCGCTGGCGGCAACGCCGATTACGTCGAATCCCTGTATGACGCCTGGTTGGCCGATCCCGCATCGATCCCTGCCGAGTGGAATCACTATTTCGAGACCTTCAAGGGCCGCGAGTCGGGAGATGTTTCCCATACCGCGGCCATCGCGCGTATCGAGGCTGCCCAGAAGCAACGCCGCGGCGTGGCGGTGCCGGTCAGCGACGAGCATGCCCGCAAGCAAGCCGGCGTGCTGCGCCTGCTTACCGCGTTCCGCTCGCGCGGCCACCTGGCTGCCGACCTCGATCCGCTGGGCCTCACCGAGCGGCTGCCGCCGCCTGACCTGGGTCTGGCCTTCCATGGTCTGACCGAGGCCGACCTCGATACCGAGTTCGATTGCGGCACCTATGCCGGCGGTGGCCAGCGCCTCAAGTTGCGCGAGCTGTGGGCCCGTCTGAAGAAGGTCTACACCGGCACCGTCGGTGCCGAGTTCATGCACATCAGCGACCACACCCAACGCAACTGGGTGTACAGCCGCCTCGAACAGGCCAACGGCAGCGCCGGACTGGACGCGGCTGGCAAGAAGCGCGTGCTCGAGGAGCTGACGGCGGCGGACGGCCTGGAACGCTACCTGCACACCAAGTACGTCGGCCAGAAGCGCTTCTCGCTCGAAGGCGGCGACAGCCTGATCCCGATGATCGACGACGTGGTCCGCGCCGCGGGCGACAACGGCGTCAAGGAACTGGTGATCGGCATGGCCCATCGCGGCCGCCTCAACATGCTGGTCAACATCCTCGGCAAGCCGCCGAAGACCCTGTTCGACGAATTCGAGGGCCGCTTCGAGCATCCCGACGATCCCGCCCACTCCGGCGACGTGAAGTACCACATGGGCTTCTCCGCTGACGTCAAGACGCCCAAGGGCGGCGTGCACGTGGCGCTGGCATTCAACCCGTCGCACCTGGAAATCGTCAACCCGGTGGTGGCCGGTTCGGTGCATGCGCGGCAGATCCGTCGCCACGATGCCACCCACCAGCAGTCGATGGCCGTGCTGGTGCACGGCGATGCGGCGCTGGCCGGCCAGGGCGTGAACATGGAACTGTTCAACATGTCGCAGGCCCGCGGCTTCAAGATCGGCGGCAGCCTGCACATCGTGGTGAACAACCAGGTGGGCTTCACCACCTCGAACCCGCAAGACGCGCGCTCGACCATGTATTGCACCGACCTGGCCAAGATGGTCAACGCGCCGGTGTTCCACGTGAACGGCGACGATCCGGAAGCGGTGATCGAGGTGACCCGCCTCGCCTACGAATTCCGCAAGACCTTCCGCAAGGACGTGGTGATCGACCTGGTCTGCTACCGCCGCCACGGCCACAACGAGGCCGACGAGCCGTCGGCCACCCAGCCGGTGATGTACCAGATCATCAAGAAGCGTCCGCCGGCCCGCGAGCTGTACGGCCAGCAGCTGGTGAAGGAAGGCGTGATCGCCGACGGCGACGTGCAGAAACTGTTCGACGCCTATCGCGACCGCCTCGAAGCCGGCGAGCCGATGACCGAGCTGGACGCCTCGCCGCAGCGCGATATCCACATCGACTGGGCACGCTTCCAGAAGGGCAAGCTGTCGGACAAGACCGACACCGGCGTGCCGAAGAAGAAGCTGGTCGAGCTGGCCAACAAGCTGCTTGAGATCCCGGCCGACCTGACCCTGCAGTCGCGCGTGGCCAAGATCTACGGCGACCGCAAGAAGATGGCCGACGGCGAGCAGCCGGGCGACTGGGGCTTTGCCGAAAACCTGGCCTACGCCACCCTGATCGATGCCGGCCACAACCTGCGCCTGGTCGGCCAGGATTCCGGTCGCGGCACCTTCTTCCATCGCCATGCCGTGCTGCATGACCAGAAGGACGGCCACACCTTCATGCCGCTCGCCACCCTGCGCGACGGCGCGGACGTGGAAGTGATCGACTCGCTGCTCAGCGAGGAAGCGGTGATGGCCTTCGAGTACGGCCATTCCACCACCGATCCCGACACGCTCAACATCTGGGAAGGCCAGTTCGGCGACTTCGCCAATGGCGCCCAGGTGGTGATCGACCAGTTCATCAGCTCGGGCGAGGCGAAGTGGAACCGCCTGTGCGGCCTGGCGCTGTTCCTGCCGCACGGCTACGAAGGCCAGGGCCCGGAGCATTCTTCCGCGCGTCTGGAGCGATTCCTGCAGCTGTGCGCGTTCGACAACATGCAGGTCTGCGTTCCGACCACCCCGGCGCAGGATTTCCACATGATTCGCCGGCAGATGCTGCGCGACGTGCGCAAGCCGCTGATCGTGATGACGCCGAAGTCACTGCTGCGCCACAAGCTGGCGGTGTCCTCGCTGGATGAGCTGGCCAAGGGCAGCTTCCAACTGGTGATCGGCGAGCACCGTGAACTGGCCGCCAAGAAGGTCAAGCGCGTGGTGCTGTGCTCCGGCAAGGTCTACTACGACCTGCTGGAGGAAGCCGAGAAGCGCGAGCTTCAGGACGTGGCCATCGTGCGTGTCGAACAGCTCTATCCGTTCCCGCGTACCGAGGTTTCCGCCGAGCTGGACAAGTACCCGTCCGCCAAGGAAGTCATCTGGTGCCAGGAAGAGCCGATGAACCAGGGTGCCTGGTTCCAGATTCGCCACCACCTGCAAGCCTGCATCGGCAGCAAGCACAGCTTGTCCTACGCCGGCCGGGCACGTTCGCCGGCACCGGCCGCAGGCCACCTGAACACGCATAACGCCGAACAGGCGGCGCTGGTCGAGCAGGCATTGACCGCGCCGGTCGGCACCGATCATTCCGCCGAGTAAGTTTCTTCGAACAACGCGGCCAGGATGGCCGCTTCGTGATTCCGGCGCTCACGGACGGGCGCACAAACCCAAGGGTCATTTATGTCCACCGAAGTCAAAGTCCCTGTCCTGCCCGAGTCCGTCTCCGACGCCACCATCGCCACCTGGTACAAGAAGGTCGGCGAGGCCGTGAAGCGCGACGAGAACCTGGTCGATCTCGAAACCGACAAGGTCGTGCTGGAAGTTCCCTCTCCGGTCGATGGCGTACTCAAGGAGATTCGCCAGGAATCCGGCGCCACGGTCAACAGCCAGGAAGTGATTGCGGTCATCGAGGAAGGCGCCGCCGCGTCGGCTCCCGCCCCTGCCGCGAAGGACGAGCCAAAGGCGGCTGCGCCAGCCCCGGCAGCGGCCAAGGCCGAAGCGCCCAAGGCTGCCGCCGGCGTGGACGAGCTGTCCCCGGCGGGCCGCCGCGTGGCCACCGAGGAACACATCGACCCGGCCAAGGTGTCCGGCACCGGCCGCGACGGCCGCGTCACCAAGGAAGACCTGGTCAACTACGGCAAGGGTGGCAATGCGCCCGCCGCTGCCGCACCGGCCGCCAAGCCGACGCCGGGTTCGCGTCCGGAAGAACGCGTGCCGATGACCCGCATGCGCGCCCGCATCGCCGAGCGTCTGATGCAGTCGAAGAACTCGATCGCCATGCTCACCTCGTTCAACGAAGTGAACCTGAGCGAAGTGGTGAAGATGCGCAAGGCGCTGGGCGACGCGTTCCAGAAGGAACACGGCATCAAGCTCGGCTTCATGAGCTTCTTCGTCAAGGCCGCCGCCGAAGCGCTGAAGCGCTACCCGTTCGTCAACGCCTCGGTCGACGGCAACGACGTGATCTACCACGGCTACCAGGACATCTCGATCGCGGTGTCGACCGACAAGGGCCTGGTCACGCCGGTGCTGCGCGACGTGCAGGACATGAGCTTTGCCGATGTCGAAAAGGGCATCGCCGAGTACGCCAACAAGGCGCGCGCCAACAAGCTGTCGCTGGACGACCTGCAGGGTGGCACGTTCACCATCACCAACGGCGGCACCTTCGGCTCGCTGCTGTCCACCCCGATCGTGAACCCGCCGCAGAGCGCCATCCTCGGCATGCACACGATCAAGGAACGCGCCATCGTCGAGAACGGCCAGATCATCGCCGCGCCGATGATGTACATCGCGATCAGCTACGACCATCGCATCATCGATGGCAAGGATGCGGTGCTGTTCCTGGTCGACATCAAGAACCAGCTCGAGAACCCGCAGCGGATGCTGCTCGGGCTGTAACCGCCTGAGCCCCTCTCCCGCCGGGAGAGGGGTTGGGGTGAGGGTTCGGTGATACCGCACGCCTCGCTCCGCCCGCACCCTCATCCGGCGCTTCGCGCCACCTTCTCCCGGTGGGAGAAGGAAAGAGCTAAAGAGGAACACCATGAGCGACAAATTCGACGTCATCGTCATCGGTGCCGGCCCCGCCGGCTATGTGGCTGCGATCCGCGCCGCGCAGCTGGGCCTGAAGACCGCCTGCGTCGATGCCTTCACCGGCAAGGACGGCAAGCAGGCCCTGGGCGGCACCTGCCTCAACGTGGGCTGCATCCCTTCCAAGGCCTTGCTCGATTCGTCGCGCCAGTTCTGGAACATCGCGCACAACTTCCCGGTTCACGGCATCAGCGTCGACAACCCGAAGGTGGACATGGCCACCTTCATCGGCCGCAAGGACAAGATCGTCAAGCAGTTCACCGGCGGCATCGGTCAGCTGTTCAAGGCCAACAAGGTCACGCCGTTCTTCGGCAAGGGCAAGCTGCTGAAAGGCAACCAGGTCGAGATCACCGGCAACGACGGCGAGAAGCAGACCATCAGCGCCACCAACGTGATCCTCGCTTCCGGCTCGGTGCCGATCGAGTTGCCGTTCGCCAAGTTCGACGGCAAGGCCATCGTCGACAACGCCGGCGCGCTGGACTTCACCGAGGTGCCGAAGCGCCTGGGCGTGATCGGCGCTGGCGTGATCGGTCTGGAACTGGGCAGCGTGTGGAAGCGCCTCGGCGCCGAAGTCACCATCATCGAGGCCCTGCCGGAATTCCTGGCCGCCGCCGATGCCGACGTCGCCAAGGTCGCCGCCAAGGAATTCGCCAAGCAGGGCCTGGACATCAAGCTCAACGCCAAGCTCAACAAGGCCGAGGTGAAGAAGGACGGCGTGCACCTGGTCTACACCGACAAGGACGGCGAGCAGAAACTGGTGGTCGACAAGCTGCTGGTCGCCGTGGGCCGCCGCGCCTACACCGACGGCCTGCTGGCCGATGACACCGGCGTGAAGCTGGACGAGCGCGGCCGCATCGCGGTCGACGAGCACAACCATACCGGCGTGGACGGCGTGTGGGCCATCGGCGACGCCGTGCGTGGCCCGATGCTGGCGCACAAGGGTTCCGAGGAAGGCGTGGCGGTGGCCGAATGGATCGCCGGCAAGGCCGGTCACATCAACCTCGACACCGTGCCGTGGGTGATCTACACCGAACCCGAGATCGCCTGGGCCGGCAAGACCGAGAAGCAGCTGAAGGAAGAAGGCGTGCCGTACAAGGTCGGCAACTTCCCGTTCGCTGCCATCGGCCGCGCCGTGGCGATGAACGAGGCCGTGGGCCAGGTGAAGATGATTGCCCACGCCGAGACCGATCGCATCCTCGGCGTGCACATGGTCGGCCCGGGCGTGTCCGAGCTGATCGCCGAGTGCGTGGTGGCGATGGAATTCAAGGGCTCGTCCGAGGACCTGGCGCGCATCGTCCACGCGCACCCGACCCTGTCCGAAGCCGTGCACGAAGCCGCGCTGTCGGTCGACAAGCGCGCCATCCACAAGGGCAACTGACCGACCTCGACGGTCGGCGACGGCCCGCTCGTGGCGACATGGGCGGGCCTTTCTTTTTCAGGAGTGAGTGGAGAGGAGTGAGACGTGAGAGAAAAGCGGGGCAAAACCTCGCCTGATTCGCCTCTCTTTGCACTCCCGCCTCTACCGCTCCAGCCGCCTCGCCCAGCCGTCTCTCACTTCTCACTCCTCCTCACACTCACTACTCGCCTTATGCCCCAACCGACTTCCCTCTGCGTCTACTGCGGCTCCAATGACGGCAAGCATCCCGAGTACGTCGAACAGGCCCGTGCCTTCGGTGCCGAAATGGCGAAGCGTGGCATTGCGCTGGTCTACGGTGGCGGCAATGTGGGCTTGATGGGCATCGTCGCCGACGCGGTGCTGGCCGGCGGTGGCAAGGTCATCGGCGTGATCCCGCGCCAACTGGTCGAGCACGAAGTGGCCCACACCGGCCTCACCGAACTGGTCGTGGTCGACACCATGCACCAGCGCAAGACGCGCATGTACGAGCTCGCCGACGCCTTCGTCGCCCTGCCCGGCGGTTTCGGCACCATGGACGAGATGTTCGAGATGCTGACCTGGGCGCAACTCGGGCTGCACCGCTATCCCTGTGCCTTCCTCGATGTGCGCGGTTACTACCGCGACTTGCGCGCGATGATGGAGCACATGGTCAGCGAGCGCTTCGTGCGTGCCGAGCAACGCGAAAACATCTGGTTCGGCGAGGATATTGCCGCGCTGTTCGACTGGATGCAGGCCTATGAAGGTGGCCATCAGCCCAAGTGGATCGACCGCGACAGCGTCGACGCCTGAAGCCCGTACCCGGAAAGGAGATTGCCATGGACCGTTTCAACGCCTTCCGCATCCACAACGACGACGCCGGCTACCGGGCCGGTATCGAGCCGATGGATCGCGATGCGCTGACGCCCGGCGAAGTGCTGGTCAAGGTTGCGTACTCCTCGGTCAACTACAAGGATGCGCTGGCCGGTACCGGCAAGGGCAGGATCCTGCGCAAGTACCCGCTCAACGGTGGCATCGATGTCGCCGGCCATGTCGTCGCCTCGACCGCCGCGGGCTTCAGGGAAGGCGACGCGGTGCTGTGCACCGGCAGCGGCCTGTCCGAGACGCGCGATGGCGGTTACGGCGAATACGCACGGCTCGATGCGCGCTGGACGATTCCGCTGCCCGCCGGCCTCGACCTGCGCGAGAGCATGATCTTGGGCACCGCCGGCTTCACTGCCGCGCTGGGCCTGCTGCAGATGCAGGACAATCGGCAGACGCCCACGCTCGGCCCGATCGCCGTCACCGGCGCCAGTGGCGGCGTGGGCCAGCTCGCCATCGACATCTACAGCCGGGCCGGCTACGAAGTGCACGCGATCAGCGGCAAACTCGACCATTTCGACCACCTGAAATCGCTGGGCGCAGCCGAATGCATCGATCGCCACCAGCTCGTCTTCAGCGGCAAGCCGATGGATTCGGCCCGCTTCGGCGGCGTGCTGGACAATGTCGGCGGCGGCATGCTGGCCGGCCTGCTGCCGTTGGTGGCGCCCTACGGCAACGTCGCGATCTGCGGCAATGCCGGCGGCATCGCCTTCGACAGCACGGTGATGCCTTTCATCATCCGCGGCGTGAACCTGCTCGGCGTGGCTTCGGCGGGTACGGCGCGCGACATGCGCGAACGCGTCTGGGACCACCTGGCAGACGACTGGAAGCCGCAACACCTCGATCGCATCGCCACCCGTGAGGTCACGCTGGAGCAACTGCCTGACGTGTTCGATCACATGCTTTCGGGCCACTCGTTCGGCCGCACCGTGGTGCGGTTGACGGACGTCTGAAGACATTCATGCTTGGAAGCGCCGCGCTGGCGGCATAGAATCCACTGAAACAACAAGGGGACTAACACCTTATGGCACGTATCCTGATTGGGGGTGTAAGCCGGAACCGCCGAAAATTCCGGAAATTCGTCTAACCAGCTGTTTGTAAAGGATTAGCTGGACTCAG
>NZ_JBGBPX010000027.1:0-40237 GCF_041107475.1 Rhodanobacter sp. FW021-MT20 | reverse complement strand
AGATTTTCGACGATTCGCCGGCCCATAGTGGTTCTATGGGCCAAGAAGCGACGGAAATATGGACCACGCAGACACTTCTGCAGCCCGGAAGATTTCTGCCGCCCACGCTCCTAGGCCATGCGCCCGCGATGCGGCGTCCTTGGTCAGCGGTTGACGTGGAGATGCAGCGGCCCGCTTCGCGTCGCCACCGTCACCGGATCGACCTGGCCGGTGGCATGTGCGCGAATGAAAGTCAGGCAATCCTGCAGCACCGGTGCCTTCCGGCGAAATGGCGAGGACAGCGCCAGCAGAATGGCCGCGTGGCCGATGCCGGGATACAGCTTCAGTTCGACCGGCTCGCCCAGCCGCTGCATCGCGCTGGCCAGTGAACGCGCGTTTTGCGGTTTCACCACGCGGTCGGCCAGTCCTTGCAGCAACAGCATCGGCGGCTCGTTGCCGTCGACGAAGTTCACCGGCTGCGATTGCCGTTGTGCCTGCGGCGTATGGCCGAGCATGTCGATGAACTTCGGGTCGGTCAGCGGCAGGAAATCGTACGGGCCGGCCAGGCCGATAAAGCCGTCCAGTTGCCCCGGATGCATGTCGACACCGGCCAGCCAGCGTTCGTCCGTGGCAAGCAATGCACCGATATGCGCGCCGGCCGAATGCCCCATCAGGAACAGTTGCTGCGCATCGCCGCCGTAGTCGGCGGCGTGGGCGTGCGTCCATGCCACGGCCTCGGCGGCATCCTGCATGAAGCCGGCCATGCGCACCTGCGGCCATTTGCGATAGTCGGGAATCACCACCACCAAGCCCTGTTGCGCCAGTACGCGACCAAGCCAGCGATACCACCGGCGTTGGCCGGACATCCAGCTGCCGCCGTAGAAAAACACCACCACGGGTGCATGGTGGGCATCGGCGGGTGCGTAGACATCCAGTGCGAGCCGTTTCGGCCGGTTGAAGACCACGCTGTGCCGGACTACGCCGGGCGGGCGGCCTTGCGCGAGGTTCAGTCCGCCGAAGAACGTGGCTTGGCAGCCGCCGAGCAACACACTGGCGAGTGCGGCCAGCAACAGGTTGCGTCGTCTGCGGCGCCGGGATGAAGCGGGCGATGCCTGGGGGAATGGATGTTTGGACATGGGGAATCCGGAAACCGTGCGACGTGTTGATGGATACGCAAGCCGGCAGGGAAAGGATGCATCGACGCAGTGCATGCTGCGCGTGAGGCTTCCCTCTAAACTCGCTTCATCAACGTTCTTTCGGGAATTCTCCGATGCCGGTTCCTGCGCTGACGGATCTGCCGAGCCATGACTGATGTACGCGAGCTGCTTGCGACCGCCACGCGCATGCTAGGCGAGCGCGTCGACGCCGAGGTGCTGCTGCTGCATGCCCTCGGCAAGCCGCGCAGCTGGCTGTTCGCGCATGCGGAGGATGCGGTGGATGCAACGGTCGCCGCGGCTTACGCAGCGTTGGTCGAACGTCGCGCCGCGGGCGAACCGGTGGCTTATCTCACCGGCCGTCGCGGGTTCTGGACACTGGAACTGGAGGTCAGCCCGGCAACGCTGATCCCGCGTCCGGAAACCGAGCGGCTGGTGGAACTGGCACTGGAACGGTTGCCGTCCGATGCGGCGGTGCGCGTGGCCGACCTGGGCACCGGCAGTGGCGCCATCGCGCTGGCGCTGGCGAGCGAGCGGCCGCAGGCCCGAGTTGTCGCCACCGATGCCAGTGCTGCGGCGCTGGCGGTCGCGCGCCGCAACGCGCAGCGACTGGGCATCCGCAACGTGCAATTCGCGCAAGGCGACTGGCTGGCTCCGCTGCAGGGCGAGCGCTTCGCGCTGGTCGTTTCCAATCCGCCGTATATCGAGGCGGACGACGCGCATCTGGGGCAGGGCGATTTGCGTTTCGAGCCCGCGTCCGCGCTGGCGTCCGGCAGCGATGGCCTCGACGATATCCGTCGCATCGTGCATGACGCACGCGAGGTGCTGCTCCCCGATGGCTGGCTGTTGTTCGAGCACGGCTGGAACCAGGGCGAGGCCGTGCGCGCCTTGCTGTGCGATGCCGGTTACGAAGGAGTTTTCACCGCCCGGGACATTGAATCGCGCGACCGCGTCAGTGGCGGTTGCCGGCCCGGGTTGCAAGCGCCGTGCACATCAGCGTGACGGCGCGCGGGGTTACACTCGGGCAGTCCATTCGACTGACCGGGTGTGGGCATGGGCACGTCCTCTGCACGAGGTTCCATCGGGGCCGGGCACGACCATCATGACCGCCCCGGCGCCACCGACCGACGACCGCTGACACGGGCGATCTGCGCGGCCCTGCTGCTGGCCCTGGCCGGAGCGGCCCCTGCATGGGCGGCTGCGCCAGTCAGCCAGCAGGTCATCGGGAAGGCATCAACCACGGCTGCATCCGGCACGTCGGTGCGCCCGACGCAAGACAAAGCCGCGACGAAGCATGCGGTGACGCTGGGCGAGGTGATGGTCACCGCCGATCGCCGCCGCGAGCCATCGCGTGAAGTGCCGATGCATGTGGATGAAGTGCCTGCCAGCCGTTTGCGCCGGTTGGGCGCGCAATCGCTCGGCGATTACGTGTCGTACCAGCCGGGCGTGTTCTTCGCCAGCCAGGGTGGCGCGGGACAGGGCCAGCTGGTGATGCGCGGCGTGTCCACCGGCAACCAGACCAGCCCCACCGTGTCGGTGTACATCGATGACGTGCCGGTGGGCGGCAGTACGGTGTATGCCGCGGCTGCGACCTTCGTGTTCGATCCGGCGCTGCTGGACCTGGACCACATCGAGTTCCTGTTCGGCCCACAAGGCACCTTGTACGGTGCCGGTTCCATGGGCGGGCTGATCAAGTACGTGACCCACCAGCCCGACACGGATCGCTTCGGCGGCAACGCCGGTGTCGACATCTCGCACACCCAGGGTGCCGGCATGGGCTACACCGAGCACGCCACGCTGAATTTGCCGCTGGTGAAGGGCGTGGCTGCATTGCGGGCCTCGGTGTTCGACCGGCACAGTGCCGGCGTCTACCGGGCAGTGGGTGAAACGCCGGCCAGCGGCGCCGATCGCACGCATACCCGTGGCGCGCGCGTGCAATTGCAGGTGGATGCCAGCAGCCGGCTCAGCTTCAATCTCAGTGCGATGGCGCAGAAAATCGCCGCCGATGGACTGTCGATGGCCGACTATTCGCTGGCCACCGGGCAGCCGATTTCGGGCGGCCCGTACCACCGGCGACTCAACCATCGCGAACCGTTTTCGCAGACCTTGCAGTTGTATGCGTTCCGCGCCGGTTACGAATTCGGCTGGGCCCACCTGGACTGGATCAGCTCGTACCAGAACTTCGTCAATCGCAGCGTGCAGGATTATCCGGACGGTTTCCTGGCGCTGCTCAACGTGCTCGGCCCGGCTTTCGGTGTGGACCGCCAACTCAGTTCGCTTTATGTCGACTCGCGCTACGACGTGCACAAGACTTCGCAGGAAATGCGGCTGACCTCGCGCAAGGGCGAACACATCGACTGGCTGGCCGGGATGTGGTTCAACCGCGAAGAGGCGTGGGAGCAATACGCGCTGGAAGGCGCCAATCTGCCGCCACCGGGGAACAGCGTGTTGCTGACCCAGCGGGTCAACGCCCGCTTCGAGGAATACGCCGGCTACGGCAATGTCACCTGGCACGTCACGCCGACGATGGATGTATCCGCCGGCCTGCGCGCCAGCGGCAACGCCCAGCAATTGTCGAATGTCGAAAGTGGCGCGGTGGCGGGCAGCGCGGGCGGTTTTCGCGAGCACATGATCAGTGACGACATCACCAAGATGCTGACCTTCAGCTATCGCCCGGACAAGACGCACAGCTATTACCTGCGCGCCTCCACCGGCTATCGGCCCGGTGGGCTGCAGGCGCCGGTGACGAGCACCATCTTCGGCGCCAATCCCGGTGCGAAGAACAGCTTCGGCTCGGACACGCTGCAGAGTTACGAGCTGGGCTACAAGGGCAGCCATCTGGACGGGCGACTGAATATCGGCGCGGATGTCTACGACATCGAATGGCACCGCATGCAGCTGATCACCTACACCGTTGGCAATGCCATCATCGAGAACACCGGCGATGCGCGTATCGATGGTCTGGAGCTGCAGGCGACCTGGCGCGACGGGCCGTGGCTGTTGAGCGGTTCCGGCGCATGGACCGATGCCCGCACGCTCGAGGGCAATCCGCAACAGGGCATTGCCGCCCATGCACGCCTGCCGTACTCGGCGCGTATCGCGACCACGCTGGCCGCGAAATACACGGGTCGGTTTCATGGCCATGAGAGCTACGTCGGTGCGACCGTGCGTGTATCGAGTCGACGCCACGCCGGCTTTCCCGGCGATGCGAGCGATCCGGATTTCAAGCTGCCGGGTTACGGCATGCTGGACCTCGATGCCGGCGTGGTGTTGCGCCATGGCATCGATGTGGACGTCTATCTGCGCAACGCGCTCGATCGCCGCGTGCCGGTAGGCGCGCTCAACGACCAGTCGATCAATTTCCTGGCCAGCGTGGGCGGGCCGATGCTGGTGCATCTGACTACGCCACGCACGCTGGGGGTGTCGGTCGAGGTGCCGTTCTGAGCGCCTGGCGAGGGCGCACGTCCCCGAGCAAGAGTGGTTTGTAGGAGCCCGCTGGCGGGCGATGTTTTCAGGCTTTCCGCTCGCAGAAGCGCCAGAACAGGAGCATCGCCCGCGAGCGGGCTCCACAAAAAGCGGGCCTGCCTGCGGAAGCAAGGCTTCGAACAGGCTCCGGGAATGCCGTGCGACGAGGCCCGGAGGGCCTCAGCCGGCGTTGGCAGCGAGGGCAGCCGCGCGTTGCGGGAAGCGCGCAAGGATCGCGTGGCGGATGCCGGGCAAATCGAGGCCGGCCATCGACAGCACTTCCTCGCGGCTGCCGTGTTCCAGATAGGTGTCGGGCAGGCCCAGGTGCAGGATCGGCAGGGTGACGCCGTGCGCGGCCAGGCATTCGGCCACGGCCGAGCCCGCGCCGCCGGCGACGGCATTGTCTTCCAGCGTGATGAAGGCATCGTGCGTGTGGGCCAGCTCCAGCACCATCGCTTCGTCCAGCGGCTTCACGAAGCGCATGTTGACCAGGGTGGCATCCAGTTCGGCGGCAATGACCGCCGCCGGCGCCAGCATCGCGCCAAAGCTGAGGATGGCCAGGCCGTGGCCGCGACGACGCAGGTCGGCCTTGCCGATCGGCAGGGTTTCCAGCTCATGGTGGATCGCGGTGCCGGGGCCGGTGCCACGCGGATAGCGGATCGCGGCCGGGCCGGCATGCCGGAAGCCGGTGCTAAGCATCATGCGGCATTCGTTTTCGTCGGCCGGCGCCATGATCACCATGTTCGGCAGGCAGCGCAGGAAGGACAGGTCGAAACTGCCCGAATGGGTGGCGCCGTCCGGCCCGACCACGCCGGCGCGATCGATGGCGAAGGTGACGTCGAGATTCTGCAGCGCCACGTCGTGGATGGCCTGGTCGTAGGCGCGTTGCAGGAAGGTGGAGTAGATCGCCACCACTGGCTTGGCGCCTTCGCAGGCCATGCCGGCGGCCAGCGTCACCGCGTGCTGCTCGGCGATGGCGACGTCGAAATAGCGCTCCGGGTATTCCTTGGAGAAGCGCACCAGGCCGGAGCCTTCGCGCATCGCCGGGGTGATGCCGAGCAGGTGCTCGTCGGCGGCCGCCATGTCGCACAGCCAGTCGCCGAAGATGTCGGTATAGGTGGGCTTGGCCGGCTTGGGCTTTTTCACCACGCCGGCATCCGGATCGAACGGGCCGACCGCGTGGTATTCGATCTGCGCCTGTTCGGCGGGCGCGTAGCCCTTGCCCTTGGTGGTGACCACATGCAGCAGTTGCGGGCCGGGCAGGCTTTTCACCGTGCGCAGCGCGGTCAGCAACTGCGGGATGTTGTGGCCATCGATCGGGCCGGTGTAATGGAAGCCCAGTTCCTCGAACAGCGTCGATGGCACGAACATGCCCTTGGCGTGCTCTTCCCAGCGCTTGAAGAAGCGGCCGGCGAAGGATTGCTTCGGGATCGCCCGCTTGGCGCGTTCGCGCACGGCATTGAGTCGGCGGCTGGCCATGGCGCGCGCCATCATCTTGGTCATCGCGCCCACGTTCTCGCTGATCGACATGCCGTTGTCGTTGAATACCACCAGCATGTCCGGTTCCACGTCGCCGCCGTGATTGAGCGCCTCGAACGCCATGCCGGCAGTGATGGCGCCGTCGCCGATCACCGCCACCACCTTGCGCTTGTCGCCCTTGCGCTGTGCGGCAATGGCCATGCCCAGGGCGGCCGAGATCGAGGTGGACGAATGACCGACGCCGAAGGTGTCGTATTCGCTTTCCTCGCGGCGCGGGAACGGTGCCAGGCCGTCCTTTTTCTTGATCGTGGTGATGCGATCGCGGCGGCCGGTGAGGATCTTGTGCGGATAACACTGGTGTCCGACGTCCCACACCAGACGGTCGTCCGGTGTGTTGAACACGTGGTGCAGGGCCACGGTCAGTTCGACCACGCCGAGTCCGGCGCCGAAGTGCCCGCCGGAGCTGGCCACCGATTCGATCAGATAGGCGCGAAGCTCGTCGGCGACCGCGGTCAGCTGGTCGTCGGGAATGCGGCGCAGGTCGGTAGGCGCCTCAATGGACGCCAGATGCGGGTAACGGACAGGATCGATCATCTGCGTATTGTTGGCCCAGCGGCGGGGCGGGGCAAGGGCAGCGGCATGGAAAGTGCGGGGCAGCGGTGTGCTGGCCGCTGTCCTGCGGGCTTTCAGGCGGCGTGGGCGGCGCGCCGGTCCCGCGGCAGATGGCTGACCAGGAACTCCATCTGGTCGGCCAGGATGTTGCGGTTGGACAGGATCAGGTGTTCCACCCAGCTGGGCCGGTACGGCACCGCCAGCAAGGGCATCTGGGCCTGCTGCGGGGTGCGGTTGCTCTTGCGCAGGTTGCAGGCGAGGCAGGCGCTGACCACGTTCTCCCATTCGTCACGGCCGCCCTTGGACACCGGCAGCACGTGGTCGCGGGTGAGTCCGCCCCGGTTGAAATGCGCGCCGCAGTACAGGCACAGGTGGCGGTCGCGGGCGAACAATGCGGTGTTGGTGAGCGCCGGAGCAGGGTCGATCGCGTATTCGCGGCAATGGCCGGTGCTGGCGATGATCGGATGCAGCTGCAGCGTGCTCTGTACGCCCAGGGCGCGATTCTGGCCGCCATGGACGGTGAGGCAGGGATCGCCCAGGGTCCAGGCCACGGCGTCGCGGACGTAGAGGCATACCGCGTCCTGCCAGCTGATCCAGTCGAGGATCCTGCCGGCGGCGTCCAGCGACAGCACGCGGGTCGAATGGAGATCGGCCCGGATTGGCACTTCCATCAGCATGTGTTTCGTCCTTCAGCCTGAAGCGAAAGATCGGTCCAGCAATGCCCGAGTAAACGCAGCATAGAACAAACCTGTTGCAAAACGCATGCAAATCCCTTGCAGGACAGGTAGATGCCTGTTCAGGAAGCCCCGTTCGCCGAGGCGCCCGCGCGCTGATATAGTGCCCATTCATCTGTAGACCCGACGCCGGGTTTGGGAGGGGGAGCCGCTGGTGGCGACCCCGGCACGGCGGGGCAGAGGTAATAACGTGGCTGAAGTTCTTTTCTACGAGCGCCCGGTGCCGCTCAATCGTACCCAGCACAAGGACCTGCACCTGAAGCCGGTGCCGAGCCTGAAGTTCGCGCTCAACGTGCATTCGGTGCCGCTGACCTGCGTGGAGTTCCCGTCCGCTGCCCGCGACATGCCGATCCTGTTTGCCGGCAACGATATCGCCAGCGCCGGCCCGATGGCCTTGCTCGGCCTGCGTCAGAACGAAAACCTGTTCGTCGACGCGAATGGCCAGTGGCTGCCAAACACCTATATCCCGGCGTTCATCCGCCGCTATCCGTTCGTGTTGGCCGAGAAGCCGCCGGAAGTGGAAGGCGACGACTTCACCGTGTTCCTCGACGAGGCCTATGAAGGCTTTGGCGCCGAGGGCGAGCGCCTGTTCAAGGAAGACGGCACCGACAGTGAGCTGCTGACCAATGCCGTGAACTTCCTCGGCGAGTTCCAGCAGCACGTGTCCCGCACCAAGTGGTTCATGGAACAGCTGCGTGCGCATGACCTGCTGGAGCCGCGCAACATCACGCTGCAGAAGGATGGCGGCAACGCCATCAACCTCAACGGCCTGTTCGTGGTCAGCGAGGAGAAGCTCGGCAAGCTCGACGAGAAGACCACGCACGAGTTCCTGAAGAACGGTGTGCTTGGCTGGATCTACGCGCATCTGTTGTCGCTGGGCAACATCGACCGCGTGGCGCGTGAGCTCAGCTTGCGTGAAAACGCTGAAACGGCGAACACGGTCACCAACTGATCGCTGCCGCTCTGTGTCGTTGTCGAAGAAGCCGCCTGTGGGCGGCTTCTTCGCATCTGCAGCTCAGCGCACCGGCTTGGCCATGCGCAGCAGGTCGATGCCGTAGCCGGCGCTTTCGTACAGCGCGCGGGCGCGCTCGTTGCCGGGGAATACGGCCAGTGTCATCAGCTGGCAGTCATGCCCGCGCGCCCAATCCTCGGCATGCGCCAGCAGGGCGCGCGCCACGCCGCGCCTTTCATGCTGCGGCGCCACCGCCAGGTCGGAAATGTGGCAGTTGCCACGGCCGGTGAAGAAATCCCGCGTCTTTTGCATATGGATGAAACCGGCGCGTTCGCCGTCGGCATCCTCGGCCACAAACAGGTAACTGTTGGCAGGCGATTCGTCGAGATGACGCGCCAGGTCGCTGTGGATACCTTCGATGCACGCTTGTCGCTTGCGCCATGCCGGCAGCGCGAAATTCACGAAGCGCGGCACCAGTCCCAGGATGAAGTCGTCGTCATCGTGAGCCAGTCGAATCAGGAAAGTGCTGTCGGCCATGCGGGTTGGTGATCGGTTGAACGGTGCCTTCGGTTCTACACCACCGGCGTGTTGCGGGGAAAGCCTTACGGTCGCTGGTGCCTGCGTCTATCCATGTAAACAAAAACGCCCGGGCAAGCCCGGGCGTCTGGTTTTGCCGTGGTTCGCAATGTCGCGTCAGGGCGCAGCGGAGGCCATGGCGCCGGTGCCGGTGGAGTCCACCGTCAGCGAGACGCGGCGGTTGTCGGCGCCGCGGTCGTGGCTGGCGCCCTTGGCCACCTGACGGTTGGCGTCCTCGCCATAGCTCACGGCGCGCACCATGTCGGCGTTGAGACCGCTGCTGACCAGGAAGTCACGCACGGCCTTGGCGCGTTCCATGCCCAGGTGTTTGTTGTAACCGCGCGAACCGGCCGGATCGGTGAAGCCTTCCACGGTGATCATCGCGTTCGGATGGTACTTGCTCATGGTTTCGGCAAAGTTCTGCAGCGCCGGTTTGTCCTGATCGTTCAACGTGGCGCTGTTGAAGGCGAAGTGCGCCACGGTATCGACGCTGACGCGGCCCTGCATCGCGGTGATCTGCGCGTCGTACTTGGAGAATTGCGATTGCATCTGCTGCTTGATCGAGTCGATCTGCTGCTGTTGGTCCTGCTGCTTCTGCTGCAACTGCTGGATGGCGGTGTTGAAGTCGGTCTTCTTCACGTATTGCGAGCAGCCCGCAAGGCCCAGCGCCATGAGGCTTGTCGCCAGCACGGTGGTTCGAAGGGTACGGATGGTCATGCGTGTCTCTCCTGGGTGCGTGCCTGCTTCGCGATGACGGCTTGCAGGTCGTTCGAGGATGTGGGGTGGATGCACCACCCTTTTGAACCTACCCCATGTGGACATGAGCGTGCGCATTTCGCGCGGCCGCTGCTGCGCTTCCATTCAGCTTTTTGCGCGCGTCGAGAAAAGCGTGTTGCGATGTCGTGTGCACGCATCACAAAAAGCGTGATTGAACGCGTATTGCGACACCTTGAACAGGTGCGGTTCAGCCAGCGGGCATCAACGCAACGGCGCGCGAATCGCCGCGGAAAAATCCTCGCCGGCCTTGCTGGCGCGTGCGCGTTCGGTGATGCGCGCACGCTGGTTCCATTCGTCCAGTGTCAGCCGGTGGTCCAGCGCGCCGATCTTGTACAGGTAGCCGGGCAGGTAGCCGGTGACCAGCAGGCGTGCATCCCACGGCAGGCCGGGGTCGAGCTGGCGTGCCATGCGATAGACCATGGTGGTGCAGTTCGAGGTGATGGTGTTGTAGAACTCGGGGTGATCCACCAGCCGGTTCGCGGTGGCCGTGTACGAGAGGAACAGCGCGCGCATCGCGTCGCGGCTCATGCTCAGCGGGTAGAGGTAGTCGTCCTCGCCGCGCACGTTGGTACGTACGCGCACGATGTCGCTTTCGGGCGAAGCAATCAGGATCGACTCGAAGTTCTTGAAGAAACCGCCGATGGAGGAGAATTTCTGGCCGCGTCGCTTGCGGATCTCCACCGAAAACACCAGGTGCCGGCCATCGTCGAAGCCGAACGAGATCATCGCGTGGGCAATCGCCTGGCTGCCCCAGTGAGAAAGCACTGCATCGGCCGAAACCAGCTGGTCGAGGTCGTAGCTTTGCGTTACCCAGTGCTCGTCGTAGTCATCGGCGCTGTGCCAGGTGAAGTCGCGCACGTTGTGCAAGGTCACCATGCTGCCATGCACCGTGCTGGTGAGCAGGCGCGAGACATCGTCGGCCCAGACCCGATGGTTCGTCGGCACGATGGTGGACCACCAGCTCAGCAGCAGCGCATACATCAGCACATAGCCACCGAGTGGCCACCAGGTGCGGCGCAGGATGACTACGGCGATCAACGCCAGCACGGCGGCAACCCACAGCGATGCACCGAGTGCTCGCGCGGCGTGGCTGCCGGGTAGCTGGTACCACAAGGCAAGTGCGCCCCAGGCGCCGGAGATGATGGTGACCAGCGCGGCCAGCGCGAACGACAACAATGCGCCGATTGCGCGCAAACCTTTCATCGTGTCCTGCCCGGGTCATCACTGGATGCGTGAAGCCTGCCGCGTCACGTCGTGGATGACAATGCCCGCGGCCCGTGCGGCTGGCTACAATCGTCGCAACACCGTGGGCGGGATCGAAAGCGGATGGAGCGGGCAAGCGGGATGCGAAGCAGGACCTGGTGGTTGGTGCGCCTTGTCGCGCCGATCCTGCTGCTGTGCCTGCAGGCCTGTGCGATGGTGGGGGTGAGCCGGCTCAAACCGCATGACGTGGTGGCCGAAAGTCGCGCCGATGTGCTCGGTTCGGGCCGACTCAGCGACAGCACGGTGCAGGCGCTCAACGTGGTGGCGCTGACCACGAAGCAATGCACGCAATCCTTCGATGCGTGTACCGAGATCGTCGGGCGTTCGGGTGGGCTCGACGAGGAACAGCGGCTGTCCGCCCTGTCGGAACTGTGGCTGGGGCACGCGCTGCACGACGACCACGCCGCGACGATGGACAACGCCACCCTCGGCGCTTACCTGCAATCCGCACGCTACGCCTACGCCTATCTGTTCTACACACAGCGGACACCGGCCCAGCGCGTGTTCGACCAGCGCCAGGCGCGGGTGATCGCGTTCTACGATTACGCGGTGGAGCGCGTGGTGGGGCGCTGGTTCCAGGAGCTGCCGCGCTTGAACACGGACTGGTCGCAGACCGCGCTGGCAGGCTGGACCGTGTTGCGACCGAATACGGACCTGCATCTGCGCGCCACGCCGACGGAGTTGATCCCGGCCTCGGCACTGCGCTTCAAGGGTTTGCGCAACGTCTATCGACGCGATGGGTTCGGCTCGGATTTCGTGGCGGTGGCGCCGCCATCCACGCCGGATGCGCCGAACGTGCCATGGCGCGAGCCGCGTTACGCGGCGATGACCGGCGTGCTGGTGTTCGGCGGGCAAACGCTGGACGAGGTGCTGGCGACGCGGCAAGTGCAATTGCTGGTGCGCGATCCCTATCGCGATGCGGACGTCACCATCGCGGGTCGCAGCGTGCCGCTGGGGGCGAATTTCACCGCACCCTATGGTCTGTGGTTGGCGCGCTCGGGTTTCGCGATGCAGTCGATCCGTTCACTGCTGGGACGGCAAGGCGGCTTGGCCGAGCCACGCGTGCTGTTGATGCAGCCCTACGATCCGAACCGATTGACGGTGGTAATGCTGCACGGCCTGGCCAGCAGCCCCGAAGCCTGGGTCAACGTGGCGAACGAGGTGCTGGGCGACGAAACGCTGCGCCACAACTATCAGGTGTGGCAGGTCTATTACCCCACCAACGCGCCGATTGCGGTGAACCTGCGGCAGATCCGCCAGGCGCTGGATGCCACCATCCAGCACTTCGATCCGAACGGTACCGCCCGCGCCACCCGGCACATGATGCTGGTGGGGCACAGCATGGGCGGCGTGATCGCGCGCCTGCTGGTGTCGTCCAGCGGCGACAAGCTGTGGAGCCTGGTGCCGGAAAGCCGCAAACTTTCCGCCGCGAAGCGCGCGCGGCTGCATCGGCAACTGGCGCCGTACCTGCAGTTCTCGCCGATGCCGCAAGTGGACGAGGCCGTGTTCCTGTCGTCGCCGCATCGCGGCACGCCGATGGCGCGGCATCGACTGGCGCGCTGGGTTGCCGAACTGATCCGCCTGCCGTTCAGCGTGATCAAGGATGTGGCCAGCATTTCGGATCTGCTCAAGGACGATTCGGGCCAAGGTGGTACAGGCAAGGGCGCGCCGATCCATGTTTCCAACAGCGTGGGCAACTTGAGCGACACCGATCCCTTCATCGTCGCCACCGCAAACCTGCCGATCTCGCCGCAGGTGCACTACCACTCGATCATTGGTCTGTACAAACCGCACGGCACGCTGGCGCAGAGCAGCGACGGCGTGGTGCCGTACACCAGCGCGCATCTGGCCGGTGCCGAATCCGAGGTGGTGATCCCGTCATGGCACAGCGTGCAGGAGACCCCGGCAGCGATCCTGGAATTGCGTCGCATCCTGCGGCTGCATCTGGCGCGGGTGGGGCAGAAGAAAGCGCCGGCGCCGGTGCGCACGTCGTCGGTGACGGCGCTCGACGCTGGCGCAGGCCGGCCCTGACCACGTCCTGTGGTGCCGGAGCATGCGCGAATCTTCAGTGCAGGAAATTGCGATTGACTTGCAGGAAGGCCGCATCATCGCCGTGACGGAAAGCCAGCGGCCGGCTCGCCAAGGTCCAAGTAATTGAACGCAAAAGGCGTGAGGCAACGCCGCGATTTTTGCGTCTTGCGCGTGGCATTCGCTGGTTATTGCGACCCCGTTTGCGGTGTGACTTCCGGCACTCCCGCCAAGGTCAGGGCGCGATCAGTGTCCCAGCCATCGATATCTGCCTTGGCGCCGGACTCATCCACGCGCCGGCGCATGTCGTGCCTCGTTTGTTGACCGATGGGCTCATTCGGTGGCGCGTCCGCCATGGTTTCCGCGGACGTCATCGCATGGCTTGCCCGTGCATGGACGCGTTGCCATTCCCCACTGCATCCATCCTCACCTTCCCGTTACGCCTCGGCGAAACAGAAACCGATCCGGAGTCCCGATGAAAACCACTGTTCTTGCGGCCGCACTACTGGTTGCCACGTTCGGCCTTGCGCCGCTGGTGGCGCAAGCTTCTCCTTCCGATACCGCCACGGTCCCGCAAGACCAGTCACGTAGCGACAACGTGCCGCCGCCGCAGAACATCCCGTACCCGGGCACCATGAAGGTCCATGTCGATGCCACCGACGTCGACCATCGCATCTTCACCGTGCACGAGAGCATTCCAGTCAAGGCCGGCCCGATGTACCTGCTGTACCCGCAGTGGATTCCCGGCGACCACGAGCCCAGCGGCCCGATCGACAAGGTCGCCAGTTTGGTGATTCGCGCCAACGGCAAGGTGCTGACCTGGAAGCGCGACAAGTACAACGTCTACGCCTTCCATATCGACGTGCCCGCCGGCGCCAGCAGCATCGATGTCGACTTCCAGGTGCTCACGGCACAGAAGCGTAGCGAAGGGCCGATCCGGATGACCCCGGAAATGCTCGACCTGGCGTGGAGCAAGGTGTCGATGTATCCGGCCGGCTATTACACCCGCCAGATCATGACCGAACCCAGCGTCACCGTGCCGGCAGGCTGGAAGATCGGTTCGGCGCTGCGGCCGCAAAGCCAGCAGGGCGATACCACTAACTTCAAGCCGATCTCCTATGTCGACCTGGTCGACTCGCCGGTGATCGCCGGCAAGTATTTCAAGCGCATCGAGCTGGATCCCGGCAGCAAGCTCACGCCGATGTACCTGGACGTCATCGCCGACGCGCCCAAGGATCTGGTGATCTCGCCGGAAGCGATGAAGGCCTTGCACACCATTCCGGCCCAGTACCACAAGCTCTACGGCGCCTTCCACTTCAACCATTACGACTTCCTGCTCTGGTTGTCGGACAAGATGAGCGGCAAGGGTCTGGAACATCATCGTTCCAGTGAAGACGGTACCGGCGCCGATTTCTTTACCAAGTGGAATCTGAAGACGCCGCACGACCTGCTGACGCATGAGCTGAACCACTCCTGGGACGGCAAGTACCGTCGTCCGGCCGACTTGTGGACGCCGAACTTCAACGTTCCCATGGGCGACAGCCTGCTGTGGGTGTACGAAGGGCAGACCCAGTTCTGGGGCAACGTGATGGCGGTTCGCACCGGCCTGGAAAACACCCAGACCGGCCTGGACAAGCTGGCCTACGTGGCGGCGACCTACGACATGGGCCGTCCCGGCCTGCTGAGCTGGCGCACCATCGAAGACACCACCAACGATCCGGTCATGGCCCAGCGCGCGCCGCTGGCCTATCGCAACTACCAGGGCAGCGAGGATTACTACTCCGCCGGTCAGCTGATCTGGCTGGCGGTGGATGCCAAGCTGCGTGCGCTCAGCCACGACAAGCATTCGCTGGACGATTTCGCGCGTGGCTTCTTCGGCGTCGACCCCGGCGCCTGGAACATCAATACCTACACCTTCCAGGACGTGGTCAGCGAGCTCAACAAGATCCAGCCGTACGACTGGAGCACGTTCCTGCGCACGCGTCTGGACGGCCATCAGAAAGTCACCGACGGCATCGCCGCCGAGGGCTGGAAGCTGGTGTATACCGACAAGCAATCCGACGTCATCAAGGCGCTGATGGCGGAATACCACATCAAGGGCATCGACCTCACCTACTCGGTCGGCTTCAGCACGTCGGGCAAGGGCAGTTTGCGTGACGTGTTGTGGAACGGCCCCGCGTTCAAGGCCGGCCTCGCGCCGGGCATGACCATCGTTGCGGTCGACGGCCAGGAGTTCAACGCCGACAACATGAAGCAGGCCGTGAAGAACGCCCAGAACAGCTCGGCGCCGATCACCCTGATGGTGAAGAACTTCGACGAGTACAAGACCATCAAGATCGACTACCACGGCGGCCTGAAGTACCCGCACCTGGTACGCGTCAAGGGCACGCCCGACTACCTGTCGCAGTTGTACGCGGTCAAGAAGTGAGGTCGGGGGCCAGGCGCGCGCTGCGCGCCTGGCCCTGTCGTTGTCTGCTGCGCCGTTGTCCGCTGCCGGGTCAGAGCAGTTCGATCCCGAAAGGCTTTACCAGCAGCGCGAATGCGCCGAAGCAGACCACCGTGATGACGGCGCTTAACGCCAACGCCGGCCAGAACCCGAAGCGCGCGAAAAGCCGGGGGAAGACCAGGAACATCGGCAGCGTCGGAACCACATACCAGAACGTGTACCAGGCATGGTTGGCAATCTTCGATGCCGGTTGCTTTTCCAGATACAGCCAGGTGAGTGCCAGCAAGGTGACCAAGGGGAGCGAAGCGAGCAGTGCGCCCAGGCGATCACTGCGTTTGGCCAGCTCCGAGACGGCCACGACTATGGCGGACGTGATGAGGTACTTCGTGATGATCCAGGGCATGTCGATAACCATTCGGCAGAGCTGAGGTTTGTTGCTTGCTCCCCGGACGGAGCGAGGCAGGGAGACGTCAATTCGGCAACGGATCGGGTGAAACAGCTGCCTTCCGGTCGATGCGGTCCATCGTCGGCAGCAGCCGCGCCGAGTTGAGGATGAAGGCCATCTCCGAGGCGACATGGATGAAGGCTGCCCCCAGCGGGTCGAGCACGCCGGAAGCGGCCAGTCCCACCCCGATCACGTCGACCACGATCGTTCCGATGAAGTTGGCCCAGATGATCCTGCGGGTGCGTTGCGCGATCACCAGCGTGTCGACGAAGCGCGACAGGTCGTTGCCCAGCAGCACGATGTCGGCGCTCTCGCGGGCGACGTCGGTGCCCGATCCCATCGCTACGCCGACGCTTGCGGCGGCCAGCGCTGGCGCATCGTTGATGCCGTCGCCCAGCATCGCCACCCGGCGTTTCGCCGCAACCAGCGTCGTCACGCGGGCGTGCTTGTCTTCCGGCAGCAGGTTCGCCTCGAACTCGGTGATGCCCAGTGAGTCGGCAACGGCTCTGGCCACGGGTTCGGTGTCGCCGGTCAGCAGGAGCGTGCGCATGCCCAACCGCGCCAGTGCATCCATAGCGGCGCGGGCTTCGGGGCGCACCTTGTCCGCCATTGCAATGGTGCCGAGTAGCCTGCCGTTGCGCGCGACATGCACTTCCGATGCCGCCGCGTTTCCGGCCCATTGCCGAGGGACGTCCACGCCAAGCTCGGCCATCAGCAAACGGTTGCCGGCCTGTAATGTCGAGCCACAGGCTTTTGCGACGATGCCGCGCCCCGGCGTGTAGTGGAAATCGTCCGGTTCGGCGACAGTGCGGCCTTGCGCCAGGACATGCGCGACGATCGCCTTGCCCAGCGGATGTTCGGAGCGTATTTCCGCCGTCGCGGCGGCATCGAGAAGATCCGCGGCCTGTATGCCTTCGACCGGAGTCACCTGCCGCACTTCGGGCTTTCCGAAGGTAAGCGTGCCGGTCTTGTCGACCACCACGGTGTCGACGCGTCCCAGCGTCTCCAGGTACAGGCCGCCCTTGACGATGGCGCCCAGGCGCGCGGCCCGGCCGATGGCGCCGAGGATGGCCAGCGGCGTGCCGGCCGCAATGCCGCATGCTCCTGCCACGATCACCACCGAAATGGTCGATCGCATGTCGCGGGTGATCAACCACGTGAGCACCGCCGCCGCCAGGGCGAAATACACGAGATAGCCGGCCAGTTGATCGGCCAGGCGCTGCACGGGAGCGCGCGAGCGCTCGGATTGCTCGACGGCTTCGATGATCTTGCCGTAGCTGGTATCGCGTCCCAATCGCTCGGCGCGAACCTCGATGGCACCAGACTGGTTGATCGATCCGGCGAAAACGCGGGAGCCTGCGACAGCCTCCACCGGCATCGACTCGCCGGTAATGCGCGATTGATCGAGGAACGAATGCCCGCCAGTCACCACACCGTCGACCGGCACGCGTCCGCCCGGATTGACCAGGACCGCGTCGCCCATCGCCAGATCGGCTGCATGGATCTCGGCGACGCCGTCGGCGCGGCGTACGGTGGCCGAGCGAGGCAGGAAATCCAGCAGGTCGCGAATCGCGCTGCGTCCGCGCGACACCGTCATGCCCTCCAGCACTTCGGCGACCAGCACGAACAAGGTAATGACCAGCGCGGTGAAGAATTCGCCGATCGCCGCGGCGGCGATCAACGCGATGCTCATGGAAAGCTCCATGGTCATGCGTCGCGCCAGCATGTTCCCGGCGGCTTCGCGGAAAACCGGCCAGCCACCGACCAGTACGCCGACGATGCCAATCACGCTCACATCGGCGAACGGTTCCCACACACGAAACCACACGGCCGCTGCGGCGCCGGCAACGAACGCGATGCGTGCGGCTTCCTTGAGGTCGAACGCGTGCTCGTGGCCGTGTTCGCCGTGGTCGTGTGCTTCGTGTGCGACGGTGCGATCCCGCGTGGCCTCCGCGAGGTCCTCGCCGTGCGGGGATAATTCTGACGTCATGGAAATCCCCGCTGGCTATTTGAGGTAGGCGCGGACGACGTCGATCAGGTCGGCGGCGCCTCTGGACTTGTCCGGGTCGGCTTCGTGCCGTGGATCGACCACGTGAAAGCGGATGTGGTCTTCCAGCAGTTCGACCATCAGGCCGTTGGTGGCTCCGCGAACGGCGGCTACCAGGTGCAGGATCTGGCCGCAGTCTTTCTCGTCGTCCAGCGCCCGTTCGATGGCTTCGACCTGGCCTCGCAGGCGGCGCACGCGATTGAGCAGTCTGGTTTTGTCGCGAGTGATGTGCGTCATGGCCCGGTTTCCCGTGGAAAGGCAAATATCATACCCACCTATGGTATATGAAGAAGGGCGATACATCCCGTGGCCGCGCCGGCCGACCGCCTGGCCCGACTCGGCGCAATGGTTCGCCAGCAGCCCGCTTGAACCCTCGTCCAGAGTTGTTCGGTCACGGCGCCGTGTCTATCCTGCCGGGATGATCCCCACGCTGCGCCGACTCACGCGTTCCCGTTGCCTTCGCGCAATGAGCGTGTTCGCGTGGCTGATGCTGGTGATCACTTCGGTTACGGCTGCGCCTGGAGGCATGCCTGTCCAGGATGCGTCTTCGGTGCATGCGGCAACCTCGATGGCCGGCGACCACGGTCACCACGATGGGCCTGCGACTCGCTCGGCGACGGCAGTTCATCACCTGGCCGATTGCTGCGGTGGCCATGCGGCGTCGGGTTGCCACTGTCCTGCGATGTGCGCCACCGTGGTGCCAGCGGCGTTGGCGATGATCGTCCCCATGCCGTTCTCCGTCCGCTACGGCATGCCGTTGCAGGTCCTCGCGCCTTCACCGGACGCGGCGCCGCCGCTTCGGCCACCATCCACCTGACGCTCCCTCGCTGACCATGCCCGCGGTCTGCATCAGGCCGTCGCGTGCTTTTGTCGAATCGCGATCGGCTTCCGTCGCGATCGGCTTCCGTCGTGGAGACAGTCAATGAATTCCCCGTTTTCCCGCATGGCCGACCCGTCGCGGCGGCGCTTCGTGCAGGGCGTTGCCCTGGGTGGCGTCGCCGCTGGCCTGGGGCTGCTGCGTGCGCCCGGCGCCCTGGCCTCCGGTCGCCCGGCAGGCATCGTCGGTGCGAGCCATCCGCACGCCTTGAGTGGCACCGATTTTTCCCTCGCTGTCGGCGAAGCCCCGGTGAACTACACCGGCAGGTCGCGCATCGCCACTACCATCAACGGCGGCATTCCCGGCCCGGTCCTGCGCTGGAAGGAAGGCAGCACCGTCACCTTGCGCGTGACCAATCGCCTGAGCACGTCCACCTCGATTCATTGGCACGGCATCCTGCTCCCCTTCGAGATGGACGGCGTGCCCGGCATGAGCTACCGCGGCATCGCGCCGGGTGAAACCTTCGTCTACCGATTTCCGGTGAGGCAAAGCGGCACCTACTGGTACCACTCGCATACGCGTTTCCAGGAGCAGGTTGGCGTGTACGGGCCGATCGTGATCGAGCCGGCCGCCGAGCGGTTTCCGAGTGATCGCGACTACGTGGTGATGCTCAACGACTGGAGCGATGACGACCCGGAGCACATCTATGCCACGCTGAAGCGACAAGGCGACTACTACAACTTCGCCGAACCCACCGCCCCGGAATTCTTCCACGACGTGCGCGAACTGGGCTTGCAGAAGGCACTGGCGAAGCGGCGCATGTGGAATCGCATGCGCATGAGCCCCGCCGACCTCAGCGATGTTTCCGGTTATACCTATACCTACCTGATGAACGGTCATGCGCCGGCCGGCAACTGGACCGGACTGTTCCGTCCTGGCGAAAAGGTCCGCCTGCGCTTTATCAACGGCTCGGCCATGAGCATCTTCGACGTGCGTATCCCGGGCCTGAAGATGACGGTGGTCGCCGCCGATGGCCAGGATGTCGAGCCGGTGTCGGTCGACGAGTTTCGCATCAGCGTGGCCGAGACCTGTGACGTGCTGGTCGAGCCACGGGATGATTGCGCCTATACCATTTTCGCCGCCTCGATCGACCGCAGCGGCTACGCCCGAGGCACCCTGGCGCCACGCGAGGGCATGCAAGCCGAGCTGCCGTCGATGGATCCGCGCCAGCGGCTGACCATGGTCGACATGATGGGCGCGATGGCCATGGCGAGGCCGTCGGCTCATGGAGCGATGCACGGCATGGACATGCCGGGCGCGGCCATGCAGCCGATGATCATGGCCCATCATGCACGTACCGAATACGGCTCCGGTGTGGACATGCGTGTGGGCATGCCGCGCACCAACCTCGACGATCCCGGCGTGGGGTTGCGCGACAACGGCCGCAAGGTGCTCACCTATGCCGACCTGCATACCATCGGCGGACCGCTCGACCCGCGTGAACCTTCGCGCGAAATCGAGCTGCACCTGACCGGCAACATGGAGCGCTACAGCTGGTCGTTCGACGGCGTGAAATTCGCCGATGCCAAGCCCGTGCACTTCCGCCATGGCGAGCGCCTGCGCATCGTGCTGGTCAACGACACGATGATGAATCACCCGATCCATCTGCACGGCATGTGGAGCGAACTGGAGAACCCGGATGGGCGATTCCAGGTGCGCAAACACACCCTCAACGTGCAGCCGGCGCAGCGCATCAGCTACGCCGTCAGCGCCAATGCGGCAGGGCGATGGGCCTATCACTGCCATATGCTGTATCACATGGAGGCGGGCATGATGCGCGAGGTGGTGGTGTCATGAGCGCGCGTCATCGCACCTTCGCCTCCACCTTGTCACTTCTGTTGATCGCCTTGCTGACGTTGCCATGGGCCGTTGCCGCGCAGACCGCACCGGCCTCCGCTAGCAGTTCGGCGACGGCACCAGCGATGCCGATGACTACGATGGGTCACGGCGACATGGCACACATGTCCATGGCAACGCCTGCCACCGACAAGAAAAAGGAAAAATCAGCCAAGGGAAAACCGGCTGCACACGCAGCGACAATGGATCACATGCACGGCATGAATCACTCTGCCAAGCCAAACGTGCGCGACGAAGCCCCCATCGTTGGTATGTCCAACGGCGCCATGCAGAACATGGATCACCCGTCGCCTGCTGATGGCTCAATGGACGGCATGTCGATGGGTTCGATGCAAGGCGGCCGCGCACCGCAGGACGCACGCAGCCCGGATTATTCCGATGGCGTTGGCTACGGGGCGGTGCAAGCCCACATGGGCGGAAATGACGTCATCGGCAAGCTGCTGATCGACCAGTTGGAAGCTTTCGACGGTCGTGATGGCCACGGCCAGTCGTGGGAGCTGGAGGGCTGGTACGGCACCGATGCGAACAAGCTGTGGTTGCGCAGCGAAGGCGAGCGCAGTGCCGGCAAGCTGCAGGACGGCGATGTCGAAGCCTTCTGGAGCCATGCCATTGCCGCGTATTGGGACAGTCAGCTGGGTGTTCGCCACGACATCGGGGCAGGCGGCCCCGGTCGCACCTGGGCAGCGTTCGGCGTGCAGGGACTGGCGCCATACTGGTTCCAACTGGAAGCGACTGCTTATGCGGGTTCGTCCGGTCGCACCGCCGCGCGCCTGCGTGTCGACTACGATGTGTTGTTCACCCAGCGCCTGATCCTGACGCCCGAACTGGAAGCCAATTTCTACGGCAAGCGCGATCCGGCACGGGGTATCGGCAGCGGCTTGTCGGACGTCCGGTTCGGGCTGCGCCTGCGCTACGAAATCCGGCGTGAATTCGCGCCGTATGTCGGCATCAACTGGGTGCGCCGCTTGGGCCAAACCGCCGACTATGCCCGTGCCGCGGGCGAGCACACACTGGACCGGCAGATCGTTGCCGGTATCCGCGTCTGGTTCTGATCAGGAGAGCATCGTGAAAACACACATCAGGCATTACGGCATCACCGTGGTGGCCACGCTCGGGGTGCTCACCCTGGGCGCGGCCGCATTTGTCTATTCCGGCATGTACAACATCGGTGCCGACGACCATCACACCAAGCCCGTCTTCACGTTGCTGCAGACCTTGCGTGATCGCTCGATCCACCTGCGATCCGAAGACATCAAGGTACCGAACCTCGATGATCCACAGCTGATCCTGAAAGGCGCGGGCCAGTACGCGGCGATGTGCACCAGCTGCCACCTTGAGCCGGGAGTCGAAAATTCGGAATTGCGCAAAGGCATGTACCCGCAACCGCCGAACCTGTCCAAGGTGCGCGTTGATCCACGGGAGGCCTTCTGGGTGATCAAGCACGGCATCAAGATGAGCGCCATGCCGGCATGGGGAATGGCGGGCCACGACGATCCCACCATCTGGAGCATGGTGGCGTTCCTGCAGAAGCTGCCGGCGATGACGCCTGCGCAATACAAGGACATCGTAGCGAAGGCTCCGCCGGACGATGACATGGATGCCGATACCGGCGGGCACCATCATTAGCTTTGGATCAGGCGGAGCCGGGACCATGGATCGGACAACAGTCCGGTGTGCCGAAGAGCGTGCGCACCCTCGCGGGTGCGCACGCAGGTAGCCGTACGCTGCTTACTGTTCGTCGTTGTCGTCGCCACGGTGCCCATCATGGTGCCAGCCGCCGTCATCGCGTTCATGCCAGTCGCGGTGCCAGCGATCGCGATCCCAGTCACCGCGCCTGTCGTGGTCCCAGTCGCGGTGCCAGCGGTGGTAGTAGACGACTTGCGGTTCGCGGTAGATCACGCGCGGCTCGTAATACGTCGAGCGCGTGTAGTAGACCGGCGGCGGATAGTACGCGGGTGCGGAGTAGACCTCGACCGGTGGCGGAGCGATCAAACCGCCGAGGTTGATACCCACGAAAACGTGCGTATGGGCAGATGCCGCCACCGGGATCATCATGGCAAGTGCCAGTGCAGAGCCAGCCAGAAGGCGGATGGTGCGTTTTGTTGTTTTCATGTGGTCCTCCTTGCTATGCAGCGGGCCTGTGGATTTGCCCGACGCAGACAGGTTGCGGCGAACGGCTTAGCGCACGCTTAGAGCCATGAACCACGTTCAGCGTACGGTTTGCCATCGATCTCCATTGACAGCGAGTGTCTGTCCTTGCGATGGCATCCCGAACGATAACGCTCGGCGGCCGGACAAACCGGCCACTTGCTTCGAGCGCCGGCGCCGCAGCCTTCCTCAGAACGTGTATTTCAGCGTGGCGCCCACGCCGTAGTCCGGGCTGCCGTTGGCGAATCCGCCCATCACGTAGGTTTGCAGGCGCAGGCTGTCGTTGAACTTGTGGTTCCAGTAACCGGTGAGTTCACTCTGCGCCCCGCCGCCGGTGGCGATCCGCTCGCGGTAGTAGTAGTACGCGCCAAAGCTGTCGTTCCGACTCAGCTTGTAGCTGGCACCCAGCGTCGCGTTGAAGCCGTTCTTCAGCTGGATGTATTGCGAGCTGCCGTACTTCATCCAGCCCACACCGCCGAATGCGGTCCAGTTGCCGTAGGCCTTGAAGGTGTCCAGCGAAAGGCCGTAGTCGTTCTTGCCGGTGCCCAGACCCTTTTCCGCGTCGGCGGTGCCGAATTTCACCTTGCCGGTGAGGTCGACGCCAAAGCTCTGGTCGTTGCTGGTGAACAGATGGTAGTCGGCCGAGGCCACAACGTCGCCCAGACCCGAGGCTGAGCCAGTGCTGGCCACCGGCGTGGTGCCGCCGCTATTGCCGTGGCCGTGACCACGCGACTTCGGGTTCTTGTTGTTCACGTGGCCCACACCCGGAATCACGTCGCTGGGACCGCTGACGTTGATGTAGGGCAAGACCAGCTTGAAGGTCCAGTTGCTGGTCTCGTACTCGGCGGTGACCGGCACCGACCAGATGTCGGTGGTGGTGGTGCTGCCGTACTTGCCGCTGCTGTAGTCGGCGCCTGCCGAAAGGCTGAACTGGCCGTTGTCCGTGGTGGCGGCGTGTGCCGCCGGTGCGCCGACAAGCAGCAGTCCGCCAGCCACCACCCAATAGGATTTGTTATGCATGCAATCGTTTCCCTTAAAACTCAAGAAAAGCGAGCCCGGCATCAGCCAGGCCCGCCGGAAGGAGAGACCAGACTCAGCCGCCTGGACGGCCGGCGTGATCGGGATGATCGGGGCGATCCGGACGCTCAGGGCGATCCGGACGCTCGGGGCGATTCGGGCGATCCACCTTGCTCACGCGGTCTGGATGGCTGGCCGTGTCATTATTGCGGCCATGCGCCAGCTCGACGCGCTCAACCTTGCTGTGCTCTTGATGATGCGCGTGTTCGGCGACTTCGCCAGCATGCTTTGGCGAACGCATCACGTCGCCCAGTTTGAAGCCCATGTTCTTGGAGATCTGGCCCCAGCCTTCACCAGCGGCACGCTCGGCCAGCACACCCTTCAGATCGATGCTGGTGCCATTGGCTAGTACAAGGGTGCCGCCGTTGAGCGCAGCAGCAAGTTCGGCCGAGGTGGGATCACTGATGCCGGCCTTGGTGAGACTGGCTTCGGCCAGCGACAGCGCAATCTTCACGTTGCCGTAGCCCATCTTGCCGGTGTCTGGCGTGAACGTGGTGGCGGTGGCGCTGCCGCCAACTGTGGTGGCTGGCTCGGTCAGCGTGATCGGGCTGCCGTTGCGCAGGCCGTGCACCAACGCCTGCGCGTTGTCGTCGGAGCCGGCGAACGAGGTGAACTCCGTGCCCAGCCGGGTCGCCTCCCGGCTGGTGGTGACACTGGTCGTCGTCGTGCTGCTGGTCTGTGCCAGCACCGGCGTGGCAGCGAGCGCGACGAGCACGCCAGCGCTGAGCAGCGCGAGCGTGAATGAGCGTGTTTTCATGGATGTCTCCCGGAACGAAGTGATGGCATATCCCCTGATTGCGTGGGCCACGAGCATCCTGCCTGGCTTCTCCATATCGCTCTTCAACGTCATGCGAACGACGGCGGTGTGGTCACCGTGTGGAACCGCCGGAATATGCTTCTACATAACCCCGCACTCGCACAAGGTCGCGAACGGATCGGATTCAGCGGGCATTCCCGCAAAAGTGTGTCCTGCATTCAGGTTGCAAGAACTTGCGTTAGTTGACGATCATTTTGCGTGGCCCGTTCTGTGTCTTCACTGCTGCCGCTGGCGGAAACAGTCACTCCTTATGGCGGCATCCCGAATATCGGATATGTCATCGAATTGATGGGGTGGTGTTTGCCCTGAATCCCTATACTCAACCCCGAACGGGTTTCAACCCGCAAGACTGTGGTGTGAGGTTTATTCGTCCATGCTGCTGAGAGCCCTGTTGTTATTCGGCGCGGTCGCACCCGTCATGGCGCATCCCGTGACGCTACCGGCACGCGCGGTGAGCTACCAGCCGGAAACGCACGCTTGGGCGCAGGTGGAATCGATTGCTCCGCTGGTGCTGCGCAGTACCGTGCCGGCGCGTGTGTCGAGCGTGCATGTGACTCCGGGGCAGGTAGTGGCCGCGGGTGAACCACTGGTGAGCTTCGGCGGCCCTCAACTCGACGGTGAGCTGGCGGCGGCACGTGCGCGCCTGCGTGCCGCACAGGGCGAATTGACGGCGGCGCGGAATACGGCGGGATCGGCGGCGCGCACGTATCCGCTTGTAACCAACCGTCAGGCACTCGGATCGGCACAGTCCGCACTGGCTGCTGCGCAAAGCCGGCTCGTCGCAGCGCAAGCCGCTCTGGCGACGTTGCGTGCGCAAAAAACCGTGAGCAGCCCGCTGGCCGCCGTGGTCAGTGAAGTCAGTGTCGCGTCCGGAGCGGATTTGTCGGCAGGCGCGCCCGTGGTGACGCTGTTGCCGCGTGGGCAACTCTGGCTCAGGGCGGAATACTTCGACGCCGCGCCCATTCCTTCGACCATCACGGCGCATTTCACCCCGACGGGTGGCGCAGCGACGCAAACCGTTCACCTGGTGGCTGAATTGCCGGCTCGTGCCGCCGATGGTGCGCGCATTCTGGACTTCGCGGCGATTTCTCCGGCTGCCTGGCAAGCAGGGGATACGGGAGATCTGGTCATGAGCGGTCCGCCGCGTGCTGCGGTCGCCGTTCCCGCAAGCGCGCTGATTCTCGATGCCGGCAAATGGTATGTATTGACCGATACAAGCGGAAAGCTGGCGCGACAGCCAGTGGTACCAGGACCTGCCCAAGGCACCGATGTCGTGATTACAACGGGCCTTCGGCCGGGCGTTCCGGTTGTGGTGCGCGAGGCTTACCTGCTTTATCACCGCAATTTCGCGGCCCAATACACGCCGCCCGACTGATGCAGTGGCTGACTTTCCTGCGGCGACCGCTGTTGTGGCTCATGCTGTTTGGCATGCTGCTGGCCTATGGCGTCTATGCGCTTTGGCGCATTCCTGCGGAGGTCTTGCCACGGTTTGATTTTCCACAGGTCAGTGTGGTCGTTCACGCCCCCGGTTACGCCACGCTCGAAATGGAATCGCTGGTCGCGCGCCCCCTGGAAGGGCAATTGATGGGCTTGCAAGACCTGCAAACCTTGCATGCGACGATTGCCCAGGGCACGGTGCAATTCACCGCGCGCTTCACCCAGGGCAGCAATTCGCAGCTTGATCTGCAAGCGGTCTACAGCGCCATTGATCGCGCGCGTTCCAGCCTGCCGCCCAGCGTGGCGCCGTATGCCGAGATCATGGGCAACGCGGTGAACGAGGTCGCCGATTACGGCGTGAAGCTTCCGCCCGATGTTCCTGCGTGGCAGGCCGAGGACGCCATTCGCACGCGCGTGCTGCCGACACTGCGCGCATTGCCGGGTGTCCAGCGCGTGGAACTGTTCGGGGCGGGCCCTCCGACGCTGTGGATCCAGCCTGACCCCGCTGCGCTGATTCAGCATCATGTGGGGGTGGATGCGCTGGCCCGCGCCATCAGTGGTGCGGCCGTGCTATCACCCGCCGGCCGCCTCGTGGCAGGGCATCAGGACGTACTGGTCGAGGTCCGCCATTTGCCGCTGGATGCGCGCGATGTGCTGGCCATTCCGGTGCCGGCACCGGGTGGCCCGGTTCCCGTGAGCGCACTGGCCAGGGTGGTGAACACGCCACCGGATGTTCATTACGGTCTGCAGGTCGACGGACAACCCGGCCTTGCGTTGATCGTCTTCAAACAGCCGGATGCCTCCACGATTCCCGTCGATGCGGCCGTTGCGCGCACGCTGGCGTCGCTGCAGGACCAGTTGCCCCGCGGTGTGCAATGGGTGCCCGTCTATCGTCAATCGCACCTGGTTTCGGTGATCGGCGTCGACCTGACCCGAAACCTGTTGATCGGCGGAGCGCTCGCCATTCTCGTGTTGGTGTGGCTGCTGGGACGCCATCATGGCGTGGGCGTGCTGGCATTGAGCATTCCGACCGTCGTGCTGCTGACCATCGGCGGGCTGTATGCCCTTGGGCAAAGCCTCAACCTGCTCACGTTGGGTGCGTTGACGCTTGCCGTGGGACTGCTGGTTGATGACGGCATCATCGTGCTGGAGGCGATCCAGCATCGCTGGGAACGCGGCTCTGCCGGCTGGGACGGGGTGCAGGCCGGCGTGACGGATATTGCCCTGGCCGACACCACCGGCACGCTGACGACGGTGGCCGCCTATCTGCCGTTGCTGGCGGTCACCGGATTGGCCGGGCTTTTCATGCGCCCGTTCGCGTTGACCATGAGCCTGGCGCTGCTTGTATCGCTGGTGGTCTCGCTGACGCTCGTTCCGCTGGTGCTCGGGCGACGTGGCGATTACACCGGGCACCGCTTCGCCAGCGGCCAGCGTTTCCTGGACTGGCTGGCCCGCGGAAATGAAAAGCTGCTCGACCTCACCTTGCGCCGTCCCGGTACGAGCCTGCTCGCCACGGCCATCGTTTTCATCATCGCCGTGGCCGTGCTGGCGATCATTCCGGTGAACTTCCTGCCACTGCCCAACGAAGGCGTATTGCTGGACAGCTTCACGTTGGCGCCTGGCACATCGCTGGATGAAGCCATCATCGCCTCGAAACGAATGAGTGCTGCACTGCAGGCAGATCCGGCTGTCGCCCATGTGTTCGCGCGTATCGGCTCGGCCGATGACACGGCTTATACGGAGCAAAGTTTCGCCGGAGAAATCCAGATAGTGCTCAAGGCCAACGTCAATGCGAACAGCCTTGATCAGCTGTCCGCTCACTTGCGCGATGTCGCGCGTCAGCCCGGGGTTGTGCAAAGCATCGACACGCCAACCATCGAACGTGTGGGCGAGAGCCTGTCAGGGTTGCCACAACCGTTCGAGATCACGATCTTCGGCAACCACATCGATACCCTGCGTCATGTGTCCGAGTCCGTTGCAACAAGATTGAGGAAGGTGCCTGCGCTTGCCGATGTCTTCAACGATGATGCCTATCCGGTCACCCAACTGCAGATCAGCCCGCGCACTCAGGTGCTGCGCAGCTTGCAGCTCACCCCGGCCGATCTCGGCAATCAACTCAATTTGCTGCTGAGTGGCAGGGTGCTGGCAAGCATGCCTGACGGTGCAAGCCATCTTGACCTGTATCTGCGCCAGGCGGATGCGCCCTATCTGGATCTCTCGCAACTGGGGCGCGAGCCGATCTCCACGCAGCAGGGACCCGTACCACTGTCGCACGTGGCGACACTGCAGTTGCAGGCACAACCCAACCAGATTGAACACTTCGATGGCGAGCGAGCCCTGACGATCATGGCCACGCCGCTGGGGCCGCTCGGCAGCACCATTGCACACGCCAGGGCGGCCTTGCGCGGTTTGCACCTGCCGCCCGGCTATCGCATCACGTTCGGCGGCATGTATCCCGAACTCATCCACACCGCCGAGGCCATGGGGGCGGCGGTGCTGGTGGCATTGTTTCTCACGCTGGGCATTCTTGCGTTGCAGTTCGGTGGCCTGCGCCTGCCGCTCATCCTGTTGCTGCAGGCACCGCTCGCTTTTACCGGCGGGGCGCTGGCGCTCGCCATCTCCGGCGTGGGGCTCAATGCCACCGGCTTGATCGGCCTGCTCACCCTCGTCGGCGTCAGCTTGAATCACGGCATCGTGTTGCTGGCGTATGTGCGTGCCCACGAGAAGCAAGGCATGGCGCCGCACGATGCGGTGCGTCGTGCCGTCCGCGAGCGCCTTCGCCCGATCGTGCTGACTACCTTGACGGCAGCGCTCGGCATGCTGCCCACGGCATTGGGTTTCGGGGCCGGTGCGGCACCGGAACAAGGATTGGCCATAGTGGTGCTCGGAGGCGTGCTGTGGAGTGCGTTGCTGTCCACCAATCTGCTGCCGGCGCTGTATCTGCGTTGGGGGCGCGCGTCATGAAGCGCTTCATGGGCGTCATCGCCATGGCGCTGATGTGCGCCGGTTGCGCCACTTACCAGCCGCTGCCGCTGGCGACGCAGGCACAGGCCCCGGATAACCCGGCGAGTATCAAGGTCGATGCAGCGAGTTTGTCGTTGCCGTTCCTGCATCCACACGTGTTCGATCCGGGCCGAGGCCTGGACATGACGGATGTCGCCATGCTGGCGGTGGCCAACAACCCTCAATTGAAACTTGCGCGCGATGATCGTGGCATCGTCAGCGCGCAGGCATTTGCCGCTGGCTTGCTGCCCGATCCGGTATTGGATTTCTCTCGTGGATATCCCACCAGCAGCTCCGCGCCAAGCAGCTCCTATAGCGCGGGCCTGTCCGGAAACCTCAGTGCGTTGCTGACCCATTCCCTCGGCAAGCGCGCAGCGCACGCAGCCGCGCGCGAGGTCGACCTGAGTCTGTTATGGAAGGAATGGCAAGTCATCGGCACATCGCGCCAGTTGTTTCTGCGCAGTTGGTATCAGCAGAAAATGCTCGATTTGCTGCGCGCCGAGTCAGCGCTGGTCGAGCATGGTCACGCCGAATTGCTTGAAGCGAATCGCCGCGGCGACGTATCACTGGCATCCGTGAATGCCGATCAGCTGACCGTGCAGGCGGTACAGACGCGTCGTTCCGATATGGAACTCAAGGTGCTGGCGACGCACCAGGCTCTGGATGCGTTGCTGGGCTTGTCGCCCGGTGCGCAGTTGCAGCTGATCGGGCCAGCCACGATTCCGCGAATCAGCGCGGCGGAAATCGCCCGTGATCTTGCCGCGCTTCCGCGCCGGCGTCCCGATCTGCGCGCACTTCAGGCCGGATATGCGAGCCAGGATGCGCGCTACCGCCAGGCCATCTGGCAGCAGTTTCCCGCCATCACCGTCGGCTTCGTGCGGGCACGTGATACCGACGCCATCAGTACGCGCGGATTTCAGCTCTCGATAACGCTGCCGGTCTTCAACCGAAACCGGGGCAACATCGCGATCGAAAAGGCGACACGCCAGAAGTTGCACGATGCATATGCCATTCGCCTGACCGACGCCCATGCCGATATCGAGCACATCCTGCAAGGCCAGAAGTGGCTCCAGCGACAGCACGACCAGCTCGCGCGGAGCGTGACGACTGCAGCGAAGGCAGTCGAAGCCTCGGGCGCTGCCTCGTTGCATGGAGACATATCGGGTCTGGACGAAGTGAAGCTGAAAACGGAGTGGCTGGACCAGCGCATCCAATTGCTGGCCATCGACCTGACCCTGCTCGAACAGCAGGCGATGTTGCAAACACTGCTTGGCACGTCATGACCGGAGCATGTGTCACCAGGGTTCACCTGTTGGCGCGTCGCTAACGACGGGCAGCACTGCGCGAAGCTATCGCGCACAAGCAAACGCCCGGGCATGGCCCGGGCGTTTGCTTTGCATCACGTGAGTACGAAGACTCAGTCGATGGCAGGCAACGTGGCGACGCCGGCTTCGATCGCGGCCTGGTGCATCAGCGTGCGCGGCAGGATGCGGGCGAAGTAGAACGCGGCGGTGTCGCGCTTGGCCTGCTTGAACGCGGCAGACTGCGTACTGGCTTCGGCGGCGGCGACGCTGCGCGCCCAGAAGTAGGCGAGGGTGACGTAGCCGGAGAACCACAGGTAATCCACGGCGGCGGCGCCGAGCTCTTCCGGGTTGGCCTGCACGCGTTGCGCCAGTTTCAGGGTGAGGTCGCCCCACTGCTTGGTGGCGATGGCCAGCGGGCCGATCAGCGTGCGCAGCGCGTCGTCCGCGGCGTGCTGCTTGCAGAACGCGCTGATCTCTTCCAGGAAATGCTTGAAGCCCACGCCTTGCAACTGGAGGATTTTGCGGCCCAGCAGATCGGCAGCCTGGATGCCGGTGGTGCCTTCGTACAAGGTGATGATGCGGGCATCGCGCACGAACTGTTCCATGCCGTTTTCGGCGATGAAGCCGTGGCCGCCGTACACCTGCAGCGCTTCCTTGGTGCACTCCTGCGCCAGTTCGGTGACCACGCCTTTGGCGATGGGAATCATGAAGGCGACCAGCTCACCGGCCTGCTTGCGCTCGGCTTCGTCGCTGGCGCGCGATTCGATATCGGTCTGCAGCGCGGTGTACAACAGCAACGCGCGCGAACCTTCCACGAGAGCACGTTGGGTCAGCAGCATGCGGCGCACGTCCGGCTGCACCAGCAGGTTGTCGGCGACCTTGTCGGGGAATTTCGCACCGGACAGGGAGCGACCCTGCAGGCGCTCGCGCGCGTAGTTCAGGCTGTTCTGCCACGCGCGTTCGGCCAGCGCCAGACCCTGCACGCCGACGGAGAGGCGCGCGGCATTCATCATGGTGAACATCGCGGCCAGACCCTTGTGCGGTTTGCCGATCAGGTAGCCCTCGGCGCCGTCGAAGTTCATCACGCAGGTGGAGCAGGCGTGGATGCCCATCTTGTGCTCGATGGCGCCGGCGGCGGCGCCGTTGCGTGCGCCCAACGAACCGTCCGCATTCAGCTTGAACTTCGGCACGATGAACATGGAAATGCCGCGGCTGCCGGCCGGCGCATCGGGCAGGCGCGCCAGCACCAGGTGCACGATGTTCTCGGCCAGGTCGTGTTCGCCGGCGCTGATGAAAATCTTGGTGCCGGTGATGGCGTAGCTGCCGTCGGCGTTCGGCTCGGCGCGGGTCTTCAGCAGGCCGAGGTCGGAGCCGGCCTGCGGTTCGGTCAGACACATGGTGCCGGTCCAGCGGCCTTCGACGATCGGCTTCATGTAGTTGTTCTGCTGCTCCTCGGTGCCGTGAAGCTCCATCGCGTGGCAGGCGCCTTCGGACAGCAGCGGGTACAGGCTCCACGCCAGGTTGCCGCTCTGGATCAGCTCGGTGGTGGCGGTGCCGATGACGCCCGGCAAGGCCTGTCCGCCGAACTTCTCCTTCGCGGTGAGGCCGGCCCAGCCGCCCTCGGCGAAGGCGTTGAAGGCTTCCTTGAAGCCCTTCGGCGTGGTCACCGTCTGGGTGGCCTTGTCGTAGTGGCAACCTTCCGCGTCGCCCGGGCCATTGGTCGGCGCGAGCACCTGTTCGCTGAGCTTGCCGGCCTCCTCCAGCACCGCGTCGAGCAGGTCGCGCGTGTGCTCGCTGCCACCTTGCAGCCGGGTCAGGATGGCTTCGGCGCCGAGCACGTCGAAGAGGGCGAAGCGCTGGTCGTCAAGCGGAGCCTTGTAGAGGGTCATGTCGGTTTCCTTCGGTGTGCTGCGTGTTCAGCGGTAAGTATTGGGAATGCCCGGTACCGGCGAGAGCCAGTCGTTGCCATGGAAGTCGAAATCGCGCGGCTTTTCCTTCGTCTCTTTCTCCCGCTCGGGCGTGGCATTGGTGCTGCCGCTGATGCGGTAGGCCAGCGAGCCGGCGCTGCCCTTGGCGGCGACGGCGGCGAGTGCCTTGGCCATGGCCGGGGTGGGCAGGATGTCGAGCGTGGTCACGTCGCCGGAAAGCGCGGGGATGTCGCGCTTGAAGTCGGCATGCAAGCGCACCGGGATGCCGTCGGCCACCTGCAAGGTGCCGTCGATCGAATGGAAGGTCATGCCGGTGTAGCTGTTGTTCTGGATGCGCAGGACCAGGTGCCATTGCCCGTCGGGGCGCACGCTCATCTGCTGGATGGTGACGGTGGGCGGAAACACGCTCTTGCGCGGCGGTCCGCAGGCGGCCAGGCCGGCGGCCAGTGCGACAAGGGCGATGCAGCGAAGCAGTCGTTTCATGGATAGGCCTCAAACGATTGTTTGAATCTTGGCGGGAGCCGCGGCGCGCGTCAATGCCGGGAACGTGGACGGTTCCCATCCGGACGGGCTGCGGGCATGATGCTAGGTCCCTCTCAGTCAGCGTTGAACACCATGACCCGTCGCATCGCCGCCCGTCGCTCGCCCATCCACGGCAATGGCGTTTTCGCCGTCGCCCCGATCAGGAAGGGCGAGGAAGTCATCGAGTACAAGGGCACGCTGATGACCCATGACGAAGCCGACGAGATGTACGGCGACGGCGGCGAAACCGGCCACACTTTCCTGTTCACGCTGAACGAGCACTACCTGATCGACGCCAACCGCAAGGGCAATACCGCGCGCTGGATCAACCACAGCTGCGCGCCGAACTGCCGCGCGCTGGTCGAGGAAAGCACCAGCGGCGACCCGCGCAAGGACAAGGTGGTGATCGAGGCGATCCGCAACATCAAGCCGGGCGAGGAACTTACCTATGACTACGGCATCACCCTGGATGTTCCGCACACCGCACGGTTGAAGAAGCTGTGGAAGTGCCTGTGCGGCTCGCCGAACTGCACGGGCACGTTGCTCAAGCCGAAGCGCTGAGGCGGGCGGCTCCGACGGAGCAGAGGCACTGGATTCCAGCGAAAGCTGGAATCCAGCGTCTTCATCTTTCCCTCTGACGAATCACGGTCAGGTTGCGTCAACCTTGCAGTGATTCAGACTTTGAAGCCCATGCAAGCCTGCACCGCGCGTTGCCAGCTGGCGTAGAGCGTCTCGCGCTGTTCTTCCGCCATGGCCGGTTCGAAGCGCCGGTCGATGGCCCAGTGCCGGGCAATGTCTTCCCGGCCGGACCAGAAGCCGGTGGCCAGACCAGCCAGATAAGCTGCGCCCAGTGCGGTGGTTTCAGCGACCTGTGGACGCAGTACCGGTACGCCGAGCATGTCGCTCTGGAACTGGCCGAGGAAGTCGTTGGTGATGGCGCCGCCATCGGCGCGCAGTTCCTTCAGGCGGATACCGGCGTCGCTTTCCATCGCGGCCAGCACGTCGCGGGTCTGGTAGGCCATCGATTCCAGCGCGGCGCGCACCAGGTGGTCGCGGCCGGTGCCGCGGGTGAGTCCGAACACCGCACCGCGCACGTCGCTGCGCCAGTACGGCGCGCCCAGGCCGACGAAGGCGGGCACCACGTAGACGCCGCCGTTGTCGTCGATGCGCTCGGCGCAGGCCTGTGAGTCGGCGGCGGTGTCCAGCAGTCCCAGGCCGTCGCGCAGCCACTGGATCACCGAGCCGGCGACGAAGACGCTGCCTTCCAGCGCGTATTCCACTTTTTCATCGAGCCCCCACGCGATGGTGGTGAGCAAGCCGTTTTTCGAGACGACAGCCTTGTCGCCGGTATTCATCAGCAGGAAGCAACCGGTGCCGTAGGTGTTCTTGGCCATGCCCGGCTCGAAGCAGGCCTGGCCGAACAGCGCGGCTTGCTGGTCGCCGGCCACGCCGGCGATGGGAACTTCATGGCCGAAGAAATGCCGGCCCAGCGTGGTGCCGTAGATCTCGCTGCTGGAACGCACGTCCGGCAGCATCGCGCGTGGCACGTCGAGCATGGCGAGCAGCTCGTCGTCCCAGCAGTGCGCGTGGATGTCGTACATCAGCGTGCGCGAGGCGTTGCTGGGATCGGTGACGTGGGCCTTGCCGCCGGTAAGGTTCCAGATCAGCCAGGTGTCGATGGTGCCGAACAGCAGCTCGCCGCGTTCGGCGCGTGCGCGTGCGCCGTCGACATGGTCGAGAATCCACTTCACCTTGGTGCCGGAAAAGTAGGCATCGATCAGCAGGCCGGTCTTGGCACGCACCATCGGCTCGTAGCCGTCGGCCTTGAGCCGGTCGCAAATCTCGCGGGTCTGCCGCGACTGCCACACGATCGCGTTGTAGATCGGCTGGCCGGTGGCCTTGTCCCACACCACCGTGGTTTCGCGCTGGTTGGTGATGCCGATGCCGGCGATGGCGCGCGCGTCGACCTGGGCGTTGGCCATCACCTCGGTGATGGTGGTCAGCACGCTGGTCATGATTTCGCGCGGGTTGTGCTCGACCCAGCCCGGTTGCGGGAAGATCTGTCCGAACTCGCGCTGCGCTACGCCGATGATGCGGCCGGCGCGATCGAACAGCATCGCGCGCGAGCTGGTGGTGCCCTGGTCGATCGCCAGAATGCAGGATTTATCCATGCCGCCGTTTCCGTGAGAGTCGAGGGTGGCCGTGCGCATGTGCGCTGCAGAGAGTGCGGCACAGGCATGTCGTCACCGATTGCCGTCGGGTGGTCACGACATGCACGCCTCGGCCTTCGCGAGGTCGGCCTGTTCGAGATAGGCCTTGAGTCGCGCCACGTCGTCGTCGCCAACCCGCAGGCCGAGCTTGCTGCGGCGCCAGAGCACATCGGTGGTGTCGATGACCCACTCGTGCTCGCGCAGGTAGTCCACCTCGGCCTGGTACAGGTCGGCGCCGAAGCACGGGCCAAGCTCGTCGAGACTGCGCGCCTTGTCGAGAATCTGCGCGCTACGGGTGCCGTAGCTGTGTGCCAGTCGCCATGCCAGCGCCGGCGGCAACCACGGATGGGCTTGCTGCAGTTCGCGCTGATATCCGTCGATATCGTGGCGTTCGCCGCCGGGCAGTGGATGGCCCTTGGCCGTCCACGCCGCTGACGTCACCGGCAGCAGGGGTGACAGGCGGTCCAGCGCTTCCTCGGCCAGTTTGCGCGCCGTGGTCAGCTTGCCGCCGAACACGTTGAGCAACGGCGCGCCGTGCGTGTCGAGTTCCAGCAGGTAGTCGCGGCTGACTTCCGAGGCGTTGTCCTCTTCGTCTTCCAGCAATGGGCGCACGCCGCTGTAATTCCACACCACGTCGGTGGGGGTGATGTTGCGCTTGAAATAGCGGTTGGCGGCCTCGCACAGGTAGCGCGTTTCCTCGCCGTCGATGTGCGGGGCGGCGGGGTCGGCGCGATAGTCGACGTCGGTGGTGCCGATCAGGGTGAAGTCGTGCTCGTAGGGAATGGCAAACACGATGCGCCGATCCGGCTGCTGGAAGATGTAGGCGTGATCGTGCTCGAACAGTCGCGGCACCACGATGTGGCTGCCTTTCACCAGGCGCAGCGTGTGATCGTGGCCGACGTTGGCGACCTGGTCGAGGAACTGCACGGCCCACGGGCCGGTGGCATTGACCAAGGCCCTGGCGCGCACGGAAGTGGATTCGCCCTTTGACGATTGCAGCTGGGCGTTCCAGCCATCGCCATCGCCATCGCGCCGTGCGCTGATGCAACGCGTATGCGTGAGGATGGTCGCGCCACGGTCGCGCGCATCCATCGCGTTCAGCACCACCAGGCGCGCGTCCTGTACCCAGGCATCGGAGTAGACGAAGCCGGTGTGGAACTCGTCGCGCAACGCCGGTCCCGCCACATGCTTGCGCAGCGAGACGCGGCGCGAGCCGGGCAGGGTGCGGCGGCCACCGCCGAGGTGGTCGTACAGAAACAGGCCGAGACGGATCATCCATGCCGGACGCAGGTGCGACTGGTGCGGCAGTACGAAGCGCAGCGGCCAGATGATGTGTGGCGCGGTCTTCAGCATCACCTCGCGCTCGGCCAGTGCCTTGCCGACCAGCGCGAACTCGAACTGCTCCAGGTAACGCAGGCCGCCGTGAATGAGCTTGGTGCTGGCGCTGGAGGTATGCGCGGCCAGATCGTCGCGTTCGCACAGGCAAACCGACAGTCCGCGTCCGGCCGCATCGCGCGCGATGCTGGCGCCGTTGATGCCGCCTCCGACCACCAGCAGGTCGAACTGTTCGGTCATCGTCTGCTCCGTGGGCGGTGTCGTTGCAGGCGATGGTAGCGGCAGCGGCGGCTTCCGGGGCGGGTTCAATCCTCGTCGGCGTGTGGTTTCCACGCCGCGCTCAACTGCTTCTGCACCGGCGCCGGTACCGGTTCGTAGTGGCTGAGGTCGAGGCTGTAGCGGCCACGGCCGCCGGTCATGGATTTCAGTTCGGTGGCGTAGTCGATCAGTTCGGCCAGCGGCGCCTGCGCCTTGAGCAGCAGTTCGCCGCCGTGCTGCGCGTCAGTGCCCAAAATGCGCGCACGCTTGCCGGCCAGGCCGCCGGTGACATCGCCCACGCTGGTTTCGGGAATCGATACTTCCATGTCCACGATGGGTTCGAGCACGATCGGCTGCGCCTTCACCACCGCGTCGAGGAAGGCCTTGCGGCCGGCGCTGACGAAGGCGACTTCCTTCGAGTCCACCGGGTGGTGCTTGCCGTCGTACACCGTCACGCGCAAGTCCTGCATCGGATAGCCGGCCACCGCACCGGATTCCATCGCCAAGCGCACGCCTTTCTCGACGGACGGCAGGAACTGGCCGGGAATCACGCCGCCTTTCACTGCATCGACGAACTCGAAGCCGGCGCCGCGTTCCAGCGGTTCCACGCGCAGGGACACCTCGCCGAACTGGCCGGCGCCGCCGGTCTGTTTCTTGTGGCGGTAATGGCCTTCGGCATGGCCGGCGATGGTCTCGCGGTAGGCGATGCGCGGCGGGTGCGTGGCCACTTCCACGCCGTAGCGTTCCTTCATGCGCTCCAGCACGGTTTTCAGGTGCAGATCCGAAAGACCGCGCACCACCGTCTCGTTGAGTTCCTTGTGATGTTCCACGCGCAGGCACGGGTCTTCCTCGGCCAGCCGCAGCAGCGCCAGCGACAGCTTCTGTTCCTGGCCCTTGTGCTTCGGTTCCAGTGCCAGGCCGAACATCGGTTGCGGGAAGCGCAGTGGCGCAAGGTGGATGCGGTCCTCGTCGTGCGAGTCGTGCAGCACCGCGTCGAAGTGGATTTTCTCCACCTTGGCCACCGCGGCGATGTCGCCTGGAATGGCCTGGTCGATCTCCTCGTGCGTCTTTGCGTTCATGCGGAACAGGTGGCCCACCTTGAACGGCTTGTGCACGTCGTCGACGAACAGCTGCGAGTCGCGCCGCAGCGTGCCTTGCCAGACCCGGAAGATGCCGAGCTTGCCCACGAACGGGTCGTTGATGATCTTGAACACGTCGGCGATGACGTGATCGTCGGCCGCGCCGCTGACCGTGACCGGTGCGTTGTCCGCGTTCCGGAACGGTGGCGCGTTGCCTTCGCCGGGATGTGGCAGCAGGCGCTCGATCAGCTCCAGCAACTCGGCTACGCCGGTGCCGTTGCGCGCGCTGACGAAACAGATCGGCACCAAGTGCCCTTCGCGCAGGCATTGTTCGAACGCGTCGTGCAACTGCTCGCGACCGAGCGCGGCTTCGCCCTTGTCGAGGTAGGCGCCCATCGCCGCCTCGTCGACTTCCACCACCTGGTCGAGGATGCGCTGGTGCGCTTCAGCCAGCGAGGAAAAATCGGTGGCGCCGCTGGTGTGGAAAAAGCAGTCCAGCACCCGCTTGCCGCCTTGCGCGGGCAGGTTCACTGGCAGGCACTCGGCGCCGAAGGCCTCGCGCAACTTGTCCACCAGCGTGCCCAGCCGGGCGCCTTCGAAGTCGATCTTGTTGACCACCAGCACGCGCGCCAGCCCGCGCGCACGGGCGTGCTCCATCATGCGCCGCGTGCCGTGCTCGATGCCGTTGATGGCGTTCACCACCACCATCGCGGTTTCCACCGCGGCGAGCGCGGACAGCGTGCCGCCGCGAAAATCATGGTAGCCGGCGGTGTCGATCAGGTTGATGTGGCAACCACCGTGGTCGATGCCGGCGATGCAACTGTCGATGGAATGGCCGCGCGCCTTCTCCTGCGCGTCGGTATCGGACTGGGTGGTGCCGCGTTCGACCGAACCCTGCACCTGGATCGTGCCGCCGGCGTGCAGCAGGGCCTCGAACAGCGTGGTTTTGCCGGTGCCGGCATGGCCGGTGAGCGCGATGTTGCGGATGCTTTCCGTGGTGTACGACACGATGCGACCCTCCTCTGGAACGGGTTTTCCGGAGCGCGGGGTCGTGTCGGCATGATCGGCGCCGCACGAGGCCGCGCGTGGCGGCAACCGGCCTGCGAACAGGCTTCTGCATGGCGGGCCGTCATGGTCGTCCGGGGCGCGGGACGCGAGGGGCGGTCATGGCGGGATACGGCGTTAGACACTGTCTTCGCGCCGTCTGCATAGACTTGTGCCATCGACGGGCCCGGTCAAGCTGCACTGCGGGGCGGAACCCGGGCGGGTATGCCATGGTCTGTGATAGCGCGGACCATGGGCGCCGCATTCGGCGCACCACCGGACATGACGAGGACGAGTCATCGAACACCCCGACCAGGTCGAACATCACCGCTGGGCTTCGCCAGCCGCAGACGCCACGCGCGGGCTGGCGCCGCTGGACGGCGACACCCGCGCGCTGCTGCACGAGTTGCGCTGGCGCGAGCCGCCGCGCGACCGCCGCCGCCTGTGGGGCGTGCTGGCGCTCACGGTGCTGCTGCATGCACTGTTCGGTGCGTTGACCTGGTACGAGATGCGGCCGCATGCCTTGCCGGCGGCCTCTGTGCGGGCAGACGACGTGTTGCAGGTGCGGTTCATCACCAGCGCACCGGCACCTTCGCCCACGGCGGTACCGCCTCCGCCGGCGTTGCCCGCGCTGGGGTCACCCGCGTCGAAAGCCCGGCCGCCGGCCCGCGTCACCCGCGAACCGCTCGACAAGCATGCGATGACCGTCAGCCTGCCCGCCGCCTCGCCGCCGCAGTTGTACCGGCCCGACGGCGCGGTGCGCGTGGCACCGGCCACGGCGGCCAGCGCGGCGATCCCGGCCTATCGATCCGGCGTGCTGCAAGGTGGCGACAAACAGATATTGCGACACGACGCCGGCGACAAGTACCGAGGCACGGACACGCGTTTCGCACAGTACTTTCCGCCACCGGGCGAAAGCTCGGTGGATACCGCGCTGCGCAAGGTCATCGAAAAGACCACCAAGACCGGCACCATCCACCTGCCCAAGGGCGTGCGCATCCACTGTTCCACGGTGTTGTTCATCCTGCCGGCCGGTTGTGGCGGCGATCCGCCGGCGCCGCCGCCACCCAACGACGGCGATGAACGCCTGAGCATGGCACCCGCGCCGTTGACCAAATCGCCGCACGCACCCAAGCCACCCAGTGTCGACCAGTGCATCTCGATCTACCGCGCCAACAAGCCATTGCCCTACGGTTGCCCGGTGGATACCCCCAGTCGGGCGGTGGACGCCCAGATGCGCGAGCGCGAGAGGCGATCGTCCGGTCATTAGGGCGCCTCTGATTTTGCCCGTCATCCCAGCGAAAGCTCACTGCTGTCCGGAATAATTTTGAACCCTGTGGTTCCGCATGACTTGTACCGATACCGCACCCTCGCTCGTCATTCC
>NZ_JBGBPX010000026.1:0-47812 GCF_041107475.1 Rhodanobacter sp. FW021-MT20 | reverse complement strand
AGCCACACAGTCACTGGATTCCGGCCTTCGCCGGAATGACGGGCAAAAACCGATTTCGGCATATGCCACCGCACGACAGGGGGTATTCGAAATTATTCCGGTCAGCAGTGAGCTTTCGCTGGAATGACGGTGAGGGAGGCGTGGCGGTGAGGGGGATGTGGCGGTGAGGGGGCGGGGAGAGATATTCAATCTCGGGCAATCGCAGGTTTTGAGATGGGCGGGCGGCAAGCTCTGTTCCACGTTTCCACGGGGCTTCCGCCATGCGCTCATCCGTCACGAATCACGATCGCCGCATCCACCTGCTCGCCATTGCCGTGCTGTGGCTGTTCGGCGGCGGCGTGTTGCTGCTCACCACGCTGGTACCCGCACATACGGCGCTGCTCGGCTGGGCGCCGCTGCTGTGGCTGCTGGGTGCGCCGCTGGCCTTGCTGCTGACACTGGAGCCGGCGTTGCCGTTGCATCTGCTGGCGCACTGGTCGCGCCGCCGCGGTCGGCACCTGCGGGCGGCCTGGCATTGATTTTCCGCGGCGCGGAGTCGTCCCGCGCTGCTTTCCCCTTCCATCTGGCAGTGGATTACGCGATCAGGACGATCGCGCCTGGAACCGTCGCTGCGGCGTCTCCCCCGTCGCCGCAGCGATCTTGCGAAGGAACGCCTGCCGACCCGGCTGCCACGGAAGCTGGCCGGGTCAGCGACCGATACCCAGCCGCTTGCGCTCCATCCGGCGCAGGAATTCCTGCATGATGCGGCGGTATAGATCCTCGCCCAGGTAGACGTCTTCCACGCCGGCGTCGATCGACGGGTTGTCGTTCACCTCGATCACCACCGGCTTGCCGTTGACCTGCTTCAGGTCCACGCCGTAGAGGCCGTCGCCCACCGCATTGGTGGCCTTCAGCGCCAGCTTCACCACTTCCGTCGGCGCATCGCGCACCGGGATGGTCTCGAAGCCGCCGGATTTGGCCGTGCCCTTGGCGCCGTGGTTGTAGATCTGCCAATGCCCGCGCGACATGTAGTACTTGCACGCGTACAGCGCCTCGCGGTTGAGTACGCCGATGCGCCAGTCGAACTCGGTGTAGACGAATTCCTGCGCCAGCAGCAGCGCGCTGTGCTGGAACAGGCTGCTGGCTGCCGCGGCCAATGCCGCCTCGTCTTCCACCTTCACCACGCCGCGCGAGAACGAGCCGTCGGGAATCTTCAGCACCAGCGGAAAGCCGAGCCGCTCGACCACCTCTTTCATGCCGCGGCTGTCGTCGCGGTAGAGGATTTCGGTGTGCGGCACCGCCAGCTTGCGCGAGACCATCAAATCGTTGAGGAAGATCTTGTTGGTACAGCGCAGGATCGAGGTGGGGTCGTCCATCACCACCATGCCTTCCTTTTCCGCGCGGTGGGCGAAGCGGTAGGTGTGGTTGTCGCTGGCGGTGGTCTCGCGGATGAACAGGCCGTCGTACTCGGCCAGGCGCTGGTAATCGTTCTTGCCGATCGGATCGACCTCGATGCCCAGCTCGCGTCCCGCCGCCACGAACGACTTCAACGCCTTGCGGTTGGACGGCGGCATCTGCTCGGCCGGGTCCACCAGCATCGCCAGGTCGTAGCGCGAGCGCTTGCGCACGCGCGGCTTGCGCCACAGCTTGCGCGAGAAACTGTCCAGCGCGGTGGCGAAGCCGTCTTCCTGGGCATCGTCCAGCGTGTGCAGGCCGACCGGCTTGATCGAGGCCACCTGCCACACCCGCTCGCGTTCGAACTCGATCCGCAGCAGCGGGCAGGGGAACATCTCGAACACCTGCCGCGCCAAGTCCTGCAACGCGGGGTAGGCGGTTTCGCCGAAGTACACCAGGGTGCCGAAGTCGGTGGTGTCGCGACCGCCAGCGGGCAGGAAGTGGGTGAGCTTCTGGTTGAGGTCGTCGATGTCCAGGCCGTACAGCGAACGCCGGCGCAAGTCGTTGATGGTGCGCACCGACGGCATCACCCGATGCCCGCGCGCCTCCGCCAGCAACGACACGTAATAACCGGTGCCCAGGTACTTGTAGCTGCGGCACAGGTTGATGACGTGGGTACGTTCGTCGTCGGCGCCCACCGGTTCGCGCAGGTAATCCATCGCGCTCACCACGTCGACGGATGGATAGTACGACCCCCAGTCGGAGGCTTTCTCGACAACAATGACGAGACGGGTCATGTCACCCTCATAAGGCGATGGAAGCCGTGCGGGGACACGACAATGTCGCGCAGTTTGTGCGCACCTCGGGCCGCATACAAGGGCAGGCACTGAAGCGGGACTAAATCCCCGCGCCACGCCGCGATTGCCGCTGCGGCGAACGGCGACTACAGTGCCGCGCACACCTCCCGCTTGTTGTCGTCGTCGCCCCAAGGAAACCGATGCCCCCACCGCCAGCCACCGCCGCGGTGCGCGTTCGCCGCGCCGAACTGTCCGACCTCGACGACCTGGTCGCGCTGGAACTGGCCACGTTCGCGAGCGACCGCCTCAGCCGCGCGCAGTATCGTCGCCACCTCGACAGCGACAGCGCCCTGGTGCTGGTGGCCAGCGCCAACCATCGCCACTTCCTCGGCACCGCCGTGGTGTTCTTCCGCAAGGGCAGCAAGGTGGCGCGGCTGTATTCCCTCGCCAGCAAGCCCGACGCGCGCGGCAAGGGCGTCGGCACCTCGCTGGTGGAAGCCGCCGAAGCCGCTGCACGCCGTCGCCGCTGCCATGCCCTGCGGCTGGAAGTGCGCACCGACAACCTGGCCGCGATCCGGCTGTACGAACGCCTGGGCTACCGCCGCAATCGCTTCCTCGACGGCTTCTACGAAGACGGCGGCAACGGCTGGCGCTATGAAAAGGCGCTGGGATAGGCGATTCCCGACGCGTGAAAGAACACTACTTCTCAAATACAGACCAGCTCAAGTGAGCAGAGCGAGGAGGCCGGCATGATCACGGGCATAAATCACGTCACCCTGGCCGTGAGCGATCTCGAGCGGTCGTTTTCGTTTTACACCGCGGTGATTGGATTGAGACCGGCGGCGAAATGGGCGCGCGGCGCCTATCTTCTGGCGGGCGAGGGCTGGATCTGCCTGTCGCTCGACGCGGAAACGCGCCACGGCCCGCAACCCGAATACACCCACCTGGCCTTTTCCGTGGATCGTGCGGCGTTCGATGATTGTGCCGAGGCCATCCGCTCCTGCAATGTCGTCCTGTGGAAGGAAAACCGCAGCGAAGGCGACTCGCTCTATTTCCTGGATCCGGACGGGCACAAGCTGGAAATCCATGCTGGCGATTTGCGCAGCCGGCTGGCCGCGCTCAGACAGCAGCCGTACGAAGGCCTCGAGCTGTACGACTAGGCAGGGGCCGTTGACACGGCTGGCACAACGAGCCGAAGCGGCTGTTTCCGCCTGCAGCGTCCATGCGACACCTCACTCGTCGTTGAAGGCCGCCGGCTCAGTGGCCCATCGGCTCGCCGAGTCGCTGCGCGGTGGCATCGTCCGGCCGCGCCACCAGCGCGCCGGTGCGCATCAGGTTCACGTTGTAGTGGCCGCGGTCGACCAGCGGCAGGTAGGCGCCGCTGCCGTACAGCGTGTCCACTTCGGGCAGCCAGCGCGGGTACTGCTTCTTCAGGGCGAGCAGGTCGAAGCTGCCGGCTTCGTCGAAATCGGTGACGGTGCGCGGTGCGTGCGCTTCCTGCGCGGCATCGTCGTAGCGGCCTTCCAGGCGATCAAGCCGGTACAGCGGCGGCACGCCAGCGAGCACGGCGGGCAGCTTCCACTTCAGTACCAGCGCCTCGATGCGGAAGTCGTCGCCATCGAGCAGCACTTGTCGCGTGCTGCCGTCGGGCCAGGTGAGCCGCAGCGACCAGCGCTGCGGCGACAGGATGCGTGCATCGATCTGCACCACCGGCAGTTCTTCGCCCAGGAAGCGATAGCCGCGCAGCGTGGCGCCGAGGCTGCCCAGCAGCAGGGCGACGACGAAGGCCACCAGCACCACCAGGGCATGGCCGCTCGCGGCGACATGCCGCCGCGCATTCAGGCGCTGACGCACGACAACCAGCTGCACCAGCGCCAGCAACAAGGCCAGCGCGGAAAGAATCCACAGCAAGGTGGTGGGCAGGCGCAGCAGTTCGTTCCAGTCCATCGGACCATCCCAGGTGATGACAGCCGCAAGGCTTTCGCCATGATAGCGGCGCCACCGGCTCGGGCGCGGCGATCCGCTCACGCTTGGCTATACTGCGGCCGTATTTCGCGGAAATTCCTGCCATGCGTCGATCGATCCTGCTGCTGCCGTTCTGCCTTGCCGCCGTCGCCCTTGCCGGTTGCGGCAACAAGGGTCCGTTGTACCTGCCCAAGCCGGTGGCGCCGACAGCCGCAGCGCCCGTGATCGCTCCCGCGGCCTCGACGTCAGCGCCCGCGCACGCCACCAGCGTGACGACAATGCCCGTCGATCACTGACCACCGGCCGCACCGCCATGACCTTGCACTTCACCAAGATGCACGGCATCGGCAACGATTTCGTGCTGCTGGACGGCCGCGATGGCCTGCTCGACCTGCCAACCGCCACGATCCGCGCCCTGGCCGACCGCCACACCGGCGTCGGCTTCGACCAGTTGCTGAGCGTGGAACCGCCACGCGATCCGTCCTGTGCGTTCTATTACGGCATCTGGAACGGCGACGGCTCGCCCTCCGGCCAGTGCGGCAACGGCGTGCGCTGCGTGGCCGCATGGCTGCATCGCGCTGGCGCGGTGGCGCTGGGCGAAACGCTGCGGGTGGAAAGCCCGTCCGGCGCGGTGACGGTGCGCCTGCTGGCCGCCGACCGCGTGGCGGTGGACATGGGCGAACCGCGCTTCGCGCCCGCCCAGGTGCCTTTCGAGGCCACGCAGGAAGCCGACCGCTACACCATCGACGTGGATGGCGACCGGTTGCAGATCGGCGCCGTGTCGATGGGCAACCCGCACGCGGTGGTGGTGGTGGACGACCTGCAAGCGCCCGCGTTGGCGCGGCTGGGCCCCGCACTCACCCGGCATCCGCGTTTCGCCGAAGGCGCCAACGCCGGCTTCGTGGAGCGGCTCGACCGCAGCCGCCTGCGCCTGCGCGTGCATGAACGCGGCGCCGGCTGGACCCAGGCCTGCGGCACCGGTGCCTGCGCCGCGATGGCCGTGCTGCGCCAGCGCGATGAAGTGAACGAGAGCGTGCAGGTCGCACTGCCCGGCGGCAACTTGCAGATCGACTGGCCCGGCCCCGGCCATACCTTGTGGATGACCGGCCCGGCGGCCTTCGTGTTCGAAGGCGAATGGCTGGAATCGACCCCGGCGGATTGAAGCGCGGGCCCGTCCATCGCACACTCGGGTCGGTGCCACCCACTGCCCAAGGATTCCGCGCATGACCGACCCCCTGCTCGACGACACCCTGAAAGCCAGCGATGTGGCTGCCTATCTGAAGCAGCATCCGCAGTTCCTCAGCCATTACCCGGAACTGGCCCGGCAGCTCACCATTCCGCGCGAACAGGGGGCGGTGGCCTCGCTGGCCAGCTACCAGCTGCACCATCTGCGCGAGAAGAACGCCGAGCTGGAACGCCGCCTGGCCGAACTCACCGCCATCGCCGCCGACAACGAAAAGCTGATGCAGCGCGTGCACGAACTCAACGTCACCATGCTGCGCGCGAATACGCCGGCGGTGGCCGCGCGCAGCGTGATCACCCGGCTCGACGCCGACTTCCACGTCGAACAGGTGCGCCTGCTGCTGTTCGGCAACCATCTCGACCTGCCGCCGGCGGACTGGCTGAGCGTGATCGACGGCGGCCGCAATGCATTACCGGAGTTCGCCGATTTCCTGGCCCACCACGAGCCGATCACCGGCCGGCTCACCCCCGAACGATTGCAGCTGCTGTTCGGCGAACATGCCCGCGAGATCCACTCCGCCGCGGTCATGCCGCTGGGCGAACTGGGCATGCTGGCGCTGGGCAGCGCCAACGCCGACCACTTCCAGCCCGGCATGGGCACGCTGTTCCTGAAGATGATCGCCGCCACCGTCACCGCCGCCTTGATGCGCGCCGAAGACGGCGCCTGAGATGACCGCCGCGCCGCGCACGCAGGTCGAGGCGTGGCTGGCCCGCCTGGCCGGCGAGCGCCAGGCGTCGCCGCACACCGTGGCCGGTTACCGGCGCGACCTGGACAAGCTGCTGCGCTGGATGGAAGCGCAGGACCTGACCGGCTTCGATACGCTGCAACCATCCCAGCTGCGCAGTTTCATCGCTGCCGAACACCGCGCCGGACTGGCGCCGAAAAGCCTGCAGCGGCTGTTGTCCTCCTGTCGCAGCCTGTTCCGCCAGCTCAGCCGCGAGGGCCTGCTGGACCACGATCCCGCCGCCGGCGTACGCGGCCCCAAGGTGCGCCGCAAGCTGCCCGAGGTGCTGGACGTGGACGAGGCCGCGGCGCTGGTCGAAGGCAGCGGCGAAGGTGCGCTGGCCGTGCGCGACCGCGCGATGCTGGAACTGTTCTATTCCAGCGGCCTGCGTTTGTCCGAGCTCACCGGCCTGCGTTGGGGCGACCTCAACCTCGACGAGGGCGAAGTCCGCGTGCTCGGCAAGGGCCGCAAGACGCGGCTGGTGCCGGTGGGCCGCTACGCCGTCACCGCATTGCGGATGCTGGGCGCCGCCGAGGGCAGCGCGCCGGAAAGCCCGGTGTTCCGCGGTCGCCACGGCGCACCGATCAGCCCGCGCACGGTACAGGCGCGGATGAAGACGCTGGCGCTGCAGCACGGCTTCACCAAGCACGTGCACCCGCACCTGCTGCGCCACACCTTCGCCAGCCACATGCTGGAATCCTCCGGCGACCTGCGCGCCGTGCAGGAACTGCTCGGCCATGCCGACATCGCCACCACCCAGATCTATACGCACCTGGATTTCCAGCATCTGGCCAAGGTGTATGACGCGGCGCATCCGCGGGCCAAGCGAGGAGCCAAGAGCGAGGAGTGAAGATGGAGGAGTGAGGAGTGAGAGAAAAGCAAGCCGACCCTGCTTTCTCTCGCTCCTCACTCCTCTTCACTCGCTTCCTGGCCGCGTGTTGAAGCCTCGGCAAGCCGACCCCATCTGGTTCGTTCAACCTTGGAGCTTTTATGGAATCCTTCCACGCCACCACCATCGTCAGCGTGCGCCGCAACGGCAAGGTCGTGATCGGCGGCGACGGCCAGGTCACGTTGGGCAACATCGTGGCGAAGGCCAACGCGCGCAAGATCCGCCGGCTGGGCAAGAACGCCGACGTGCTGGCCGGTTTCGCCGGCGCCACTGCCGACGCCTTCACCCTGTTCGAACTGTTCGAGCAGAAGCTGGACAAGTACGGCAACAACCTCACCCGCGCCGCGGTGGAGATGGCCAAGGAGTGGCGCACCGATCGCCGCCTCGGCCGCCTCGAGGCCATGCTGGCGGTGGCCGACAAGGAGGCCTCGCTGCTGATCTCCGGCAACGGCGACGTACTGGAACCCGAGCACGGCCTGATCGCCATCGGTTCCGGCGGCCCGTACGCGCAGTCCGCCGCACTGGCGCTGATGGAGAGCACCGAGCTGGATGCCAGGGCCATCGTCGAGCGCGCGCTGAAGATCGCCGGTGACATCTGCATCTACACCAACCACAACACGTCGATCGAAGAGCTGTAGGCGCTGCTCAGTTTTTGCGATCGTCCCTGATCGCGAAGATCAAACGGGCGGCCATCCATGGCCGCACTTCTCACCAAAAGCCGCATCCTGGCGTTGCAGCTTTTCCACACACTGACGCAAACATGTCCGAACTCACTCCCCGCGAAATCGTCAACGAACTCGACCGCTACATCATCGGCCAGCACGACGCCAAGCGCGCCGTGGCCGTAGCGCTGCGCAGCCGCTGGCGGCGCATGCAGCTGGCGCCGGAAATGCGCAACGAGATCACGCCGAAGAACATCCTGATGATCGGGCCCACCGGCGTGGGCAAGACCGAGATCGCGCGCCGCCTGGCCAGCCTGGCCAATGCGCCGTTCGTGAAGGTGGAAGCCACCAAGTTCACCGAGGTGGGCTACGTGGGCAAGGACGTGGAATCGATCATCCGCGACCTGGTCGACGGCGCCTACAAGCTGACCCGCGAGCAGGCCATCAAGCGCGTGCGCACCCAGGCGGAAGACCGCGCCGAGGACCGCATCCTCGATGCGCTGCTGCCGCGCCGGCAGAGCGAGCCGACCGACTGGAGCCACGATGCCACCCCGGCGCCGTCGATCGAGAGCGACACCCGCCAGAAGCTGCGCAAGCAGCTGCGCGAGGGCACGCTGGACGAGCGCGAGATCGAGCTGGACTTCGCCATGAACGTGGGCGTGGACATCGTCTCGCCGCCGGGCATGGAGGAGATGGGCGCGCAGTTGCGCCAGATGTTCCAGAACATCGGCGGCGCCAAGACGCAGCAGCGGAAGCTGGCGATCAAGGCCGCCCGCCCGCTGCTGATCGACGAGGAAGCCGGCAAGCTGCTCAATGACGAGGAGATCCGCGCCCAGGCGGTGGAAGCGGCGGAGCAGAACGGCATCGTCTTCATCGACGAGATCGACAAGGTGGCCCAGCGCAGCGATTACGGCCATTCCGGGGTCAGCCGCGAGGGCGTGCAACGCGACCTGCTGCCGCTGGTGGAAGGCTCCACCGTGTCGACCAAGTACGGCCCGATCAAGACCGACCACATGCTGTTCATCGCCTCCGGCGCGTTCTCGCTGGCCAAGCCGTCGGACCTGATCCCGGAGCTGCAGGGGCGCTTGCCGATTCGCGTCGAGCTGTCGGCACTGTCGGTGGACGACTTCAAGCGCATCCTGCGCGAGCCGCACAACGCGCTGACCAAGCAGTACGTCGCCTTGCTGGGCACCGAGGGCGTCACCGTCGAATTCACCGACTCCGGCGTCGACCGGCTGGCCGAGGTGGCGTTCCAGGTGAACGAGCGCACCGAGAACATCGGCGCCCGCCGCCTGCACACGGTGATGGAACGGCTGCTGGAGAAGATTTCCTACGAAGCAGCAGACAAATCCGGCGAAAAATACATGATCGACGCCGAACATGTAGACAAAAGTCTTGGATCGCTGGTCCAGAACGAAGATCTGAGCCGCTACATCCTGTAAACAAGCCGGCCGGCCCGGTCTGGTAAAATGGGCGCCATGGGCACTGTTATCGAACTGAAAACCACCGGTCAGCGGGCGCAACTGCGTGAAGCGCAGCAAAGCCAGCAGCTGGTGCGGTTGTGGCGCGAAGACTTGGAACACGGCAGCTTCTGCGGCTACGTGGGCGGCGTCGGCCGCGAATTCCTGTTGCTGTGGGTGGTGGGCGATACCCTCACCTACGACGGCATGTACGTGATGCGGCACCGCGACATCACCGAACTGGAAGCACCCGACAAGCACCACGAATTCATGGAAAAGGCGCTGCGGCTGAAGCAGTTGATCCCGCACATGCCGCCCAGCTTCCCGCTCGATTCGATCCGTGACGTGGTGCAGGCCGCCGGCCTGTTGTCGCCGGTGATCGGCGTGCACGTGGACAGCGAGGAAGAGGCCGAGGTCTGCTACATCGGCCGGCTGGTCGGCGTGGAAGAGGACGGCTTCACCATGCAGGAAGTCAGCCCGGACGCCGAATGGCTGCGCGAAGCCTCGTACTTCGCCTGGGACGAGGTCTCCACCATCAGCATCGAGGATGGCTACGCCCAATCCCTGCTTGCGGTCGCCGGCAACCCGCCGCCGCTGACCCAGGGCGACTCGGGCGTGGGGCACGCCAACTAGGGAAAGTCTGATCAATCGATCTTCTGCTCGTCATTCCTGCTAAAGCAGGAATCCAGCGTCTTTGCTTTCAATGGCCTATAGACACTGGATCCCAGCTTTCGCTGGGATGACGAGCAAAATCAGAGCATCCCTAGAGTTATCCGCCGCAACGCGCACCGCTTTCGCGCGTAAGAAGCCATACAACTCGCCGTCACCACGTTGGCGATACCGCTGTGCACAACCCCTCCTCACGCTCTCCGCTCTCCCGTTGTAGGAGCCCGCTCGCGGGCGATGCTGTTGCTCTGGCACTCCACCGCCGGACGGCAAGACAGAAGCATCGCCCGTGAACGGGCTCCTACACGCGATTTCCACGGACAGCCCCGCACGCATTCACCCGGATTTTCCGGCCGGTGCCGTTCAATCGGAACCTTGCCCCGTTGGTGGAGAGCTTGCATGGCCCGGAAGAAAGTCGCGGACATCATCGTCGAAACGCTGCAGCAAGCCGGCGTGAAGCGCTGCTACGGCATCGCCGGCGACACACTCAACCACATCACCGACGCGGTCCGTCGCAGCGAGATCGAATGGATCCACATGCGCCACGAGGAAGCCGGCGCGATGGCGGCCGGTGGCGACGCCTTGCTCAGCGGCGAACTGGCCGCCTGTGCCGGTGCCTGCGGGCCGGGCAGCCTGCACTTCATCAACGGCCTGTTCGAGGCGCACCGCAATCGCGCGCCAGTGGTTCTCATCGCCACCCAGATCGCCACCAGCGAACTGGGCATGGACTTCCCGCAGGAAGTCGACCTGGAAACCATCTACAAGACCTGCAGCCATTTCTGCCAACCCATCCACTCACCGGCGCAGGCGCGCCGCGTGACCGCGCTGGCCGCGCAGACGGCGCTGAACAGGCATGGCGTGGCGGTAATCATCGTCTCCGGTGACATGGCGAACATGGAGGTGGACGAAGGCCTGCCGTTCAGCGTGCATCGCCCGCAGCCGGTCCTGCGCCCGTCCGACGCGGAACTGGACGCCGTCGCCGAACGGCTCAACGCCGGCAAGCGCGTGGTGCTGTATTGCGGCTCCGGCTGCGAAGGCGCGGAGCGCGAGGTAGTAGCACTGGCCGACAAGTTGAAGGCGCCGGTGGCGCACACCTCGCGCGCCAAGGATTTCATCGAGCCGGACAACCCGTACAACATGGGCATGACCGGCATCATCGGCGTGGAGTCCGGCTTCCGCGCCATCGACGCCTGCGACACCTTGCTGCTGCTGGGTGCGGATTTCGCCTGGAGCCAGTTCTATCCGAACGAGGCCACCCTGATCCAGGTGGACAACGACGCCACCCACCTGGGCCGTCGCCACCCGGTCGATCTCGGCGTGGTCGGCGACATCAAGGCCACCCTCGACGCGCTGCTGCCGCGGCTGCAGGCGCGCGAGGACCACGCCTTCCTGCGCAACAGCCTGAAACATCGCGAGCACACCCTGAAACAGCTCGCCGAACAGGAACAGCCGGGCAAGGACGGCCTGATCCATCCGCAATACCTCACCCATCTCATCGACCTGCACGCCAGCGAGGATGCCGCCTTCACCGCCGACGGCGGCAGCCCGATGGTGTGGCTGCTGCGCCACATCCACAGCAACGGCAAGCGACGCACGCTGACCAGCCTGGTGCATGGCACGATGGCCAATGCGATGCCCTCGGCACTCGGCATCCAGAAAGCGTTTCCACAACGCCAGGTGATCGCGCTGTGCGGTGACGGCGGCATCGCCATGCTGCTCGGCGACCTGCTCACCGCGATCCAGGAAAAGCTGCCGGTCAAACTGGTGGTCTACGACAACAGCTCGCTCGGCTTCGTCGAGATGGAGCAGAAGGTGGACGGCCTGCTCGACAGCTATACCGACCTGCTCAACCCCGACTTCGCCAAGGTCGCCGAGGCCGTCGGCTTCCATGCGCGCCGGGTGGAGCAGGCTGATGAACTGGAAGACGCCGTGCGCGAGCTGCTGGCGCAACCCGGTCCCGCGCTGCTCGACGTCAAGGTCAACCGCTACGAACTGGTGATGCCGCCGAAGATCGAGCCGGGACAAGTGCTGCACACTGCACTGTATTCGGCCAAGGCCGTGCTGGCCGGGCGCGGCGGCGACGTGGAAAAACTGCTGCGCAGCAACTTCGAGGATTGATCGCAGCCGCGGGGTTTTCTTCCTCTCCCCGGAGGGGAGAAGGAGAAGGGTGGAGTTACTTCTTCGCCGCCCCCTGCCCGAACAACACCCGCTTCGCTTCCGCGTCGTTCGCCAGATCCAGTTTGTCCTTGATCGTGTCGCCCACCGCGTAGGCCCGCTGCGTGGCCGGCCGTTCGCGAATGCGCTCGAACCAGGCCTTGAGCTGCGGGAAGTCGGCCAGGTCCATGCCCTGCGCCTCATGCGAAACAATCCACGGATAAGCCGCCATGTCGGCGATGCTGTAGTCGTTGTCGACAATGAAATCACGGCCGTCCAGACGGCCGTTCAGCACGCCATACAAACGCCGCGTCTCGTTGACGTAGCGATCGATCGCGTAGGGGATCTTCTCCGGCGCGTAGCGGCTGAAGTGATGGTTCTGGCCCAGCATCGGGCCAAGCCCGCCTACTTGCCAGAACAACCATTCCTGCACCTCGACCCGACGTCGCAAGTCGGTAGGCAAGAAGCGGCCGGTCTTTTCCGCCAGATACTGCAGGATCGCACCGGACTCGAACACGCTGATCGGCGCGCCGCCATCGGCCGGCTCGGTATCCACGATCGCCGGCATGCGGTTGTTCGGCGAGATGGCGAGAAAGGCCGGCGCAAACTGCTCGCCGCGGCCGATGTTCACCGGTTTGATGGCGTAGGGCAGGCCGGTTTCCTCGAGGAACAGGGTGATCTTGTGGCCATTCGGCGTAGGCCAGTAATGCAATTCGATCATGGGAGAACTCCAGCGCGGGGAAACTTCAAACTCGGGGCCATGCTGGCGCTTTCAAGGTAAACAGCAAGCGATGATGGTGCGCCGATCGGATCGGCGCATCCGCTCGCATCGGCCATCAACGATGGATCAGCGCGCCGCGCGAGTGCTCGAACCGCCTGCAGATTTGCCACGTCCGTCGGCGCAGCGTTTACTCTCTGGGTCGAAAGCATTCCAACATCGCTCCAGAGGGAAACGCATGACCCGTATCGTCGTCGTCGGCAGCATCAACATGGACCTGGTCACCGTGGCGACGCGCTTTCCCGCGCCCGGCGAAACCTTGCTTGGCGAACGCTTTCTCACCGTGCACGGCGGCAAGGGCGCCAACCAGGCCGTGGCGGCGGCGCGACTCGGCGCGGAAGTGAGTCTGATCGGTGCGCTGGGCGACGACGCCTTCGGCGCGCAGATGCACGAGGGCCTGCGCGATGAAGGCGTGGACGTGTCCCATGTGATGCGGCTGGACGATTGCGCCAGCGGCACCGCCTCGATCAGCGTGGCCGACGGCGAAAACCAGATCGTGGTGGTACCCGCCGCCAATGCGCGCGTCACGCCCGCACACGTGGAAGCCGCCCGCGAGCTCATCGCCCATGCCGATGCGGTGCTGGTGCAGATGGAAATCCCGCTCGATGCCGTGGAAGCCACGCTGCGCCTGGGTCATCGCCTCGGCGTGCCGGTGATCTTGAACCCGGCTCCCGCGCAAAAGTTGCCCGTCGACTGGCTCAAGCTGGCGCGCTACGTCACGCCCAACCAGCTCGAACTGGCGACCCTGCTTGGCGCCGACCCGGCCGAGGATTTTCGCCAGCTGATGCAACGCGCCCCTTGCCCGGTGGTGCTCACCCGCGGCGCCGAAGGCGCGTGGTACCGCGAGCAGGGCGAACCGGCGCATCAATCCAGCTTCAAGGTCGATGTGGTCGACAGCACCGGCGCCGGCGACACGTTCAACGCCGCGCTGGCCGTGTTCCTGCACGAAGGCCTGCCCGAGGCGGTGCGCAAGGCCTGCGCCGCCGCCGCGTTGTCGGTGTCGAAGCTGGGCGCGCAGGGCGGCATGCCCGCACTGACCGAGGTAAATGCCCTGCTGGCGCAGCAAGCAAGCTGATCACATCGGCAGGGTCGCTGCGCTGTACTGCAACCTCCAGGGCCGATCAAATCATACCGTTCAACCCAGGCGATCATCCGCCAGGTGGTAATGCGGGTCTTCCATCACGTTGACCTCGATCATGTCGCGCGCCCGGTGCAGCAATTCGCGGCAGTCCTCGCTGAGGTGGCGCAGATGCAGGTGCTTGCCGAGTTGCTGGTAGCGGCCGGCCAAGGCATCGATGGCCTCGATCGCGGAATGATCCATGACGCGGGCGTCGCGGAATTCGATGATGACGTCGGCGGGATCATCGCGCGGGGTAAACAACTCGGCGAACTGCGCGGCCGATGCAAAGAACAGCGCGCCACGCAAGGCATAGACGCGACGGCCGTCTTTGTCATCACGCACGTCCACGCGAATCTGCTTCGCGTGCTGCCACGCGAACACCAGCGCGGAGATGACCACGCCCGCGACAACGGCGATCGCCAGGTCGGTGAAAACGGTCACCACCGTCACCGTGACGACGACCAGCGCATCCGCGCGCGGCACCTTGCCGAACACGCGCACACTGCCCCATTCGAAAGTCTTCTCCGACACCACGAACATCACGCCGACGAGTGCGGCCAGCGGAATGCGTTCGATCAGGCCGGAGGCGAACAGGATGAAGCACAACAACGCGATGCCGGCCACGATGCCGGATAAACGTCGGGTGGCGCCGGCATTCACGTTGATCATGCTCTGCCCGATCATCGCGCAGCCGCCCATGCTGGAGAACAAACCGCTGACCACGTTGGCGATGCCCTGCGCCACGCATTCGCGATTCGGCTGGCCGCGCGTTTCGGTCATGTCGTCGATCAGGTTCAGCGTCAGCAGCGATTCGGTCAGGCCGATGATCGAGAGGATCAGCGCATAGGGGAACACGATTTTCAGGGTCGCCAGATTCCACGGAACATCCGCGATATGGAACGGCGGCAAGCCACCCTTGATCGAGGCCAAGTCGCCCACGGTGCGCGTATGGATGCCGGCCACTTGCGTCAGCAACGCCACGATGATGATCGCCGCCAGCGCCGACGGTACGGCGCGCGTCAGGCGCGGCAACAGGTAGATGATGGCCATGCTCAGTGCCACCAGACCCAGCATCACGAACATCGCCAAGCCGTGCAGCCACTGCAGCGATCCATCCGCACCCACCTGTTTGAAGTGATGCAACTGGGCCATGAAGATCACGATGGCCAGGCCGTTCACGAAACCGAGCATCACCGGGTGCGGCACCATGCGGATGAACTTGCCGAACTTGAACAGGCCGAACGCGACCTGCAGCAGCCCCAGCACCACCACTGTGGCGAACAGATATTCGACGCCGTGCTGTGCCACCAGCGCCACCATCACCACCGCCATCGAACCGGTCGCGCCTGAAATCATGCCGGGGCGTCCGCCCAGCATCGCCGTGATCAGGCACATGATGAATGCGGCGTACAAACCGGTCAGCGGATTGACGTGGGCCACGAGGGCAAAGGCAATCGCCTCGGGCACCAGCGCCAGCGCGACAGTGAGCCCCGACAGGATGTTGTTCTTGGTTTCGGCAAGCGATGACGGCACGGGGAATTCTCGGGACAAGTCAGCCTGCCCGCGCATCGACGTGAGGGCAGAACCTGAAGGGAGGGAGCACACGCGTGTGCAAGGGCGCCGAAACGGGGACGGCATGAATGACGCTCGAAACAGGCCCGGTGCGCAGAGCCGCGACCGGTGCAGTACCGATCTTTCATCAAGCGCAGAGCCTCTATTGTTGCATAGCAGCACACATCGAGCACGCTGCCTCGCGCTTCGTCAGGGCCGAACAGCGCGAATATCGCCATGCATGGCTGTTCCCCGGTACGACAAGCACTACCCACGCGTCTACCGAGAATGGTTTCTACGACCTATTTGCCGATGCAGAACGAGCCGAAGATGGCGCCGAGCAGATCGTCGCTGGTGTAGCTGCCGGTGATTTCGCCCAGCGCGTGTTGGGCATGGTGCAGTTCCTCGGCGGCGAGTTCGCCGGCACGACTGGTGGCGAGGATGCGGGCGGTGTGATCGAGGTGCGTGCCGACCTGTTCCAGTGCCAGTACATGGCGGCGGCGTGCGCTGAAGGCGCCTTCGCCGCCGCCGGCTCCGGCCAGTTGGCGCAGTCGGTCGCGCAGGGTGTCGAGGCCGGCACCAGTTTTCGCGGAAGCCCACAGGCAGGCGATGCCGTCACGGATTTCCGCGCGTGGGGTGGTCTGCCCGAGGTCGATCTTGTTGATCAACACCATGCGTTCGACGCCGGCGGGCAGCACATCGAAGAACGCCAGATCCGCGTCAGCATCGGCCTCGGTGGTGACCAGCAACGCCACGTCGGCGCGCTGCAGTTCGCCATGGGCGCGGCGTACGCCTTCGCGTTCAACTTCGTCGTCGGTCTCGCGCAGGCCGGCGGTGTCGGCCAGTTCCAGCGCGATGCCGTCGAGGCTGAGGCTTTCGCGCAACACGTCGCGGGTGGTGCCGGCGACGGGGGTGACGATGGCGCGGTCGCTGCCGGCCAGTGCATTGAGCAGGCTGGACTTGCCGGCGTTGGGGCGGCCCACGATGGCCACCTTGAGGCCATCGTTCAAACGCACGCCGCGGCGGGCCTCGCGCAGCAGTTCGCGCAAGTCGGCGCACAGATTTTCGAGTTGTGTGGTGATCGCGGGATCGGCGAGGAAATCGATCTCTTCCTCGGGGAAGTCGATCGCGGCTTCGATGTGCACGCGTAGCGCGATCAGCGCCTGCAGCAAGACCTCGACCTTGCGCGAGAACACGCCTTCCATCGATTGCAGCGCAGCGCGCGCTCCGGCCTGCGAGCGCGCCGCGATGAGATCGGCGACGGCTTCGGCCTGGGCCAGGTCGAGCTTGCCGTTCAAGAACGCGCGTTCGGTGAATTCGCCGGGCCGCGCCAGTCGCGCGCCGAGTTCGCACACGCGGCGCAGCAACGCATCGAGCAACACCGCGCTGCCATGGCCCTGCAACTCCAGCACGTGTTCGCCGGTGTACGAGGCCGGAGCAGGGAAGTGCAGCAACAGACCCTGATCGATGGTTTCACCGGCAGCGTCGCGGAAGCTGACGAAATGCGCGTACCGCGGCCGCGGCGCACGGCCGAGCAGGGCCTGCGCGATCAGCGGCACGCTCGGTCCGGACACGCGCACCACGCCCACACCGGCGGCGCCGGGGGCACTGGCGATGGCGGCGATGGTGTCGGTGGGCTGGCTCATGCGGGAAGCGTAAACGAAGACGGCCGCGCAGGTGGCCCGACGCGACCGCTCCATCGAAGGGAACCTCGAAAAACTTCGTCATTCCGGCGAAAGCCGGAATCCAGTGACTTCAAGCCGTTGAAAAGCAAAGGCACTGGATTCCAGCTTTCGCTGGAATGACGTATCCAGCAGGATTATTCGAGATTCCCTGAATTGAGAAGTGCGGCCAGGAACGGCCGCCCGTTTGATCGTCGCGATCAGGGATGATCGCAAAAGCAACGCATCAGGCGGTCTTGGCCTTGGTGTCCATCGCGTCGTAACGCTTCGTGACCCACCACTGCTGGCCCAGGCGGCACAAGCCGTTGACCACGTAGTACAGACACAGGCCGGCCGGGAAGAACAGGAAGATCACGGCGAAGATCACCGGCATGAACTTCATCATCTTCGCCTGCGTCGGATCCATGCCGGTGGCGGCCGGCATCAGCAGCTGCTGGATCAGCATGGTGGCGGCGTAGATGATGGGCAGCACGAAGTACGGATCGGCGGCGGACAGATCGTGGATCCAGCCGAAGAACGGCGCCTGGCGCAGTTCCACGCTGTCACGCAGCACGTAGTACAGGCCGTAGAAGATCGGAATGGTGATCAGCATCGGCAGGCAGCCGGCGACCGGGTTGATCTTCTCCTTCTTGTACAGCTCCATGGTGGCCTGCTGCATCTTCTGCTTGTCGTCGCCGTAACGCTCCTTCAAGGCGTCCATGCGCGGCTTGAGCTTGCGCATCTTGGCGGCGGAGGCGTACTGCGCGTTGGTCAGCTTGTAGGTGGCCAGGTTGATCAGCAGCACCAGCAGGATGATCGACACGCCCCAGTTGCCGGTGAGCTTGTCCAGCTTGGCCAGCACCCAGTGCAGCGGCACGGCGAAGATCTTCAACATGCCGTAGTCGATGGTGAGCTGGAAGCCGGGTGCGGTGGCGCCGAGCACGTCGGGCAGCTTGGGACCGACGTACAGACGCGCGCTGGTATCGCCCTGCTTGCCCGGTGCCACGCTGATCTGCGGACCGACGCTGCGGATCAGGTAGCGCGAGGTGTTGCCGACATTCACCACGGCGGTGGAGAACGTGTCCGTTTCGCCGGCCTTGGGGATCCACGCGCCGACGAAATACTGCTGCATCATCGCCACCCAGCCACCAGTCGCGCTGGCGTGCAGCGGCTCCTTGGCGAACTTGTCGAAGGCCAGCTTGTTGAACTTGTGCTCGGGGCTGTACCAGGCGGCGCCGAAAAAGCCGTAGTGCGACTGGTCGGAAATGCGTGCCAGGAAATTGCTGTAGTGCGGAGCCGGCGGCTCGACGCGCTGCAGCTGGCGATAGGCATTGCCATTCCATGCCTTGGCGCTGCCGTTGTCGATCTGCTGATCCAGATCCACCACGTAGCTGCCGCGATGCAGGGTGTAGCGCTTGACCACCTTGAGGCCCGACGGATCGGTCCAGGTCAGGTCGACCACCAGCACATCCTTGCCGGGTGCCAGCGTGTAGCTGGTCTGTGCGGCCTGGAACAGCGCGCGGTGATCGGGGGCCGGGCCGTCGGCACTGACCAGGCCATCCTGCGCGGCGAAGTAGTGGCTGGGGGTTTCGTCCAGCAAGCGGATCGGCGCCGGGTCCGGATTCTTCTTGGTGCGCGGCGTGACCGGGTAATCGAGCAGCTCCGAACGCACGATGCTGCCGCCGCGGGTATCCACGGTCAGGCGCAGCACGTCGGTGCTGATGGTGACCTGCTGCGACGGCGCGACCTTGGCCGGGGCATTGGCGATCGCCGGTGCGGCGCCCGGCGCCGGGCTCGTCGCACCGGGCACCGCGGCACTGCCGCTGGCCGTCGGCACGCTGACGCTGTCACTGCTGGCCGGCGCGGCGGCACTGGCCGAGCTGGCCACGGCGGGCGCCGGCGGGTGCGGACCGTAGTCCTTTTCCCAGGCCATGAACAGGAAGTAGGCCACCGCCAGCAAGGCAAACAGGAGGAACGTGCGCGTCTGGTTCATCGCGGAGCAGATCCGATCGTGGGTGCCGCGACAACAGGCCGCGGAAGATGGGAAGAAAGAGTCAACACGCCATTGTGGCGGCGTCGCCGGGCGGCTTCAACGCCGGAAGCTTGCGCCACAGTGCATCGATCTCGGCCAGCAAGTCCGGCCCCGGCAGGCCGGCGGCCTGCTCGCGCGCCATCACCAGCAGGTCCATCGGCGGCAATTGGTGGCGCACGCGGCGGAAGGATTCACGCAGCAGGCGCTTGATGCGGTTGCGCTCGACGGCGCGCTTGGACACGCGTTTGGAAATGGCCAGGCCCAAGCGGGCCTCACCCAATCCATTCGGACGATAGCGCACAGCAAAGCAGCGACCGCCGAGGCGGCCGCTGCTTTGTCGCATGGCGGCAAAATCTGCGGCGCGGCGAAGCCGCGCTTCGCGCGGCAGGCCGGCGGCACGCATGAAATGCAGGCCGCTTACGGGATCAGGCGCTTGCGGCCCTTGGCGCGACGGGCATTGAGGATCTTGCGACCGTCGGCGGTGGCCATGCGGGCACGGAAGCCGTGGGTGCGAGCGCGCTTGAGCTTGCTGGGCTGGAAGGTCCGCTTCATGGCGTACTCCGGGTTCGATACGGTGAAAAAGGTTTGCGAGTATGCCGGGCCGGCCGTATCAGTGTCAAACAAACCGTGCCGGCGGCTGTGGACAGGCTTGTGGACAGTTGTGTGGATATTCCATCCGGAAGCACTCCCCGTCCTGCTAGACTTCGCCGTCCACCTGGCGCACAAGCGCCCCCTGCCGTGGTTGGACGATTATTCATGAGTGATTTGTGGCGACGCTGTCTGGAGCGCCTGGAAGGCGAATTGAACGCCGAGGACCTGCATACCTGGCTGATGCCGCTGCAGGCCCGTGAAGACGAGACCGGCCTGCAGTTGTACGCGCCCAACTCCTACACCCTGGACACGGTGCGCGAACGCTATCTCGCACGCATCGAGACCGTGCTGAGCCAGCTCACCGGACAGCCGCAATCGGTGCGACTGGACGTGGGGTCCAGCGCGCGGCCATTGCCGCCCAAGGCCGCCGCGCCCTCGCGTGCCACGGTGAGCGCGCCCGCGGCCGCGCCGTTCGCGCACAACCTGGACCCGCATTACACCTTCGAAACCTTTGTCGAAGGCAAGTCCAACCAGCTCGGCAAGGCCGCCGCGATGCAGGTGGCGCAGAACCCCGGCCGCGCCTACAACCCGCTGCTGCTGTACGGCGGCACCGGCTTGGGCAAGACCCACCTGATGCATGCCGCCGGCAACCTGATGCGCGAGCACAAGCCCGACTGCAAGGTGATGTACCTGCGCTCGGAGCAGTTCGTCGGCTCGATGATCGAGGCCTTGCGCACCAAGAACATGGACGAGTTCAAGCGCCGCTTCCGCTCGGTGGACGCGCTGCTGATCGACGACATTCAGTTCTTCGCCGGCAAGGACACCACGCAGGAAGAGTTCTTCCACACCTTCAACGCGCTGTTCGAATCCAAGCAGCAGATCATCCTCACCTGCGACCGCTATCCGAAGGAAGTGGACAAGCTGGAACCGCGCCTGAAGTCGCGGCTGGGCTGGGGGCTGTCGGTGGCGATCGAGCCGCCGGACTTCGAGACGCGCGCGGCGATCCTGCTGTCCAAGGCGCACGACAAGGGCGTGGATGTGAGCGAGGACGTGGCGATGCTGCTGGCCAAGCGCATCCGCTCCAACGTGCGCGACCTGGAAGGCGCGCTCAACACGCTGGCGGCGCGCGCCAACTTCTATGGCAAGCCGATCACCACCGCGTTCGCCGAGGAAACCCTGCGCGACCTGCTGGCCACGCACGCCCAGGCGGTGACGATCCCGAACATCCAGAAGATCACTGCCGACTACTTCAACGTGCGCCTGCAGGAGCTGCTGTCCAAGCGCCGCGTGCGTTCGCTGGCACGGCCGCGGCAGATCGCGATGGCGCTGTCCAAGGAACTGACCGACCACAGCCTGCCGGAAATCGGCGAGGCCTTCGGTGGCCGCGACCACACCACGGTGCTGCATGCCTGCCGCACGATCCGCAAGTTCTGCGAGACCGATCCGCGCATGCGACAGGACTGGGAACAGCTGATCCGCATCCTCACCGGTTGATCCGCGGCAGACCGGCAGGCGATTTCCGGTGCGGTTGGGCATAAAGCCTTGAACCAAACCGGGGTAAGCTGTGGATAATAGGTGGATGGATCGAGCCGCAAATTTATCCACAAACCGCGCACAAGATCCAAGGCCTTTGAGACACAGCTTGTTTTTCGTCTAATCTATTGAAAAACAACGAGAAAATTTGAAATTCGAGTTATCCACGGCACCAACAGCAACAACAAATACTTCTTTTAAAGAACAGAACAGCAGTGTAGGGGACGCGCATATCATGCAATTCAGCATCCAACGAGAAGTTCTGCTCAAGCCGCTCCAGCAAGTCGTGGGTGTGGTCGAGCGTCGCCAAACCCTGCCCGTGCTGGCCAACCTGCTGGTTCGGGTCGTTGACGGTCGGCTGTCGCTGACGGGTACCGACCTGGAAGTGGAGATGGTGGCCTCCACTGAAGCCGAAAAGCTGGAAGACGGCGACATCACCATTCCGGCACGCAAGCTGTTCGACATCGTGCGCGCCTTGCCTGATGGCGCGCGTATCGACATGAAGCTCAATGGCGATCGCGTGGCGCTGAGCGCCGGACGCAGCCGCTTTACCCTGGCCACGCTGCCCGCCAGCGAATTCCCGACCATCGACGAGATCGAACTGGTCGAGAAGGTTTCGCTGCCGGAAGAAGTGCTGCGCGAACTGATGGAGCGCACCGCCTTCGCCATGGCCAACCAGGATGTGCGCTACTACCTCAACGGCATGTTGCTGGATCTGCAGGAACACACCTTGCGCTGCGTGGCCACCGACGGCCACCGTCTCGCATTGAAGGAAACCCGGCTGGACAGCAAGGTTTCCTCGCGGCGCCAGATCATCATTCCGCGCAAGGGCGTCAACGAGCTGGTCGGTTTGTTCGAAACCGGTGACGGCATGGTCGAACTGGAATTCGGCCGCAATCACCTGCGCGTTCGCCGTGGCGACGTGGTGTTTACCTCGAAACTGATCGACGGTCGTTTCCCGGATTACGAGGCGGTGATTCCGTTGGGTGCCGACAAGCACGCCACGCTGGATCGCGAAGTGCTGCGCGGTGCCCTGCAGCGCGCGGCGATCCTGTCCAACGAGAAATACCGCGGCGTGAAGCTCGAACTGTCGCCGGGCAAGCTGAGACTCGTGGCGCACAATCCCGAGCAGGAAGAAGCCGTGGAAGAGGTGGAAGCCGACACCGTGGTTTCCGACCTTTCGGTGGGTTTCAACGTCGGCTACCTGTTGGACGCACTGGCCGCGTTGCGTGGCGACAAGGCACGCCTCAGCCTGCGCGATGCGCAGTCCAGCTGCCTGGTGCAGGAAGACGACAACGAAGAATCCCGCCATGTGATCATGCCGCTGCGGCTCTGACCTGCACGTGCCTGATCCTCGGCTAGCGCCGTCAGCGCAACGCCGGAACCGTCCTCGGTTCCGGCGTTGCCTTATGCGGGGCACGCATTCGTGAAACTGGAACGCTTGCGTATCCAGGGCTTGCGCTGCCTGACCGAGGTCGAACTGAGCCTGTCGGACGGGCTGCATGTGCTCATCGGCCCCAACGGTGCGGGCAAGACCAGCATGCTGGAAGCGGCCTTCCTGTTGTCACACGGCCGCTCTTTTCGCAGCGGTGCGCGCGAAGCCCTGCTGCAGCGAGGCGAAAACGCCCTCAGCGTGTTCGGCGAATGGCGCCATGCCGACGGGCACGCCGTCCGGCTCGGACTCGGTCGAAACGGCAGCCGCTGGGAAGCCCGCATCGATGGCGAGAAGGGGAGTCTGGGGCAACTTGTACAGGCGTGCGCCGTGGTGTGCTTCGAGCCGGGTTCGCATGCGCTGATTGCCGGGGCTGCCGACGAGCGTCGGCGCTACCTCGATTGGGGTGTGTTCCACGTGGAACATGATTTCCTGCTGGCGTGGCGGCGTTACCAGCGGGCGCTGAAGCAGCGCAACAGCCTGCTGCGAAGCCAACCGGTTGCGGAAGCGTCGTTGTTCCTGCCGTGGGAGGCCGAGCTGGCGCAGACCGCGAACCTCATCGACACATGGCGCCGACGCTATCTGGATGATCTGCTTCCCCACCTGCAGTCGCAGGCACATAGCCTGCTTCCCGAACTGGGTGCGCTGGATTGCCGTTATCGACGGGGCTGGTCCGATGAGCGCGATCTTGGCGAGCAGTTGGCGGAACAGCGGGGAAGGGATCTTGCCCGGGGCCACACCACTGCGGGTGCGCATCGTGCGGATTGGTCGATCGGTTTCGAACATGCGCCGTTGCGCGAACATCTGTCCCGCGGTCAGGAAAAGCTCACGGCCCTGAGCTGCCTGCTGGCCCAAGCCAGCCTGCATGCCGAACGTCGCGGCGAATGGCCGCTGATGTGCCTGGATGATCTGGCCTCCGAGCTGGATCAGGCGCATCAGGAGGCTGTGCTGGCACAGCTCCAGGCGAGCGGGGCACAGATCCTGGTGACGGGGACCGACCTTCCCGCGCCACTCGCCGCGCTGCCAGCGCATGTGTTCCACGTGGAACATGGTCGGATCCTGCCGGCTGGACCGGCCTGATCCGGCGCGCCGGGGCTAGCGGCATACCCCTGCTATAATCAAGGGAATACATCACGCCCGACGGCTCGGTCCTGTCGTCGGTCACGATGCTGCTGCCAGGGAACTGTCGACGCATGAACGAACCGCAGAACGAATCGCACTACGACTCAAGCAACATCAAGGTCCTCAAGGGCCTCGAGGCGGTGCGCAAGCGCCCGGGCATGTACATCGGCGATACCGATGACGGCACCGGCCTGCATCACATGGTGTTCGAAGTCGTCGACAACTCCATCGACGAAGCCCTGGCTGGCTATTGCGACCGCGTGGTGGTGATCATCCACGACGACGGCTCGGTCAGCGTCAGCGACAACGGCCGGGGCATTCCGGTGGACATACACCCGGAAGAGGGGCGCTCCACCGCCGAGGTGGTGATGACCGTGCTGCATGCCGGCGGCAAGTTCGATGCGAATTCCTACAAGGTGTCCGGTGGCTTGCACGGCGTGGGCGTTTCCGTGGTGAACGCGCTGAGCGACCACCTGTGGCTGACCATTTTCCGTGACGGCTACGAATATCAGCAGGAATACTCGCTGGGCGAACCGCTGTATCCGGTGAAGCAAGTGGGCCCGTCGGAGCGTCGCGGCACGCTGGTGCGCTTCCTGCCCAGCCCGCAGACCTTCACCCACATCGAGTTTCATTACGACATCTTGGCCAAGCGCCTGCGCGAACTGGCCTTCCTCAACTCCGGCGTCACCATCGAGCTGAAGGACGAGCGCGGCGAAGGGCGCAACGACACGTTTGCCTACGAGGGCGGCATCCGTTCGTTCGTGCAGCACCTGGCGCAGCTGAAAAGCACACTGCATCCCAATGTGATCAGCCTGGTGGCCGAGCAGGACGGGATCACGGTGGAAGTGGCGATGCAGTGGACCGACTCGTACAACGAGACGATGTTCTGCTTCACCAACAACATCCCGCAGCGCGATGGCGGCACCCATCTCACCGGTTTCCGCGCCGCGTTGACCCGCTCGCTGCAGAACTACATCGAGAAGGAAGGCCTGGCCAAGAACGCCAAGGTCGCGCCCACTGGCGACGACATGCGCGAAGGCCTGATCGCCGTGCTGTCGGTGAAGGTGCCGGACCCCAAGTTTTCCTCGCAGACCAAGGACAAGCTGGTTTCGTCCGAGGTGAAGACCGCGGTGGAGCAGGCGGTCAACGAGAAACTGGGCGAGTTCCTGCTGGAGCATCCGGGCGAGGCCAAGGCCATCGCTTCCAAGGTGGTCGACGCCGCGCGTGCCCGCGAGGCCGCCCGCAAGGCGCGCGAGATGACTCGCCGCAAGGGCGCGCTGGACATCGCCGGCCTGCCCGGCAAGCTGGCCGATTGCCAGGAAAAGGATCCCGCGCTGTGCGAACTGTTCCTGGTCGAGGGTGACTCCGCCGGCGGCTCGGCCAAGCAGGGGCGCAACCGCAAGACCCAGGCGGTATTGCCGTTGAAGGGCAAGATCCTCAACGTCGAGAAGGCGCGCTTCGACAAGATGTTGTCCTCGGCCGAGGTCGGCACGCTGATCACGGCGTTGGGCACCGGCATCGGCAAGGAGGATTACAACCCCGACAAGCTGCGCTACCACCACATCATCATCATGACCGATGCCGACGTGGACGGTTCGCACATCCGCACCTTGCTGCTGACCTTCTTCTACCGCCAGATGCCCGAGCTGATCGAGCGCGGCCATGTCTATATCGGCCTGCCGCCGCTGTACAAGCTGAAGCAGGGCAAGCAGGAGCTGTACCTGAAGGACGACGCGGCGCTCAACGCGTACCTGATCTCCAACGCGGTGGACAACGCCGAGCTGGTGGCCGACCCGAACGCTCCGGCGATCACCGGCGAGGTGCTGGAGAAGCTGCTGCGCGATTACCAGACCGCACTCGACCAGATCGAGCGCCTCGGCCATCGCTTCGATACCAGCGTGCTGATCGCGCTGCTCGAGCACACTCCGATCAGTCCGGAGTTGTGGACTGACCCGGCGGCGATGCAGGGCTGGCTGGACGGCGTGGCACAGCGCCTGGCCAGCAGCGGACTGGGCAAGCCGCGCTATCGCCTGTCGCTGCGCCCGGCGCAGGACGAACAGCCGGCCGCGATCGAGGTGATCCGCGATCAGCATGGTCTCAGCCATATCCTGTTGCTGCCGCAGCCGTTCTTTGGTGGCGCGGAATTCCGGCCCATCCTCAACCTGAGCCGGCAGCTGGCCGGATTGATCCAGGCCGATGCGGTGGTGCGCCGGGGCAATGCCTCGCGTGGCGTGTTGTCCTTTGCCGACGTGCGCAACTGGCTGCTCGAGGAGGCCAAGAAGGGCCGGACCATCCAGCGCTTCAAGGGCCTCGGCGAAATGAACCCGGAACAGCTGTGGGAGACCACGGTCAATCCGGAAACCCGTCGCATGCTGCAAGTCGGCATCGAGGACGCCTTCGTCGCCGACCAGATGTTCTCCATGCTGATGGGCGAAGCGGTGGAGCCGCGTCGCGAGTTCATCGAGGCCAATGCGCTGAAGGTCGCCAACCTCGACATCTGATCGAGGTCGGCCTGCGTTTCCCCTTGGTATGTCCAAGGGGAAACGCGTCACCATCAGGGCCATGGGCGCCCGATCATGCAGTCCGACGCCGTGCGCGGATGCCCCGCGCCCAAGTGGCCTGGCCGTCGCCTGTTTGCATCGAAATATTCCGACGTCGTCGACGACCATTGGACGCCATCCCCACATTTTCACGGATCGACGATGCCAGCGCTGTCATCGTCACAGCCGTTGAATTTTCATGACGCAATAACGCATTAATGCATGATGTTCCGGCAACCGGTGGCACGTTCTTGCCTGATGTGAGGCCGAAGCATGGAGGCCATGAGGCAAATTTCTGCGAAAGATGCGCCTGCGTATGGAAACTTTTCTGCAAGTGATTGATTTGCATGGGCATGGATGCCGCGTTGCAACTTGTTATGGAATGCCGGCTCGGGTTAATCTCCGGGACCCCCCGCACAACTTGTGCGTGAACCCGACACAGAGGATGGCCATGAAACACGCTCCCTTGACCACGATGCTGACTGGCGCCGCTCTGGCCTTGGCACTGGCCAGTGCTCCTGCTATCGCCCGGAGCCATTCGGAGTCCAAGGAAAAGGCTGCCTCGCTTTATCCCAATGCCACGCGTACCGCGCCGAAGCTCGATCTGACCAGCGAGAAGGAATCGAAGGCGCTCAACGAGGGCCTGACGGCGGCCAACAGCGGCGACAAGGCCAAGGCCACCGAACTGCTGCAGCCGATCATCGACAAGAGCAAGAGCCAGTACGCCAAGGCGCTGGCGATGCAGGGCATGGCCAGCGTGGCCTACAACGGCGGCGACGTGAAGGGCGCGATCAACCTGCTGCAACAGGCGCTGGCCGATGGCGTGATGCCGAACGACACCTATTTCCAGCTGCAGTACGAACTGGCCCAGTTCTACCTGGCCGACCAGCAGTACCAGAAGTCGATCGATACCGTGGAGAAGTGGCGCGCCGAAGGTAAGCGTGAAACCGCGGATTCCTATGCGCTGGAAGGCAACGCCTACTACCGCCTGCAGAAGTACCCCGAGGCGATCGCGGCGATCAAGAAGGCGCAGGCGATGCCGGACAGCAAGCCCAAGGCTTCGTGGAACCAGATCCTGATGGCCAGCTATGCCGAATCCGGCCAGAGCGGTCAGGCTGCCGACCTGGCACAGCAGCAGCTGGCCGCCAACCCGAACGATCCCGACGCCCTGAACAACGCCGTCGCCGTGCTGATGCAGGCGCAGAAGTATCCCGAGGCGATCAAGGTGATGGAGGATGCCCGCGCCAAGGGCAATCTCAAGACCGAAAAGCAGTACGTCAACCTGGCCAAGCTGTACCTGATCACCGGGCAGAACTCTTCGTCCGATCCCAAGCCCGACGCCGACAAGGCCATTGCCGTGCTCAACGACGGCATGGGCAAGGGCGTGGTCACCCCCAGCTATGACAATTACAAGTTGCTTGGCGATGCCGCGCTGATCGGTGGCGAGCAGAGCCAGGCACTGGCGGCCTACAAGAAGGCCATGCCGATGGCGAAGGATGGCGAGGTCGCGGTGCGCGCCGGCCAGGTCCTGATGACCGAGAACAAGTATCGCGAGGCAAAGAGCCTGATCCAGCAAGGCATCGACAAGGGCGTGCAGCACACCGGCATGGCCTACATGATGCTGGCCGAAGCCAACCGCGGGCTCAAGGACAAGCCTGCCGCGATTGCAGCCATGCGCAAGGCCGCGCAGGACCCGGCCACGGCCGGCAAGGCCAAGGCCTGGTTGAAGAAGGCCGGCGTCAAGTAAGGAGCCCATGGCAGCGCTGTCGGCGAGGCAGAATGGACGTCCATTTGATAGTCTTTCCGACGCTATACAAACGCCATGTGCTGTTGTACCGTTGATAATCTTCCCGCATTGTCCAGTGGCAAATGTCATCCATCATGTGATGCAGTTTGCCGATGGGTGCTGCGACTCGTCATTCCGCTGACAAGCTCCTGATCGAAAGTGACAGATGGCCTCAAGTAACTCAAATTACGGTCCAAAGCCGTTCAGTTGGGGGCGCACGATCGCCATCGCGTTCGCAGTTGCTCTGCACGCGTTCGCGTTCATCGTGCTGATCGCGCCAGCCGGGCCGCCCCAGGCCCCGCAAGTGAAGAAAGACCAGATCGTGCAGGTGAGCTTCATCGAGCCGCCGCCGCCGCCTCCTCCCCCGCCGCCGCCGCCGCCGGAACCGCCAAAGCAGCCGCCGCCGAAGATCATCAAGCAGGTGATCCCGCCGCCGCAGCCGCCGCCGCCCGCTCCGCCGCCGCCGGTGACCGAACAGTCCAACAATGCAGTGGCTGCGCCGCCGCCGGCTCCTCCGGCTCCGCCCGCACCGCCGCAGGACATCACGGCAAGCCAGGATCTGAGCTATAACAATCAGATCAAGCCGCGCTATCCCCCACAGGCCATGCGTCAGCGGCACGAGGGTACGGTAACGCTGCTGGTGCTGGTCGGTGTGGACGGTTCCGTCAAGGACGTGAAGGTGGAAAAGTCCAGCGGTTACCGCGAGCTGGATCGCGCGGCGATGGATGCCGTACGTCGTTGGCGTTTCAATCCAGAGAAAAAGAATGGCAAGGTGGTTGAAGGCTACGCTCGCGTGCCGGTCAATTTCTCCCTCAATCAGCTGTAATTCCGATTACAGTTACAGTTCACGCTTGACTTCCCAAGGGTAGCGTTATGTTCTTCTTTCAAGATGCTGTTTCCCCCGCCGCAGGGGCCAACTCCGCCGCCGCTGCCATGCAGCAGATGGGCGTCGGCCAGTTCCTTCGTCACGAAGACCCGCTTGGCTGGGTCGTGGTGATCACGCTGTGCGTGATGTCGGTATCCTCGTGGTACTTCATCATTGCCAACGCGATTCGCAATTCGATGGTGCGCAGCCGCGCCGACCGTGTCATTGATGGCTTCTGGGCCAACTCGTCCACCCAGGACGCGATCCGTGAGCTGGAAGCCCAGCCCAAGAGCGAACCGTTCTCCAAGATCGCCTTGGACGCGGCTTCGGCCGTGGCCCATCACCAGCAGGCTTCGGCGGCTGCCGCCGGTGGTCGTCTGGCCGAGTCGCTGAGCCGCTCCGAGTTCATCGATCGCGCGCTGCGTCAGGCCGTGGATCGTGAAAGCCTGCGCCTGGAAGGCGGCATGACGCTGCTCGCCACCGTCGGTTCCGCTGCACCGTTCGTCGGTCTGCTCGGTACGGTGTGGGGCATCTACCACGCGCTGATCCGCATCTCCGCGTCGGGCAATGCCTCGATGGAAGCGGTGGCCGGCCCCGTCGGTGAGGCGCTGATCATGACCGCATTCGGTCTGTTCGCCGCTATCCCGGCCGTGTTCGCCTATAACTTCTTCAGCCGCGCAAACCGCCTGACCTACGCCCGTTTCGACGAATTCGCGCATGACCTGCACGACTTCTTCGCAACCGGCTCGCGCGTCGAGAGCAAGTGAGGGACTGACCCATGTCGATGAGTACCGGAGGCAATGGCGGCGCGATGTCGGACATCAACGTCACGCCGCTGGTCGACGTGATGCTGGTGTTGCTGATCATCTTCATGATCACCGCGCCGCTGATGTCGCACACCGTGACGGTCACGTTGCCGAGCACCCACGAGGTGAAGGCGGATACCGAAGGGCAGGGCGTGCCGCCGGTTGACCTGGCCATCAAGGATGACGGCAGCATGTACCTCAACGACAACCCCGTGACCGAGTCCGAGCTGAAAGCCAAGTTCGCCGTCTACGCCAGCATGGCTCCGCAGCCCGAGTTGCAGGTCCGTGCCGCCCAGGACACGCAGTGGAAGATCGTGCGCAAGATGCTTGGTGAAGCGAAGAATGCGGGCATGGTGCATGTCGGCTTCATGACGACCCGGCCTGCCGGCCAGGCCCAGGAGTAAAGCCCATGTCCATGAGTACAGGCGGAAGCAAGGGCGCGATGGCGGATATCAACGTCACGCCACTGGTCGACGTGTTGCTGGTGTTGCTGATCATCTTCATGATCACCGCGCCGATCGTCAGCCAGAAAGTGAAGATCGATCTGCCGCAGCCGAACCCGAACGTTCACAACCCGGACAATCCGAAAGAGCCGATCCACCTGAAGATCGATCAGGGTGGTCAGATCTACTGGAACGATTCGCCGGTGGACGAGCTGGGCATGCGCGCGCAGATGGCCGTGATTGCCCAGCAGACCGAGCAGCCGGAGATCCAGGTCGACGGCAACAGCAACGTGGCTTATCAGTACGTGGCCAAGGTGTTGGCCGATGCCAAGAGCTACAACCTGACCAAGATCGGATTCACCGACAACGGTCAGTAATTGCCCGCAAGCAAGTCAAGCGTTACCCGCAACAACCCCCGCCCTATGCGGGGGTTGTTGTTTGTGGAGCCCGGCGCGACCGATGACGGCTTTGCCGGAGCTTGGTAGGAGCGCACCCTGTGCGCGAAAAGCCTTTCGCGATATTCCGGCCAAGAGCCTCACGCCCACGCTCCTACGATTCCGGTCAACATCCGGACCAGTCGTGCTTGCCCCGAAACAATCCCCGGGATGTTTTCAGGCGAGGATCTGCAGATAGTGGCGAACGGTCGCGGCGAGGCCGTCGTACAACGCTTCCCCGATCAAGGCGTGGCCGATGGACACCTCGGCAAGCCCCGGAATCGCCGCGCGGAAGGTGCCCAGATTGGCCTGGCTCAGGTCATGGCCGGCATTCACCGCCAACCCGGCTTGCTGGGCGCGGCGGGCGGTTTCGACGCATTGCTCCAACTGGAGGCGGGCATCGCCGTCGGCGAAGGCGCGAGCGTAAGGGCCGGTGTAGATCTCGACCCGCTCCACACCAAGCGCCGTGGCGTGCTCGAAACCTCGCGCACCGGCATCAACGAACAAGCTGACCCGGCAACCGAGCTCACGCAGTTCGGCCACCAGCGGACGCAAGCGCTCGGCATCGTGCGCCAGGTCGAAACCGTGATCGGAGGTGAGCTGGCCGTCGGCGTCGGGGACCAGGGTGACCTGGGTGGGACGCACTTCGCGGGCGAGCTCAATCAAACCGGGATAACTGCCGCGCGCCGGCGCGAACGGATTCCCTTCGATGTTGTATTCGACTCGACCGCGCAACGCCACAGCAAGCGCCCGCACGTCCTCGGGACGCACGTGCCGCTGGTCCGGGCGCGGGTGCACGGTGATGCCGCCACAGCCCGCCTCGATGCAGGTGTGGGCGGCGCGAATGATGTCCGGTTCGGTTTCGCCGCGCGAGTTGCGCAACACGGCGATCTTGTTGAGGTTGACGCTGAGCAGGGTCATGGTGACTGGCATGAAATGTCGCGTTGGCCGCCAACACTGCGCCGTTCAGCTGGCGCCGGCAAGTGTCAGCAGGCGGATGCGTCGGGCGGGACCGCGCCAGGCCAGGCTGGCGACATGGCCGCTGGCGGGCACCAGCGATTGCAGCTGCCAGGCGCTGGCGTCGTCGCCATCCAGTCGCAGCAATCGCGAAGGGGCCGGCGGCACGGTGAACTGCAGCCGGTCGAGGCCGTAGGCAATGCCGCGGCCGGTTGCCTTGAGCACGGCTTCCTTGGCTGTCCACAGCGACAGAAAGGCATCGTCGCGCTGTTGCGGCCCCAGCGCGGCGAGTGCCTCGGTTTCCTCGACGCAGAAATAGCGCCGTGCGATGTCCATCGCGCGCGGGCGCGGGCGCAATCGTTCCAGATCGATGCCCGGCACGATGCCGCGTGCGATGGCCAGCAACGCGTGATCGCCGCTGTGCGACCAGTTGAAAGCGAGCGCGCCGTGCGGCTCGGCCAGCGACGGGCGGCCATGTTCACCCTCGACGAAGGCGAGCATTTCCGGCACGGCGCCCAGATAGCCGGCGAGCAGCGCGCGCAGCGGTGCGCGGCCGTGTTCGCGCCGGTAATCCAGCCACCACACGTGAATCTCGTCATCGTGCAGGGGCTCTGCTACTTTCGACGATGTCCGGCTTTCCGCTGCTTGCATGCGCGCATGCTGCCGGACGGGGGCCATCGGGCACAAGCCGCTGTGGCGTGGAACCACGAATCCGGGAGAACGCGCGCTTGATCGCCGGCTGGGTATTGCTGCTGGTCTCGGTGTCATACGTGGGCCTGCTGTTCGCGGTGGCCTGGCTGGGCGATCGCCGCCCGCTATATCCGCGCCAGCCGCGCTTGCGCCCGTTCGTCTATGCGCTGGCGCTGGCGACCTATTGTTCGTCGTGGACGTTTTACGGTGCGGTGGGAACGGCTGCGCGTGATGGGCTGGCGTATCTGCCGATCTATCTCGGGCCGATCCTGTTGTTCGTGGTCGGCTTCGGCCTGATGCGGCGACTGGTGCGCGTGGCGACCCGGCGCAACATCACCTCGATCGCCGACTTCATCGGCGCCCGCTTCGGCAAGTCGCACGGCCTGGCGGCCCTGGTGGCGGTGATCGCGGTGGTGGCGATCGTGCCGTACCTGGCGTTGCAGCTGAAGGCGGTGGCGATGTCCTACGCCGTGCTGCGTGGTCTGCCCCCGATGCCGGTGGCGGTGCCCGGGCTGGGCGGCGACACCGCGTTGTGGTGCGCCCTGCTGCTGGCGCTGTTCGCGATCCTGTTCGGCACGCGCAGCATCGATGCCAGCGAACACCATCACGGGCTGATGCTGGCGATCGGGCTGGAATCGCTGATCAAGCTGCTGGCCTTCGTCGCGCTGGCCGTCTACGCGTACCTGCACGGACCGTCCCTGGCGGAAACCCTGCGCTTGCCGCTGCAACATGCCAACCAGGTGGTGCAGCCGGCCTTCATCGCGCAAACGCTGTTGGCGTTCTGCGCGGTGTTCTGCCTGCCGCGGCAATTCCAGATCGGCGTGGTGGAATGCGAAGACAGCAACGACCTGCGCTTTGCGCGCTGGACCATCCCGCTGTACATGCTGATCGTCAGCGTGGCGGTGTTGCCGATCGTGGCCGCCGGCAGTCTGCTGCCGGCCGTGCGTGACGGCGCCGGCGATGCCTGGGTGCTGAATCTGCCGCTGGCCTACGGCAACGGCGGCATGGCGTTGCTGGCCTATGTGGGCGGCTTTTCGGCCGGTACCGGCATGGTGATCGTGGCGGCGGTAGCGCTGTCCACCATGATCAGCAACGACCTGGCGATGCCGCTGCTGTTGCGCATCCGCCGGCTGCGGCTGGAGCAGCGCAGCGATCTGTCGCAACTGCTGCTGCGGGTACGCCGCTGCGCGATCGTGATCCTGGCGTTGATGGCGTATGCCTATTACCGGGTGGCTGCCGATGTGGAGAACCTGGCGGCGACCGGCCTGCTGTCGCTGGCGGCGGTGGCACAGTTCGCCCCGGCGATCGTGGCGGCGCTGTACTGGCCTGGCGCCAGTCGCCGCGGCGTGATGGTGGGGCTGGTGGCGGGTTTCGCGGTGTGGATCTACACCCTGCTGCTGCCGGCGATGGATCATGCCGCGCCGTGGCTGCACAGTGGCCCGCTGGGCGTGGCCTGGTTGCGCCCGCAGGCCTTGTTCGGCACCCATGGCTGGGATCCGGTGCTGCACTGCGCGTTCTGGTCGCTGCTGCTGAATGTCGCCTGCCTGGTGTTCGTTTCCCTGCGCTGGCGTTCAAGCCTGGAGGAACGCCTGCACGCGGCGATGTTCATCGATCCGCACGCCGCCAGCCTGGGCGGCGCCGGCGACTGGCGTGGTCGCGTGCGCGTGGCCGACTTGCGCACAATCGCCGTGCGCATCATCGGCGTACGCGGCACCCAGCGTGCGTTCGACGAGTATGCCGAGCGACGCGGCAAGCCGTTGCAGCCGGGTGAATCGGCCGATCGCGCGTTGATCCAGCACACCGAACGATTGCTTGCCGGCGCCGTGGGTGCGGCCAGCGCGCGGCGCATCCTGATGGGCGTGCTGTCCGGTTCCGGGCTGGATATCGCCGAGGCGATGGCGCTGATGGACGAAGCCTCGCAGGAGCTGCGCTTCAACCGCGAGCTGTTGTCCACCACGCTGGAAAACGTGTCGCAAGGCATCAGCGTGGTCGATGCGCAGATGCGCCTGGTGGCCTGGAACCGGCGTTATCTCGAACTGTTCGATTATCCCGAAGGCATGGTCTACGTGGGCGTGCCGGTCGCCGACCTGATCCGCTGGAACGCCGAGCGCGGCGAGTGTGGTCCGGGCGAGGTGGAGGCGCATGTGGCCAAGCGCATCGGCCACATGCGCGCTGGCGCGATGCATCTGGTCCAGCGCATCCGCCCCGACGGCAGCACCATCGAGATGCGCGGACGCGCGCTGCCCGGTGGCGGCTATGTCACCACCTACAGCGATGTCACTGCCTACAAGAGTGCCGAACAGGCGCTGATGGAGGCGAACGAGACGCTGGAGCAGCGGGTCGACCAGCGCACCGCCGAACTCAGCGAGGCCCTGGCCGCCACGGCGCGGGCGCGGCGCACCGCCGAAGCTGCCAACGTATCGAAAACGCGCTTCCTGGCCGCCGCCAGCCACGACCTGCTGCAGCCATTGAATGCGGCGCGCCTGTTCACCTCGGCCTTGCGCCAGCAGCCGGGACTGGACGCCGAGGCCAGCCAGCTGGCCGAACGCATCGACGCCTCGTTCCGCGCCGCCGAAGACCTGCTCGACGCCTTGCTCGACACCTCGCGACTGGATACCGGCAGCTATCGTCCGGAAGTGGGCCCGTTCGCGCTGTCCGACCTGTTCGAGTCGCTGCAGGCCCAGTTCGCGGTGGTGGCCGAGCAGCGCGGCCTGCGCCTGCGCATGGTGCCGACCCGGCTGGCCGTGCGCAGCGATCCGCAGCTGTTGCGGCGGGTATTGCAGAACTTCATCTCCAATGCGCTGCGCTACACCCGTCATGGCAGCGTGCTGCTGGGCGCGCGGCGTGTCGGCGCGGAAGTGCGCATTGAGGTGTGGGATTCCGGCCCCGGCATCGCCGAAGAGCAACGTTCGCGCATCTTCGGTGAATTCCAGCGACTGGACCGGCCATCGCCCTGGGGCGAGAAGGGCCTGGGGCTGGGCTTGTCGATCTGCGACCGCATTGCCGGCATGCTCGGCCACCGGCTCGGACTGTCCTCGCGCGAGGGCCATGGCAGCTGCTTTTCGATCACCGTGCCGCGCGCTGTGGCCGAACCGCAGCCGGCACGGTTGTCACCGGGCATGGGCACGGCGGCGCAACTCTCGCTCACCGTGCTGTGCCTGGACGACGACGCGGCCATCCTCGATGGCATGCGCGCCTTGCTGCAGCGCTGGGGCGTGGACTGCCGCACCGCCCGCGACGTGGCCGAAGCCGAACGGGAACTGCAACGTGGCCCGGTCGACCTGATCCTGGCCGATTACCACCTGGGCGACGGGGTGGATGGCCTGCAGGCCCTGCGCGAGCTGCGTGCCCGGGGCGTGCCGTTGCCGCCGACCGCGCTGATCACCGCCGACGGCAGCAGCGAACTGAAGCAGCGCGCCCGTGCGCAGGGCTACCCGATCCTGCACAAGCCGGTGCGACCGGCGGCCTTGCGGGCCCTGCTCACGGCACTTCCACGGCGCCAGCCGTCGCATCACGACGGCGACTGAAACGGCGCGAAGGGCTGTCTTTGCCCGGATGACCGGCACCCCATGGCGTTTTGACAGACGTCCATACTTCCAAACTTCCGAGTGACAGGAGTGGACGTCCAGACTTATAAACGTCCATAACAGTAAAAGTCTTGACTTTCCGCTTGCCTTTTTGTTGCGGCGCACTATAGTCAAGATTCCCTTGCTCTCGGGGAGTGGAGATAATGGAACGACCGCACGCGCAGGGTCTGTATGACCCCCGCCATGAACATGACGCCTGTGGCGTGGGCTTTGTCGCCCACATCAAGGGCCGCAAACGCCATGACATCATCCAGCAGGGTCTGGCGATCCTGCGCAACCTGGATCATCGCGGCGCGGTGGGTGCCGACCCGTTGATGGGCGACGGCGCGGGCATCCTCATCCAGATCCCCGACCAGTTCTATCGCGAGGAAATGGCGCTGCAGGGCGTGACCCTGCCGCCACCCGGCGAATACGGCGTAGGCATGGTGTTCCTGCCCAAGGAACAGGCTTCGCGGCGCGCCTGCGAGCAGGAGCTGGAGCGCAAGGTGCTGGCCGAAGGCCAGTTAGTGCTGGGCTGGCGCGACGTGCGCGTGGATACCGACATGCCGATGTCGCCCGCGGTGCGCGAGCACGAGCCGGTGATCCGCCAGATCTTCATCGGCCGCGGTCCGGACGTGATGGTGCCCGACGCGCTGGAGCGCAAGCTCTACGTGATCCGCAAGACCTCCAGCCACGCCATTCGCGCGCTGAAACTCAAGCACGGCAAGGAATACTTCGTGCCCTCGATGTCCACCCGCACGGTGGTCTACAAGGGCCTGCTGCTGGCCGACCAGGTGGGGCGCTATTACCTCGACCTGGCCGATCCGCGCACGGTGTCGGCGCTGGCGCTGGTGCACCAGCGCTTCTCCACCAACACCTTCCCGGCGTGGGAGCTGGCCCACCCGTACCGCATGGTCGCGCACAACGGCGAGATCAACACGGTCAAGGGCAACGTCAACTGGATCAATGCGCGCACCGGCGCGATCGCCTCGCCGGTGCTGGGCGACGATCTGCAGAAGCTGTGGCCGCTGATCTACCCGGGCCAGTCCGATACCGCGTCGTTCGACAACTGCCTCGAACTGCTGACCATGGCGGGTTACCCGCTGTCGCACGCGATGATGATGATGATTCCCGAGGCATGGGAACGGCACGAGCTGATGGACGCCAACCATCGCGCGTTCTACGAATACCACGCCGCGATGATGGAACCGTGGGATGGCCCGGCCGCGATCGCCTTTACCGACGGCCGCCAGGTCGGCGCCACGCTCGACCGCAACGGCTTGCGCCCGGCGCGCTACCTGATCACCGACGACGACCTGGTGATCCTCGCCTCCGAGGCCGGCGTGCTGCCGGTGCCCGAATCGCGCATCGTCAAGAAGTGGCGGCTGCAGCCGGGCAAGATGTTGCTGATCGACATGGAAGCCGGCCGCATCATCGACGACAAGGAGATCAAGGACCAGCTGGCCAACGCCAAACCGTACAAGCAGTGGATCGAGCACATCCGCATCAAGCTCGACGACCTGCCTGCGGCGCCGCCCGAACCGCGCGCCAGCGACAGCCTGCTCGATCGCCAGCAGGCGTTCGGCTACAGCCAGGAAGACCTGAAATTCCTGATGCTGCCGATGGCGCAGGCCGGCCAGGAAGCGCTGGGCTCGATGGGCAACGATTCGCCGCTGGCGGTGTTGTCTGACCAGAGCAAGCCGCTCTACAACTACTTCCGCCAGATGTTCGCGCAGGTCACCAACCCGTCGATCGACCCGATCCGCGAACAGCTGGTGATGTCGCTGGTGTCCTTCATCGGACCGAAGCCGAACCTGCTCGACATCAACAACATCAACCCGCCGCTGCGACTGGAAGTGCAGCAGCCGATCCTGGATTTCGCCGAGATGGCGAAGATCCGCAAGATCGGCCGCTATTCCAAGGGCAAGTTCCGCAGCCACGAACTGGACATCACCTATCCCGCCAATTGGGGCAAGGCCGGCATCGAGGCGCGGCTGGCCTCGCTGTGCGCGCAGGCTGTCGACGCCATCGGCCAGGGCAACAACATCCTGGTCGTGTCCGATCGTCGGGCCTGTCGCGAGCGCGTCGCGATTCCCGCGCTGCTGGCCACCTCGGCCGTGCACCAGCATCTGGTCGAACGCGGCCTGCGCACCAGCACCGGCCTGGTGGTGGAAACCGGCTCGGCGCGCGAGGTGCATCACTTCGCCCTGCTCGCCGGCTATGGCGCCGAGGCGATCCATCCCTATCTGGCGATGGAAACGCTGGGGCAGCATTTTGCCGCAGCGCCGGACGGCATCAGTGCCGACAAGGCCATCCACAACTACATCAAGGCGATCGACAAGGGCTTGCAGAAGGTGATGTCCAAGATGGGCATTTCCACCTACATGTCCTACACCGGCGCGCAGATCTTCGAAGCGGTGGGCCTGAACCGCGAGCTGGTGGATACCTATTTCACCGGCACCACCTCGAACATCGAGGGCATCGGCCTGTTCGAAGTGGCCGAGGATGCGCTGCGCCAGCACGCGGCGGCCTATGGTGACGACCCGGTGCTGGCCGAAGCGCTGGAGGCGGGCGGCGAATATGCGTGGCGCACGCGCGGCGACGAACACATGTGGTCGCCCGATTCGATCGCCAAGCTGCAGCACGCCACGCGTTCGAACAGCGCCTCGACCTACGCCGAATACGCCCGCCTGATCAACGACCAGACCCGGCGCCACATGACGCTGCGCGGACTGTTCGAGTTCCGCCTCGATCCGGCGGCCGCGATTCCGCTGGAAGAAGTGGAACCGGCACGCGAGATCGTCAAGCGCTTCGCCACCGGTGCCATGTCGCTGGGCTCGATCTCCACCGAGGCGCACGCCACGCTGGCCATCGCGATGAACCGCATCGGCGGCAAGTCGAACACCGGCGAGGGCGGCGAAGACGAGGCACGTTATCGCAACGAGCTGCGCGGCATTCCGATCCAGCCCGGCGACACGCTGGCCAGCGTGATCGGCAAGGATCAGATTGAAAGCGACATCAGCCTGTTGCCGGGCGACTCGCTGCGTTCGCGCATCAAGCAGGTGGCCTCCGGTCGCTTCGGCGTCACCGCGGCCTACCTGATTTCCGCCGACCAGATCCAGATCAAGGTCTCGCAGGGCGCCAAGCCCGGCGAGGGCGGCCAGCTGCCCGGCCACAAGGTGTCCGAATATATCGCCAAGCTGCGCTTTTCGGTGCCGGGCGTGGGCCTGATCTCGCCGCCGCCGCACCACGACATCTATTCGATCGAGGACCTGGCCCAGCTCATCCACGACCTGAAGAACTGCAACCCGCGTGCCTCGATCTCGGTGAAGCTGGTGTCCGAGGTGGGCGTGGGCACGGTCGCCGCGGGCGTGGCCAAGTCGAAGGCCGACCACGTGGTCATCGCCGGCCACGACGGCGGCACCGGCGCCTCGCCGTGGTCGTCGATCAAGCACGCCGGCACGCCGTGGGAACTGGGTCTGGCCGAGACGCAGCAAACGCTGGTGCTGAACCGGCTACGCGGTCGTATCCGGGTGCAGGCCGATGGCCAGATGAAGACCGGCCGCGACGTGGTGATCGGTGCGCTGCTCGGCGCCGACGAGTTCGGTTTCGCCACCGCGCCGCTGGTGGTCGAAGGCTGCATCATGATGCGCAAGTGTCACCTGAACACCTGCCCCACCGGCGTCGCCACGCAGGATCCGGTGCTGCGCAAGAAGTTCAGCGGCAAGCCCGAGCACGTGGTGAACTACTTCTTCTTCGTTGCCGAGGAAGCACGCCAGATCATGGCGCAACTGGGCATCCGCACGTTCGACGAACTGGTCGGTCGTGCCGACCTGCTCGACACCCGTGCCGGCATCGAACACTGGAAGGCACGCGGGCTGGATTTCACGCGCGTGTTCCACCGTCCGAGCGTGCCGGCCGACGTGGCCTGGCGTCACGTCGAGGAGCAGGACCACAACCTGGGCAACGCGCTTGACCATGTGCTGATCGACAAGGCCGGCCCCGCGCTCGAGCGCGGCGAGAAGACCCGCTTCATCGTCGACGTGCGCAACGTCAACCGCACCGTCGGCACCATGCTGTCCGGTGAGGTGGCGCGCCGCTACGGCCATGCCGGTCTGCCCGACGACACCATCCACGTGCAGCTCGACGGTACCGCCGGGCAAAGCTTCGGCGCGTTCCTGGCGCACGGCATCACGCTGGACCTGGTCGGCGACGGCAACGACTACGTGGGCAAGGGTTTGTCCGGCGGCCACATCATCGTGCGCTCGCCGAACGACTTCCACGGCTTCGGCCCCGAGCACATCATCGCCGGCAACACCGTGTTGTACGGCGCCACCGAAGGCGAGGCGTATTTCAACGGCGTGGCCGGCGAACGCTTTGCGGTGCGCAACTCCGGCGCCAGCGCGGTGGTGGAAGGCGTGGGCGACCACGGTTGCGAATACATGACCGGCGGCACCGTGGTGGTGCTGGGCGAAACCGGGCGTAACTTCGCCGCGGGCATGTCCGGCGGCGTGGCCTACGTGTACGACCCGCAAGGCACGTTCGAGCGCAAGTGCAATCTGTCGATGGTGGGTCTGGAGCCGGTGCTGTCCGGCGTGGAGCAGGAACTGCGCATTCCGCGTGGGCACTGGCATCGCGCCGCGCGCGACAGCCTGCCGGCCACCGACGAGGCGATTCTGCGCCAGCTGCTGGAAGCACACTTCCGCTACACCGGCAGCTTCCGCACCAAGGAAATCCTGCACGACTGGCGCAACGCGCGCGCGCGTTTCGTCAAAGTGATGCCGAGCGAATACAAGCGGGCACTGATCGAGGCGCACAGCGATGCCGTGCTGGAATCCACCGAGAAGGCGACCGCCTGAGGAACGTATACGATGGGCAAGATCACCGGCTTTCTCGACCACCCGCGCCAGCACGAAAGCAGCGAGGCGCCGGCGCAGCGCAAGCGCCACTGGCACGAGTTCATCAACCACCTTGATGACGAAGCCGCACGCCTGCAGGCCGCGCGCTGCATGGATTGCGGCATCCCGTTCTGCCACAACGGCTGTCCGGTCAACAACGTCATCCCCGACTTCAACGACCTGGTCTACAAGCAGGACTGGAAGCGCGCGCTCGACGTGTTGCAATCCACCAACAACTTCCCCGAGTTCACCGGGCGCATCTGCCCGGCACCGTGCGAAGCGGCGTGCACGCTGAACATCAGCGGCGATGCGGTGGGCATCAAGTCGATCGAGCACAAGATCATCGACAAGGGCTGGGACGAAGGTTGGGTGACGCCGCAACCGGCCGCACGGAAAACCGGCAAGAAGGTGGCCGTGGTCGGTTCCGGTCCGGCCGGCCTGGCCGCTGCGCAGCAACTCGCGCGTGCCGGCCACGACGTCACCGTGTTCGAAAAGAACGATCGCGCCGGCGGCCTGCTGCGTTACGGCATCCCCGACTTCAAGCTGGAGAAAGGCCATATCGACCGCCGCCTGGAACAGATGCGCGGCGAAGGCGTGCGCTTCCGCACCGGCGTGTTCGTCGGTAGCGCCGACGATGCCAAGACCAGCGGCGCTGCCGAGGCCGTCACGCCGGCACAGCTGCAGCAGGATTTCGACGCCGTGGTGATCGCCGGTGGCGCGGAAACCCCGCGTGACCTGCCGGTGCCCGGCCGCGAGCTCGACGGCGTGCACTTCGCGATGGACTTCCTGCCGCAGCAGAATCGGGTCAACGCCGGCGACACGCTCGACCAGCAGATCCACGCCGGCGCCAAGCACGTGGTGGTGATCGGCGGCGGCGACACCGGGTCGGATTGCGTGGGTACCTCCAACCGCCACGGTGCCGAGGCCGTCACCCAGTTCGAACTGCTGCCGCAGCCGCCCGAGCAGGAAAACAAGCCGCTGGTGTGGCCGTACTGGCCGATCCGCCTGCGCACCTCCAGCTCGCACGAGGAAGGCTGCCAGCGCGACTGGTCCGTCGCCACCAAGCGCTTCAACGATGACGGCCAGGGCCGCGTGAAAAGCCTTACCGGCGTGCGGCTGAAGTGGGAAAGCGGCAAGATGGCCGAGGTGCCGGGCAGTGAATTCGAGATCCGCGCCGACCTGGTACTGCTGGCGATGGGCTTCGTCTCGCCGGTGCAAGGCGTGCTCGACGCCTTCGGCGTGGACAAGGACAAGCGCGGCAACGCCAAGGCCACCACCGATGGCGAAGGCTGCTACCGCACCAGCGTCAACAAGGTCTTCGCCGCCGGCGACATGCGTCGCGGCCAGTCGCTGGTGGTATGGGCCATCCGCGAAGGCCGCCAGTGCGCGCGGGCGGTGGACGAGTTCCTGATGGGGGCGTCGACGCTGCCGCGGTAAATCGAACGGCTGCCCACTAAGGAAGGTCTGATTTTTGCTCGTCATCCCAGCGAAAGCTGGGACCCAGCGCCTTCAAACCATTGAACGTAAAGGCACTGGATGACCAGACATTCGTCTGTTGCAAATCGCTTCCTGCTTGACCAGCCCTTCGGCTGTTGAAAAGCGCCTCGCAGGAATGACAGGGCAAAAAGCTGGTTGATCAGATCTTCCCTAAGTGGTCCCTGCCAGGCTGCTTTCGGGGACGTTTGGCAGCAAACGCCCAGACAGTTTCCGCTTCATCCGTGGCAGCGCATTCGGTGCGTCGATAACGCGTCGTACTGCCTCAGGGATGCGGGCCACCGCCGGGCGGCGACAAGTTGCGGCGCCACCATTGTGCAGCGTAATGGGCTCGCCATCGGCAAGCTCATCATCCGCACATGATCGCCTCAGCGGTCCAGCGGGCTCAGCACGCCTTGCCCGCCGCGATTGAGCACGTGGGTGTAGATCTGGGTGGTCTTCACATCCTTGTGGCCGAGCAGTTCCTGCACCGTACGAATATCGCTGCCTGATTCCAACAGGTGCGTGGCAAACGAATGCCGCAACGTGTGCGCACTGACCGGCTTCACGATGTCTGCCTCACGGCAGGCCCTCTTCAAGGCTCGTGAAAGCATGCCATCGTCGAAGTGGTGCCGCCGCTCGTGGCCACCGCGAGGGTCACGCGAGCGGCGCGGCGCAGGAAACACATATTGCCAGCCAAACTCACGCGGAGCGGCTGGATACTTGCGTGCAAGTGCATGCGGCAACCATACCTCACCAAAACCTTCTTGCAAATCCGCTTGATGCAGCTGGCGTACGCGCGCCAATTCGCACCGCAACGGTTCGATCAGCGAACGCGGCAACATGGTATGGCGATCCTTGGCACCCTTGCCGTCGCGCACCGTGATCTCACCGCGCTCGAAATCCACATCCTTTACCCGCAGACGCAACGCCTCCATCAGGCGTAACCCAGCGCCATACAGCAGGCTGGCCAACAGTCGCGGGCGGCCATCCAATTGCGCCAGCAACCGCGTCACCTCATCGCGTGAAAGCACGGTGGGCACTCGCATCGGTCGTTTCGCCCGCGTCACGCCATCCAGCCACGGCAGTTCGATGGCAAGCACTTCGCGGTACAGAAAAAGCAAGGCCGACAGCGCTTGATTCTGTGTATTTGCCGCCACCTGCCTCTGCACAGCCAGCTGCGAAAGGAACCCCTCAATCTCGACTACGCCCATCTCGCGAGGATGGCGTTTGCCGTTGGCCAGGATAAAGCGGCGAATCCAGCCCAAATACGCCTGCTCCGTACGCAAGCTGTAATGCTTCACCCGCAACACCCGGCGCACCTCGTCCAACAACCGTGGGGCCCTGTCCGAGCCGGAATGCGTATTCGCGTTTTCAGGGTGATAAAGCATACATACCTCGTTTCGCACGATATGCACGCCAGCCTGCCAGCCCATGAACGCCGGAAAAACCCGGCAACCGCTTGATGTCTTGTAAGGTTTCCCTGCTTGACGACCTGCCTACGAGCAGAGAGCATGGATTGCATATGCCCCGATATGGGGTCTACTAAGCGTTAGAACCCAATGGATACACCGGGGCCAAGTTGAACATTTCCGTGCTCGCCTTTCGTCCAACTTCCCGGCCCGGTCTTTACCCACCCATCGGCAACGCGGCCTTCATCAATCAATGGTTGCATCGCGTCATACAGATCGTTGTTACGGTGCTCGTCAAACAGATCAGTCAGCCTGTCCCAATCACGCACCAAGCCAACCCACATGGGGTATTTGTCGGCCACCTCATGCAGGCACTTGCGGTAGTGCGGGAACAACCGCAACAAGCGGTGGCAGCGGCCAAAATCGTCGGGGTCCTGTGGCACGCTTACGCCGTAGCTTGGCGGCGGCGTGCCCTCCATCACATGCATAATAGTTTCGCTGCTCATGCCGGTGTCGTCAGAGAGCGCCCATTCAAGTGGTGTCATCGTCGTTTCCTCGTGTTGGGTTCTAACAGTTCATTCGAGCCGGACGGCTTTCAGCCGCCGCTCAATTCAGGCGTTAGGCCGCCATGCCAGGATTGGGCTCATTCATACTTGTAATGTTGCTTGCTGCAATCGCTCCGTTTCTTGCGTTTGCGAGCGTAGTGCTCGTTTGCATCCCTCGTACTCGCAGGCTTGGCGTACAACTTCTTCTGTTCCCTTTTCTTGTCGCGCTTTTTCTAATGCTAGGCTGGACAGCACTGTCAATTTTGTTTCATGTGCGGTATCCATACAGTCTGCAAGTTAGCCTCATATGCTTTGGTGCGCTCTTCGCCATAAGTTATTTTTCCATAGCAGGTTGGCGCATCGTTCGTTGTGCACGGCCTAACAGTTCGTCCAAGCGGACGCGCGAAAAGCCGCGCGCCGCTTAACTCCAGCGTTAGGTTGCACACAATGGTTCGAGGGAAATTGATACCGGTACTGCCCAAGAACTATCGTCGCATTGCGCTATACGCAATCGAGTATGCGGCTGAGCCTGTCGTTCTCGTCAATCGAAAGCGCATCGAGGATTTCTCGGAGGCTGGTCCACTTACACAACGCGGCATTCGTGCTTTGCGCGACTTCGAGGTTCGTGATGGTTCAATGCCCATACTCGGCTTTCACGACCACCCTAGCGAAATGTGGGTTTCTGCGTCGCACGCGGCTGTCGCGCAATATTGTGCTTCGCAAGGTTGGCTCACCATACAAGGTGGTGCAACCTAACATTTCAATCCAGCGGACGCGCTACGCGCGCCGCTGATTTCAGGCGTTAGAGGTCACAACATGTCCGCGATGGCGAGAGGAGTTTTCACTGCGCTTTTTCTGCTCATCGCGGCGTTCCCGGCATTGGCGCAAGACGAGGTCACGCTTTTCAACGGCGCGGGCAAGCCAGAGGCGTACATCGCCGTCGATGACGAGCTCACCATTTACTTGTGGAGCGGCAAGCCCGTTGCGTACCTCAAAGAAGATAGTGCGGGCGGCTACGATGTCTATGGCTTCAACGGACAGCATCTTGGCTGGTTCCTCAAAGGCATCGTCTGGAGCCACGACGGCACTGCGTCCTGTGCCGTCAAAGAGGTCTTGCAGTCCACCGAATATGAGCCGTACAAAGCATATAAACAGTACAAACCCTACAAGGCTTACACTCAGTACGCGCCCTACCGTCCATATTTCTCTAACTCCTTCGGCGATACCCCGTGCCGTTTTCTCTTGGGGTCTGGCGCGCAGTGACCTCTAACCACTCGTTCGAGGCGGACGGCTACGCCGCCGCTCAACTCAAGCGTTAGTTGCCACAGGGGGCACCATGAAGAAGTTTCACGTTCTCTCGATCGCCTGCATTTGTCTAGCCTTTGCGGGCTGTACAAATCAGCAGGCCGACCAAACGATAGCCACGCTGCGCGGACAGCTGAGCGAGGCGCAAGGCCAAAATAGCAAACTCAAGGCCCAGGTTGATGAGCTGTCGCGAAAAGTGAAAGAGCTTTCGGACACCCCGTCGGCCAGATTGGAGGCAATCCGACAGCTTGTGGCCAAAGGCGACGTGAACGGCGCAAGTGCCGCGTCATCGAAGCTAAAGAGCAAGTATCCCAATGCGCAGCAGACGCAAACGGCGGAACAGCTCGTGCACGATCTTGCTGCCCAACTACAGGCCGCGCAAGAGAAGCAAGCAAGGCTGCAGAAGCTAAAGTTTCGGGCCCTCGACGTCACACCAACGTTTACCGAAAACGGCATTACGTTTCGCACCCTCAAAACATCAACTACAAGCCGATGGGTGTCAGATTCGTATAGCTATGAGTATCACTACAGCGATGCAGATCGTGGAACAAAATATGTCGTTCTTCAGGTCAATATAAGCTCTACGAACGACAAAGATCCCAAGCTGTTCCCAGTTGCTGTTTACAGGGTCGTGGGGAATAAGTTGGAGCAGGTGGCGGATTTTTCCTACGCCTTTCGGCGTTGGCACGACTACGGATCATATCTAGGCAATTATGGCGACTCAGGCAATGACTTCGCTAAGTCCAAAACTGTCGAGTTCTCGTTTGCGGCGCAGGTCAGTGACTCATATCTAAAGGAGCCACTGTTGGTCGTCGCGTCCGGCGAGAAGTGTGTGGAGCGGATAAATCGAAGTCTTGCGCCGGCCGTGGCATATATCGCGCTGGGCTGCGCATCGCTCAAGCAGGAGCTATCGCTTTCTGAAGTGGCGGGAAAGAATTATCACGTTGTCGAGCGCATGAATTTCTAATTGGCGTTCATTGGCACAAGGGGGTAGCTATGGCACGTCGTCGACTACTGTGGTTGCTCGTGCCTGTCGTGGCCATCGCGGCTATCGCAGGCTGGAACTATTTTGGGGTGCAACAGCCACTGTCCAAGGCATTGGCGGCCGACAGCAGAAATGAGGGGCTCTCGGTCTTTGCGCACTATCAGTGGTACGTAAATTCCGATGTTCTAATCTTCGATCTACGGGGCGTCTCGGGCACGAACAGTGAAGCCGATGTTTTCCGTAGCATGCTGCAGTTTGCGCAGGCTGTGCAGTCACGCAACTTCAGCAAGGTAATTCTGGCCTACAAAGGTACCCCGCGCTTCATGCTTGAAGGTGCGTACTTCAAGCAGCTTGGGGCAGAGTTCGCGTATCAAAACCCGGTGTACACTCTTCGCACGTTGCCGGGGCATGTCTACAACTTGGACGGTACGCCGGCGTTCGGTACTTGGACTGGTGGCTTGCTTGGTGTGGTTGGGCATCAAATGCAAGACCTCAATGCATTTGGCAAGCAGTGGTTCATCAACGATGCTGCGAGTGGCAACTAACTATTCGGTCAACCGGACGCAAACCCGCTGCGCGGGTTCGCGCCGGTTACCTCAAGCGTTAGGCGTCGGTGTAGCCATTTTCATTTCAGTTGGGGGCGTCGCAACGTGCAGTGTGCGGCACGTATCAGCACCAGGGCAGCTTCGGCCAGCATCGGCACGGCCGTCGCGCGTTCGGCTTGCGGCAAAGTCTTTTGTGCTTCGGCCAACATCGTTGCCAGCATTCGGCGCGTCGCGTTTTCCATGTTCGCAGCGCGGGCATCGTCGCTTCGTTCACCGGCGCGGCCAGCGTGTGGGCACCGCCGCCTAACAACTCAGTCAAGCGGACCGCGTTCCGCGGCCGCTTACTTCGGGCGTTAGGCCGCATGGAAAGTCTATTCGCGCTCGCATACACCACTGGCCTCATTGCATTCTGGTCGGGTGTCGTCGTGACACTTTGGCGCTTCGTGCAGATGGCTTCCCGGCTCTCAGCTGCGACTGCAGTCCGGTTCGCGGCTGCGTCTTTGGCACTCGCGGTCGGGGGTTACATTCCGGCTGCACTCATCGGCGCTTGGGGCTTTTGCTCGGCGTCAGCCGGCGGCCTCTGTGCACTGGGTGGGTATGTCGGCACCGGGCTGGTCGCTGCCGGTGGCGTGCTGCTTTACCGTTTCTTTCGGGCGCGCCGGGAACTCGCTGCGGCCTAACAATTCCGTAAGAGACTTCCCGTCAACCCCAGGCGCATGACGCTTTTGCCTTGGGCTTTCAGGCGACTGCCGGCGATGGTGTTGTCAGGCGTTGCATGCTGCGTGTCAGTGCTGCGCGGATCCAACGA